>JAFYYV010000003.1 GCA_017557405.1 Prevotella sp.
TATTATATATTATAATAACACATAGTAGAGGGGCGCGCCTTTGCACATGTGGAGGTGCTTAATGTCACAAAGTCACATGTCACAAAGTCACAAATGCGCCCCGTAGCGACCTGCGGCCTAAATGAAAAATTAAAAATGAAAAATGAAATTTTTCGCTGTTTCTGAATGCATTAGTGTGCCTCTGCAAAAGACTAGCAATAACGGGCTCATTGCATAGCTTTGACCTACTCATTGCACAGCTTTGAGCGTGTCAAAGATGGTCTTTGGAAAACTCAAAGACCACATATGGCGATGTAAATATTTTTTACCATGAAATTTGGTGGTTTGAAAAAAAAATTGTATTTTTGCTTAGGAAATCGGGTGGTTCGATTGTATATAGAGAAAAGACAAGACAGATGGTAGAGAAAAGAGCGTTCGAGAAGGTGTTCAGGCGTCATTACGACGGAATGTATCGGGTGGCGCTGCGGATGCTGGACGACGAGGCGGAGAGCAAGGATGTGGTGAGCGAGGTGTTCGCCCATCTGCTGGACAGCGGGAAGGATCTGCGGAGTGAGACGCTGGGTGCCTACTTGCTGACGAGCGTGCGCAACCGCTGCATCAACGTGCTGGTGCACCGGCAGAAGGCGAGGGAGCAGCAACGGGCGATGGTGGTGGAGATGGTGAGCGCGGAGCAGACGGCGGAGGAGGAGCAGCTGCAGCTGCTTCACCACGTGATAGAGACGCGTATGCCGAAGCTGTCGCAGCAGATTCTGCGCCTGCGCTACCAGCAGGGGTTGAAATACCGCGAGATAGCGGACGTGATGCAGGTGAGCGAGGTGACGGTTCACAACCATCTGTCGCAGTCGTTGAAACTATTGAAGGACCATTTAAAAACGTTAGGATATGGAGTCAAATGAGAAACTCGAGCAGATGCTCAGGCGGATGTATGAGAGGGAATCGCTGTACAAGGACGACCTGGACACGAGCGACATCATCGACGAGGAGTGGACGAAGTTTGAAGCGGCCTTTGGCCTAAATGAAAAATTAAAAATGAAAAATGAAAAATTAAAGGATTCTTCATTCTTCACTCATCATTCTTCATTACGAAAGTATGTTGCGATGGTGGTGGGAGTGCTGTTGCTATCGGGTATCACTTATGCGGCGATACGGTTTGTGGGAGGCAGCACGGACGGACAGGAGGCTGGACAGGAGCAGACGGTGGTGGCGACCGATGGACGGCAGACGACGGAGGAGGCTCCACTGGCTGAGCGCGACAGCACGCTGACGGCGGCGAGGGTGTTCGAGAACCAGGAGTTGGGCTCCATCCTCGAGGAGGTGGCGCAGTTCTACGACTGTGAGGTGGTGTACAAGGACGAGAACGCCCGACGGCTGCGCCTGTACTTCACATGGGACAAGACGCTGGCGGTGGACGACGTGGTGGGTACGTTCAACAAGTTCGAGCGTTTCCACATCAAGAGAGAGGGACGGAGACTGATTGTAGAATGACAGGATACAGAAAAGGGTAATTAGACTTTAGAAAAGGAATGAAAAAGATAGTATTCATGATAACATTGTGCCTCTGCGTGAGCGGCTTGCATGCCCAGAGGCTGACCAGGGACTACCGCAACCAGTCGCTCTCGAAGGTGCTCGAGGACTTGAACAGCGCGGTGAGCGACCAAACCATCAACTTCATCTACAACGAGCTGGAGGACTTCACTGTGACCTGCCGCTTCGAGAACCGCACGCTGAGGGACGCCCTGCGCGAGGTGGTGGGCTTCTACCCGATGAAGGTGACCTTCGACGGCAACCGCATCTTCGTGGAGTGTACGCAGAAGGAGAGCACGAAGGTGATAGGAAGGGTGGTGGACGGACGAGGCAATCCCATCGAATTCGCCAATGTCTCGTTGTTCGGCGATGCCAACATACCCGACAATGAACAGAATTCCACATACTTTGATAAGGGGAGCGACGCCGCGATGGCAGCAGCTTTCATCAATGGCAGCGTGAGCAATGAGAATGGCGATTTCGTGATTCCCTGCAAGGCGAAGAGGGTGACGCTGAAGGTGAGCTGCGTGGGCTACAAGACGTTGACGCGGAAGGTGAACGTGGGGCAGGTGGGCACCATCGCCCTGCAGCCGGAGACCTACATGGTGAACGCGGTGGAGGTGAAAGGGACGATTCCACAATATAAGATGACGACGGGCGGTGTGACCGTCGATGTGCAGCACTCCATCCTGCACGACCTGGGTTCGGCTGAGGACGTGTTGTCGATGATGCCGATGGTGCAGCTGCGCGATGGCAAGTTCGAGGTGCTGGCGAAGGGCGAGCCCGAAATATACATCAACAACAAGAAGGTGCGCGACGCCGCTGACCTGAAGCAGTTGAAGTCGGTGGACGTGAAGTCGGTGGACGTGATTACCGCCCCTGGTGCCCAGTATAATGCCGAGGTGAACGCCGTGATACGCATCAAGACCCTGAAGCCGCAGGGCGACGGACTGAGCGTGATGGCGACCAGTCAGACGTGGAAGAACAACAAATGGAACAACTACGACGACCTGACCTTGAAATATCGCACAGGCGGCTTGGAGGCGTTTGCCACCGTTGCGCTCGACAACGGCCACTACAGCAACGACCAGGACCTCGATCAGGAGTTACATATCAACAAGGACATGTTTGACATCAACGCGGAGTTGCCCGTGAGGAGCAGTTGGACGGAGCTGCAGTACAAGGGAGGATTGAGCTACGACTTCAATACTGACCACTCGATAGGACTTAGCTTCTCGTCGCAGAAAATCCTTTATAACCGCTTCAGCTCTGACATGATCCAGCACTATCTGAAGAACGGCGCCTTTGACGCTGATGTACGCCTGACGACCGATATCCGTGAGAAGAACAAGCCTGTGTGGGAGGTGAACTCCTACTACGTAGGCAAGGCTGGCAATCTGGGTATCGACCTGAATGCCACCGTGCTGCGACACGCATCGGAGAATAACAACAACCAATATGAGATGAGCGGTGAATATGGCAATCGCACCCTCACCACGCAGACGACGGAGGACGACAGGCTGGTGGCTGCGAAGCTGGTGCTGGACTATCCCATTTGGCAAGGAAGGCTGAGCGGTGGCTCGGAGGCGACATCGACCATGAGTCATGGCCACAACTGGAATGAGGAGTACATCATTCCAGAGTCGGACAACGAAGTGTTGGAGAGGAACATCGCGGGCTTCGCCGAATACGATTTGTCGTACGGTGTCCAGTCTTCAACGTTCAACGTGCACGCTGGCCTGCGCTATGAGCACGTGGAGACTGACTACCATTCGTTTGGCATCTCTCAATCGGAGCCCAGCCGCACGTATAACGACTGGTTCCCCAATCTGTCGGTGGGTTGGCAGAAAGGCAAGTTGGGTGCCCAGCTGGGCTACAGCAAGCGCATCAGTCGTCCGCCCTACAGCATGCTGACTTCCATGATTATATACGACAGCCGTATGCTCTACGAGGGTGGCAATCCGCTGCTGCGCCCTTCGGTACGTCAGAGCATCGATTTTATTCTGACCTATTCGTCGTGGCTGACCTTTGTTTCAGGTTTTACACGAGAGAAAGATTTCTTCACCCACGTAGGGCAGGTGTATGACGAGGAGAAGGAGATAGGCATTTTCCGCCCCGCCAACTTCGACCATCAGGATCGTGTCTATGCCACGCTGGTGGCATCGCCGAAGCTGGGATTCTGGCGGCCAACGGCCACGCTGCACTACTATCAGCAGATGTTCGACGCCGAGAAATATGGCGCGCCGAAGAAACTGAACAAGCCTGAGTTCAGCGTCGACCTGAAGAGTTGGTTCGTCCTCGACGAGACGGCCAAGGCGCTGCTGCAAGTCAGCTATACCGGCAGCAACCACTGGGGATTCATGTATCGCGGCAGCGTCTTCAACGTGAATGCCCGCCTGCAGAAATCGTTCTTGAAGGGAAGACTGACCACTGCGCTCTATGCCAACGACATCTTCCGCACGGCGAGGACCAAGGTGACCACCTACTACAACATCGGCAAGACGGCTCAGGACTACTACAGCTATACGCAACAGATAGGCCTCACGCTGAGCTACAACTTCAACGCCACCAGCTCGAAGTATAAGGGTACGGGTGCTGGACAGGAAGAGAGAAGTCGCCTGTAGGCGATTAAAAAATTAAAAAATTAAAAAATTAAGCTGCGTTTGAATCGTTTTGCACGATATTTCATAACTTATAACTCATAATTTACAACTAAGAATCAACGATTCTCCTGTGTCAAATTTGGGGTGCAGTATTTTACAAGTGATTGATATAGAGGTGTTTACGTAAAATGATTGTGTCAATGACTGAATGGGTATTGCAAAAAGGGATTTTATGGATTACCTTTGCAAAAAAATACAACGGTGGTAGGACATCAGAACCCGAGACCATCCATAAACCCTTATACCCAAAAAGTCATGAAACGAATCATTTTATTCAGTCTGTTGTTCGCCTTTGGCATGACCTATGCGGCAGCGCAGGAGAAAGAAAACGTCAAGAGTCAGAAAGATTCAACACGCGTCATACATTGTTGTTATGTACAGATGCCCTCTTTTCCTGGAGGCACCCAAGCATTGATGGATTACCTCAAAGAGAACACCCGTTGGCCAGGTGGCCCGGAAAGATGCGTTCAAGGCAGGGTGGTTGTCAGTTTCGTGGTGGAGAAAGACGGCAGCATCGCCGAGGCGAAAGTGGTGAAAAGCCTCGACCCCGCTTTTGACGCCGAAGCCCTCAGGGTGGTTTCCATGATGCCCAAATGGATTCCTGGCAAATTCTATGGTGAGGCTACCCGCGTGAGATACTGCATACCCATTAGGTTCAAATTGGAAGATGATGAACAGGATGGCGCCAAGAGCAAGTTGATGCCCAAACCCGTACAAGCATCACCGACCACCACCTCCATTCGCGAGCTGCAGAAGGATGATGATCAGATCACCGTCTATGATGTTCAGGGCAACCAGCGTTACAGTGGAAAGAAGGCTGAACTATCGCTTCCCTCTGGCACTTATATCGTGAAAAGCAAAGAGGAAAGTCGGAAAATGGTGGTTAGGTAAAAGGGCCGACAGAAGTCGTAGTCAGTTGGGTGGTAGTGCGAGGTGCGACATGCAGGTCATATACCCTAAATTAAACGGGTATCGACCCATTGCTACATGCTGATATGCTGGGCATGCGCCGTGAAAAGAAAAATTCTTGCCCCGAAGAGACTAAGATTGCTTATCCAAGCAGGTTCCAACTCGCCCCACGCCTGTCTGCCGGCTTTATTCTTGTTGAACCTTCGGCATCAGGAAGTCAACTCCGTGGTGAAGTTGAGCGTCTGAATCTTCAGGTCTATCTGGCGCAAAGCCTCTGATAGTTTGTCTATCTGTTTGCGCAAGGGTTTCACCTCGATGGTAGCCACCGTCTTGATTTCCGTGCGTGAATAGCGGTTGTTGAGCTGTGAGGCGCTGTTCGACACGTTGCGCAGGAGTTCAACACGCATTTTCAGCACATCGCGCTCAGCGTTCAGTTGGGTGATGGTCTTGCCCTCGTGGACGGTGAGCATATTGGTGGCATTGATGCGGAAAATCAACTTTTCCAACTGGTCGAGACAGCCGTTCAGCTCGGCCATCAGCTCTTTCGGGTCCTCGGTGGGCTGTTCGCCCTCCTGCACCTTGATGTTGTTGAGCAGTCTCACTTTCAACTGCTCTATACGCGCCTGCAAGTCCTTGCGCAGGCTCAATGCTTCAGCTAATTTCATATTCGATGGTTTTTGTCTTTCGTTTTCTACGGTAAGCGTTATTGTTTCAGCGAATAGGTGATGGTTGTGACCACGCGCAACTTCTTGATATAGGGCGTGTTCTCATCGCGATTGTCGATTTCAAACTGTCCTTGTCCGGCTGTCTGGATCTCGCCCAGACGAGCGTGGCTGGCCTCGGCAAACTGCTCGGCTGTCTTCTGCGCGTTCTTGATGGCTTCGGCCATCATCTCGGGCTTCATCTGCTGGAACGACGCATATTCGTATTCGGCATTGCTGGTCTCGATGGCCACACCCTGCTTCAATAGCTCAGCCTGCTTGAAGATGGCGGTCTTCACCTGCTCCACCTTCTTGGTGGCAACGGTAATGGTGGTGGAGACGATGTAGCGGAATGGCTTGTTGTTGTCGCCCCACTCGCGAGCCTCGAGGTCGCTGATGGATGGCGGGTTGACGGTGATTTCCTGCTCATCGATGCCGTTTGCCTTCAAGAATCGCTTGATCTTGTCGGTCTGCAGGTTGATGCTCTCGTAGAGCATTGGCAGGTCGTTGCCAGTCACCTTTGTGCTGATGCTCCACGTTACTTTGTCGGCAGGCACTTCGCGCTCTGCCAAACCTTTCACAGTTACTTTGCGGTCCTTGTTGGCAAAGTTGTCGATGCCAGCTTTCATGAACCAACCCAAACAAAAAATGCCCACCGCAATGATAGCGGCTGCAATGAAGCGACTTTCTTTCATATTCTTCATTTTTATCTCATTATCTTTTATCTCATTATCTAGGACGGATGTCCCTTTACGCCCTCTTACTCCCCTTTATACTCTTTATGCTTCAACTTGCAAAGTTGATTGTTTCTGTTATTTGGCGCAAATATAGGAATTATTTTCGAAATGTCTTTGTGTTTCGACCAAAAAAGTGTAACTTTGCAGTCCAAAAATATAGATAAAGGATAAAAAGATATGTTTGAGAATCTTAGTGACAGACTAGAACGGTCGTTCAAGATACTGAAAGGTGAAGGGAAAATCACCGAAATCAACGTTGCCGAAACCTTGAAGGACGTGCGTCGTGCGCTGCTCGATGCCGACGTGAACTACAAGGTTGCCAAGGACTTCACCGACCGCGTGAAGGAGAAGGCGATGGGCATGAATGTGCTGACGGCAATCAAGCCTGGTCAGTTGATGGTGAAGATTGTTCACGACGAACTGGCTGAGCTCATGGGCGGCGAGGCCGTGGAGTTGAAGCTGAATGGCAAACCGAGCATCGTGCTGATGTCGGGATTGCAAGGTTCGGGTAAGACGACGTTCAGCGGCAAGTTGGCCAACATGCTGAAGCAGAAGCAGCACAAGAAGCCTTTGCTCGTGGCTTGCGACGTGTATCGTCCTGCTGCCATCCAACAGTTGCATGTGGTGGGCGAGCAGGTGGGCGTTCCTGTGTATAGCGAACCTGAAAGCAAGAATGTGATTGACATTGCCCGTCATGCTATTGCGAAAGCGAAGGCTGAAGGACAGGATGTCGTCATCGTCGATACGGCTGGTCGTCTGGCTGTTGACGAGGAGATGATGCAGGAGATTGAGAGTCTGAAGCAGGCCATCACTCCCGATGAGACGCTCTTCGTGGTGGACTCGATGACCGGTCAGGATGCTGTGAACACCGCCAAGGAGTTCAACGACCGACTCGACTTTGATGGCGTGGTGCTGACAAAGCTCGATGGTGATACACGTGGTGGTGCCGCTCTTTCGATTCGCACTGTTGTTACAAAGCCTATCAAGTTTGTGGGTACAGGCGAGAAGATGGAAGCTATCGACGTGTTCCATCCTGCTCGTATGGCCGATCGCATCTTGGGAATGGGCGACATCGTGAGCTTGGTGGAGCGCGCTCAGGAGCAGTTTGACGAGGAAGAGGCAAAGCGCCTGCAGAAGAAGATTCAGAAGAACAAATTCGACTTCGACGATTTCCTCGGACAGATTCAGCAGATCAAGAAGATGGGTAACATCAAGGACTTGGCTGCGATGATTCCTGGTGTGGGCAAGCAGTTGAAGGACCTCGACATCGACGATAACGCCTTCAAGGGCATCGAGGCCATCATCCGAAGCATGACTCCCAAGGAGCGTCAGAATCCTGAAATCCTGAACCAGAGTCGTCGCATGCGTATTGCCAAAGGTAGCGGTACGAACATTCAGGAGGTGAACCGACTGATCAAGCAGTTCGAGCAGACGCGCAAGATGATGAAAATGGTGACCAGCGGCGGCATGGGCGGTATGCGCAACATGATGCGAGGCGGTCTGCCAAAGTTTTAACACCTAACACCCAACACCAATCACCCAAATATGCAACTAATTGACGGAAAAGCAACGGCGGCAGCCATCAAGCTGGAGATTGCCGAGGAAGTGAAAGAAATAATGGCTCGTGGCGGCAAACAACCCCACTTGGCCGCTGTGTTGGTGGGCCACGACGGTGGTTCGGAGACCTACGTGAAGAACAAGGTGCTGGCTTGCGAGGCCTGCGGCTTCAAGTCGTCGCTCATCCGCTATGAGGCCGATGTGACCGAAGAAGAACTCTTGGAGTGCGTGCAACAGCTGAATGAAGACCCTGACGTGGATGGCTTCATTGTTCAGTTGCCGCTGCCGAAGCATATCGATGAGCAGCGTATCATTGAGGCCATCGACTACAGGAAGGATGTGGACGGATTCCATCCCATCAACGTGGGCCGTATGGCTATTGGTCTTCCGTGTTTCATCTCAGCCACTCCGCTGGGCATCCTGACGCTGTTGCGCCGATATGGCATACAGACAAGCGGGAAGAAATGCGTGATTCTCGGCCGCTCGAACATCGTAGGCAAACCGATGGCACAGCTGATGATGCAGAAGCAATATGGCGATGCCACAGTGACCGTCTGCCACAGTCATTCAGCCAATCTGAAAGGCGAGTGTCAGCAGGCCGACATCATCATCGCAGCCATTGGACGTCCCAACTTTGTGACAGCCGATATGGTGAAGCCAGGTGCTGTTGTCATCGACGTGGGTACCACTCGTGTGCCTGATGCATCGCGCAAGAGCGGCTATCGTTTGAACGGTGATGTGAAGTTCGATGAAGTTGCTCCGCTCTGTTCGTTCATTACGCCTGTTCCTGGTGGAGTAGGACCGATGACCATCTGCTCGTTGATGAAGAATACGCTGTCGGCAGGTAAAAAGGAATACTACAAATGACGGCAGAGGAATTCTACAATCTTGGCAACGAGTATCGCCGGAAAGGAGACTGGCAGCAAGCCTTGAACAACTACATGGAGGCGATTGCCTTGGACGCTGAGAGTCCTGCTGTGGAGGCGAAGAAGATGTTGGAGGATATTTTGGATTTTTATCATAAAGACGCTTATAACCCTTAAAACCAAGTGATATGGGAAAGATAAAAGGAGCCATCGTGGTGAACACCGACCGCTGCAAAGGATGCCAGTTGTGCATCGTTGCTTGCCCGAAGAAGGTCATTGCTTTGGCAGACAAGAAAGTGAACGTGCATGGATATCCCTATGTGGAGCCTGCACAGCCTGAAGAGTGCATCGGTTGCGCCTCTTGCGCCATCGTATGCCCTGATGGATGTATTACTGTTTACAAAAAGCGAATGGAGGACTGATCAATGGAAAAGAAGGAAGTCGTATTGATGAAAGGCAATGAGGCCATTGCCCATGCAGCCATTCGATGTGGATGTGACGGATACTTTGGTTATCCCATCACACCGCAAAGTGAGGTGATTGAGACGTTGGCTGAACTGAAGCCTTGGGAGACCACTGGAATGGTGGTGCTGCAGGCTGAGAGTGAGGTGGCGTCGATTAACATGATTTATGGTGGTGCTGGAACTGGCAAGCGTGTGATGACATCGAGTTCTTCACCTGGTGTCGCTTTGATGCAGGAAGGTATTGCCTATATGGCTGGCGCCGAACTGCCTGGTGTGTTTGTGAACGTGCAGCGTGGTGGTCCTGGATTGGGAACCATCCAGCCCTCGCAGAGCGACTATTTCCAAGCTACGCGTGGTGGTGGTAATGGCGACTATTACGTCATCGTGCTGGCTCCCAACTCGGTGCAGGAAATGGCCGACTTCGTGGATTTGGCTTTCGAGTTGGCTTTCAAATATCGCAATCCAGCCATGATTCTTTCCGATGGTGTCATCGGTCAGATGATGGAGAAGGTGGTGTTGCCGCCATACAAGCCTCGTCGCACGGAAGAGGAAATCAAGCGTGAATGCCCGTGGGCTACTTTCGGACGCACGAAAGATCGCGAACCGAATATCATCACTTCGTTGGAGCTGAAGCCTGAGGTGATGGAGCAGAAGAACCTGCATCTGCAAGCGAAATATCAGCAGATCAAGGAGAACGAGGTGCGCTATGAGACGCAGAACATGGACGGAGCGGAATATATGATTGTCGCTTTCGGAAGTGCTGCTCGTATCGCCCAGAAGGCCATCGAACTGGCTGAGGAAGAAGGTTTAAAGGTCGGCTTGTTCCGTCCTATCACCTTGTGGCCGTTCCCCGAGAAGGAGATTGCTGCTGCCGCTAAAGGAAAACGTGGCGTACTTGTTGTTGAGATCAACGCCGGCCAGATGGTCGAGGATGTGCGTCTCTCTGTGAATGGTGAAGAGCCTGTGGCTCATTTTGGTCGTTTGGGTGGTATCGTTCCCGAACCAGATGAAATTGTTAAAGCATTGAAGGAGAAATTCTAATGGAAAACGAAATCATTGCACCAGAGAATCTGGTATATAAGAAACCGAGCTTGATGAACGACGTGACAATGCACTATTGTCCTGGTTGTTCGCATGGTGTTGTGCATAAACTCGTGGCCGAGGTGATTGAAGAGATGGGTATGGAGGAGAAGACTGTGGGCGTTTCGCCTGTGGGATGCTCTGTGTTTGCCTATCGCTACCTCGACATCGATTGGCAGGAAGCCGCTCACGGTCGTGCTCCCGCTTTGGCGACAGCCATCAAGCGCTTGTGGCCCGACAGACTTGTCTTCACCTATCAGGGTGATGGCGACTTGGCTTGTATCGGTACTGCCGAGACCATTCATGCTTTGAATCGTGGCGAAAACATCACCATGATTTTCATCAACAATGCCATTTACGGTATGACGGGTGGTCAGATGGCTCCTACGACACTCATTGGTCAGAAGACATCCACTTGCCCTTATGGTCGTGAGCCTTCTATTCACGGCTATCCTCTCAACATCACCGACCTTGCCTCTCGTCTTGAAGGCACATGCTTCGTGTCGCGTCAGAGTGTGGAGTCGGTTCCTTCCATTCGTAAGGCGAAGGCTGCCATCCGCAAGGCTTTCGAGGCTTCGATGGCTGGCAAAGGCTCGTCGCTTGTGGAGATTGTGTCAACCTGTAATAGTGGTTGGAAACTCTCTCCTGTGAAGGCTAATGAGTGGATGAAGGAGCATATGTTTGAAAAATACGTGAAAGGCGATTTAAAAGACACAACGGTATGAAAAAGGAAATCATCATTTCAGGATTCGGAGGACAGGGTGTCCTCTCGATGGGAAAGATATTGGCCTATTCGGGCTTAATGGAAGACAAAGAGGTCACATGGATGCCCGCGTATGGACCTGAGCAGCGTGGTGGAACGGCAAATGTGACGGTCATCGTCAGCGATGACCCCATCTCGTCGCCCATCCTCAGCCAGTACGATGTGGCCATTGTGCTCAATCAGCCTTCACTTGACAAGTTCTTGCCAAAAGTGAAACCTGGCGGAATGCTCATTTACGATGGTTTTGGTATTATCAACGCACCCAAGCGCGATGATATTCATATCTATCAGATTGATGCTATGGACAAGGCTGCGGAGATGAAGAACTCCAAGGTCTTCAACATGATTGTCCTTGGTGGATTGCTGAAGGTTTGTCCGATCGTTAGCACGGACGGACTGCAGAAGGCTCTCTACAAGACGCTGCCTGAGCGCCACCACCACTTGATTCCTCTGAACATGGAGGCTGTGGAGCAAGGAATGAGCATCATCGAACAACATCAGTAATCGTTTTAACTCATTTTTTTTATTACTCTCTAATTATGCGATTTAAAGGCTCGGCTGCAGACGATTGCACCCGGGCCTTTTTGAAGTGTAAGGAGAGTGTTTGACGGGAAGATTGACGAATGAAAAAGATATTTCTTTGTATTCTGGCCTCGCTGTTGTTCATTAGCGTGCATGCTCAAGGACTACCTTCTGATGGTCCGTTGACTGTACGACCTTTGTTGCAACAGCTTGGTGAACGTTTGTTGAATGGAAAGACAGGAAGCGTTGTGGCCATCAAGCCTGCCACAGGCGAGATCATCTGCCTTGTGACCAATTCTCCGACAGGATTCAATGTGGATTTGGCGATAGCAAAGCCTTATGCTCCTGGCTCCACTTTCAAGACGGCACAGGCTCTTGTGATGTTGACGGAAGGAAGCATTACTCCGGATATGACCATTGATTGCTCGGAAGGATTCACCGATGGCAATATTCATGTGGGTTGCCACAAGCATCGTTCTCCGTTGGCATTGGTGGATGCAATCGCCATCTCTTGCAATACTTGGTTCTTGACGACCTTTGCCAGCATGCTGAACGACAAATTCATGTACGAGACTCCTTCTGAAGCCATCACAGCGTGGAATGCTCACATGCGAAGCATGGGACTCGGTGGACCTCTCGGCGTTGATATTGCTGGAGAGAAGGGCGGCTTGTTGGCAAACGTAAACTATCTGAATCGTCGTTATCCCAAAGGATGGGATGGGAAGACAATCATGTGGGCTGGAATGGGACAAGGAGATATTACGCTCACCCCTCTGCAACTTTGCAACCTTGCGACCGTCATTGCCAACAGGGGTTTTTATTATCCGCCTCATATTCATCAAGCAACTGAATCGCGTCCACTTGCCCAACGTTATCTTACTCCTCGTCAGTCTACTATTGCGGCAGATGCTTTCCCTATTGTTGTTGAAGGAATGCGTCAAGCGGTTTTGAAAGGGACTGCTACTTCCATCAATACTGCCGATTACCCTATTTGTGGCAAGACAGGAACGGTGGAGAACTCAGGTGCAGACCATTCCGCTTTTATCGGTTTTGCCCCTATGAACAATCCGCAGATAGCCATTGCTGTCTTTATTGAGCACGGCGGGTGGGGAGCCGATATGGCGGCTCCAATCGGTGGTCTCATTATTGAGGAGTATTTGAAAGGCAAACTGTCTACTCAGTCAGAGGCTCGTGCCAAACGGATTGCGCAGAGCAAGACTAAGTGATTCATTATTGCCCTCACACTTTGCAAAAGCATAGCTTTGACATAATGAAAGCATAGCTTTGACACAACAAAAGCATAGCTTTAGTTCACCTAATACTATGCTTTTATCTTTTTATCTAACAAGGAAGAGATTCTAGAGCGGATTCCAACCTTGTGCTTTGATCTCAAACTCCTGACCATCACGGGCGATGAGCATAGAACCAAGTTCGGCTCGTGTTACATGACCAATCAGGTGCACACCATCTATTTGCTCGATTTTCTCGTGGTCGCCAATAGGAACAGTGAAAAGCAGTTCGTAGTCTTCACCTCCGTTGAGGGCGCAGGTGGTGACATTCATGTTGAACTCTTCGGCCATCACAGCAGTTTGGTAGTCGATGGGGATGTTCTTCTCGTAGATGCGACAACTGCAGTTGCTCTGCTTGCAAATGTGCAGTAGTTCGCTGGAAAGACCATCGCTGATGTCCATCATCGAGGTGGGACGTATGCCAGCTTGTCTTAGCTGTTCGATTATGTCTCCGCGTGCTTCGGGTTGGAGTTGTCGTTGAAGGAGGTATTCCTTTCCAGCAAAGTCGGGTTGGAAGTCGGGCATCGGATGTTGAGTGTCAGGCGTCGGATGCTTTTTCTGATGTTCGTTGAGCATCTGATAATACACCGCTTTCTCGCGTTCCAACAATTGCAATCCCATGTAGGCAGCACCTAAATCACCACTCACGCAAATCAAGTCGGTGTCGTGTGCACCATTGCGATAGACGATGTCTTCATGCTGTGCTTCACCGATACAAGTGATGGAAATGGCGAGTCCTGTGAGCGATGTGGTAGTGTCGCCACCTACAATGTCCACATTCCACTTCTGACAAGCTTCGCGCAGTCCGGCATAGAATTCCTCGAGGTCTTCCACCGTGAAGCGTTTGCTGAGAGCGATGCTCACAATCATTTGGCGGGGCATACCGTTCATGGCGAAGATGTCGCTGAGGTTGACCATAGCCGACTTATATCCAAGATGACGCATGGAGATATAAGTGAGGTCGAAATGGATGCCCTCCATGAGCATGTCGGTGGTGACAAGCACTTCGCTATTGGGGTAGGAGAGAACAGCGCAGTCGTCTCCCACACCATACTTCGTGGAATCGTTTTGTGGTTTTATGTCTTTCGTGAGATGGTCGATGAGACCAAATTCTCCAAGTTTCGCAATGTCCATTTATGGGTGATAGGTGTTGGGTGTTGGGGGATAGTGTTTACGAACGCTTGATGATTTCGCGCATGATTTCGGTCATGATGGGTTGTGCGGCATTTGCTGCCAACTGAACTTCTTCATGACTGACTTCTACAGGTACGTCGAATCCACCCAAATCGGTGATGATGCTGACGCCGAATGTGCGAATGCCACAATGATGAGCCACGATGACCTCAGGCACGGTGCTCATTCCCACTGCATCGCCTCCAAGAATCCGATACATGCGATATTCGGCTGGAGTCTCGAAGGTAGGACCTTGCACAGCGACATAAACACCATGCTGCAAGTGGATGTTCTTTTCTTTGGCGATTTGGTCAGCCAACGCAATGAGTTCGTGGCTATAAGGCTCATGCATGTCGGGGAATCGTGGACCGGTAGGCAGGTTGGGACCATGAAGCGGATGCTCGGGCATCATGTTGATGTGGTCGGTGATAATCATCACATCTCCGATTTTGAATTCAGGATTCATGCCACCCGCAGCATTGCTGACGAAGAGCGTCTCAATGCCCAACTCGCGCATCACACGAACGGGGAATGTGACATCCTTCATGTTGTAGCCTTCGTAGAAATGGAAACGACCTTGCATGGCCATGATGTCTTTTCCACCGAGTTTTCCAAATATGAGTTTTCCGCTATGCCCCTCCACTGTTGACACAGGGAAGTTGGGGATTTCCGCATAGGGGAATTCGTACGTGTCAGTTATTTCTGAAGCTAATTGTCCGAGGCCTGTCCCCAGAATGATGGCTGTCCTTGGGCTTGTTGTCATCCTTTGGCTTAACCAGGATGCTGTTTCTTGAATTTTTGCGTACATAACTGATGATTTTTGAGTTGAAGTCTTCTTCTTGTTCGAGCATGAACTTGATGTGGACGGGTAGAATGTAAATGTTGTTCTTTACCTCGTCGCTCAATCCTTCGACGTTCTCAAGTCTAACGGCGTCTTTCTCCGTTGTGATGATGATTTTCGGAGAGGCCATCTCTTCAAACGTCTCATTGATTAGTCTAATATCCTTGGACTTGAAGTTGTGATGATCGCCGAAGGTAAGCGACTGGATATTATCCGTGTAAGGTTGAAGGTCGAGCATCATCTGCTTGGGCGAAGCAATACCTGTGAGAAGCATCACATTCTGCTCTTTGATATCGTCAAGTGGGATGCTAGGTTTGTCGTCTGCGAAGATGGGTTTCAGTTTTTCGTATTCCAATGTCGTGAAATACAAATCTTGATAGGGATACAGGCTCATCGTCTTCGTCAGTACACGGAACTCCATAGGTTTCAAGTCTCTTGGGCATTTCGTGATGATGACGATGTCGGCTCTCGACTTACCCTTCATAGGCTCGCGCAATCTGCCTGCTGGAAGCAGTTTGTCGTAGATGAGAAGGCGATGATAGTCCACGAGCAACATATTGATGCCTGGTTTTACATAGCGATGTTGGAAGGCGTCGTCGAGTAGAATGACGTCAACGTCCGATGTGGCAGAATCCGTTGTGAGGTTGTCGATGCCTCTGCAACGATCCTTGTCCACAGCAATGTATGCATCAGGAAACTTCTGAAGCATTTGGAACGGTTCGTCTCCAATGTCAGCAACAGTACTATCCTTGTCGGCCAACACAAACCCTTTCGTTTTGCGTTTGTATCCTCGAGACAAGATGGCAACCTTCACCTTGTCTTGCAACAAGCGGATGAGATATTCGACATGCGGCGTCTTACCCGAGCCACCCACCGTGATGTTGCCAACGGCGATGACTGGGATATTGAACGCGCGGCTCTTCAGGATTCCGAAGTCGAACAGTTGGTTGCGCAACCTGACGGCTGCGCCATAAAACCAACTGAAAGGCGTGAGCCATTCGTTTACTTTTATAAAATCGCCTTCGGTTCGCATGTTTTTAGTGAATGTTTAAGAAGAAAGGCATACGAGCTTGGATGGCCGACTGCTGATTCATGGTCTTCAACATCAGGAAAGGCTCGTAGTAGTCGCCCAACGTCAAACGGAGCTGCTCATCGAGATAGCTTCCAGTCGTGGCGTTGCTCATGAGTTGCTCGAACAGACTTTTAGGAGCAGGATACTCGGCGGTGTAATACTCATCGAGTTTTGCGAGTTTGGCAGCCTTCTCTATGGCTTTGTCAAGTCCTCCCAATTCGTCAACGAGCTTGATCTTCAAAGCATCCTCACCTGTGAACACGTGTCCTTGTGCAACAGCTTCCACTTCATCAACGGTCATCTTGCGTCCGTCAACCACACGTTTGCGGAAAGTCTCATATCCACGAGCGATATACTTGGTCAGCAGAGCGATCTCGTCATCGTTCATAGGACGGGCTGTGGTTCCCATCAGAGCGTGCTCGTTGGTTTTCACCTCATCGAACTTGATACCTAACTTCTGGGTGAGAAGTTGGCTTGGATCGGGAATCATTCCAAAGATACCGATGCTACCAGTAAGGGTTGTAGGCTCTGAGACAATCCAGTTGGCACCCGAACTGATGTAGTATCCACCCGATGCAGCATAACCACCCATAGAAACTACAACGGGCTTCTTGGCCTTCAACATCTCTATCTGATGCCAAATCTGCTCGGAAGCATATGCGCTACCACCAGGCGAGTTCACACGAAGGACTACAGCTTTCACTTTGTCGTCGTTCATCAGGTCTTCAATGTCTTTGCAGACATCTTTGGCGACAATCTGGTTGCTGCTTCCCATGAGATAGCCAGATGCAGGATTGTCAACGATGTTTCCAAATGCATAATAAACGGCAATTTGTTCACCTTTGGTTTTCTGTTTGACATTGGCCATATCGGCAATGCTCAACTGTCGGATGCTCTTGTCTTCGTCGAGTTTCAGGAGCTTCTTCACTTCCTTCTTTACTTCGTCGTTGTAAAGCAGACCGTCAATCATCTTCTTGGCGATAAGGCCTTTCTGATCGCTAAAGGTGAGCACGCTGTCGGCATATTCATTCAGTTTCTCAACGGTGAGTTTGCGGTTTGCGGCAACCTCCTTGCAGACATTCTGCCACAATCCGTTGATGTAGGCTTGCGTCTGTTCGCGGTTGGCGTCGCTCATGTGATCTTCGGAGTACATCTCAGTGGCACTCTTATACTTACCCACTTTGATGATTTGCATCTTCACGCCAAATTTGCCCAACAGGTCTTTCACAAACATAGGCTGCGAACCAAGTCCGTGCCAATCGAGTTCACCTTGAGGGTTCATATATACCTTGTCGGCCACCGACGAGATATAATATGTGCCTTGTGTGTATGAGTCGCCATAAGCGACAATCCATTTGCCACTCTTCTTGAAGTCGGCCAATGTGTTGCGCACTTCCTGCATCGTGGCATAGTCGGCGGAGAAAGAGCCAGCTTCGATGTAGATGCCTTTCACCTTATCGTTCTCTTTGGCTTTCTTGATGGCGCTGAGCGTCTCGTTCAATCCTATTGAACTCATGCTATTGCCTGTGAATTGCGCCAATGTATTGTCGCCCGCTTGCTCGTCCATCGATCCCGACAGCTTCAAAACAAGCACTGAATTGTCACTCACGTTTTGGGTGGCTTGTCCAGAAGAAATCATTCCGACAACGCTCATCACTCCCAAAATAGCCAAGATGATGCCGAACAGGATGAGTCCGACAATCGTGGCGAATACATACTTAAAGAAATCTTTCATAATTGTTTGAGGTTTTTTTCTAATTGCTTTCAATTCGCAAAAGTAATGAATAAAGTTGAAAATAGAAAGGCGCAAGCTGAAAAATATCGTCAAAAGTGTGAAAAAAAACGCAAATAGGTATCATGTTTTCGATTTTTTTATACTTTTGCATTCAAATGAAACGTGCAATTATTGTAGGAGCCTCATCGGGAATGGGGCTTGAAGTGGCTAAGCTTTTGTTGGCCGACGGGTGGAAAATAGGTATTGCCGCTCGCCGAGTGGACATGTTGAACTCAGTGAAGGCTGAGAACGAGGAGATGGTTGAAGTGGCTCAGATTGATGTCACGCAATCAGACGCACCCGAAAGATTGCTCGACTTGATTGAGCGTATGGGTGGAGTAGACCTGTATTTTCATGCTTCGGGTATTGGCAAACAGAATCTTGAACTCGACGCTGAGGTGGAACTGAATACGGTTGAAACCAATGCTATGGGATTCACGCGAATGGTAGATGCTGTTTTTCGTTATATGGCTGATAATGGAGGAGGGCGTATTGCTGTCATCTCGTCCATCGCTGGAACAAAAGGATTGGGTCCTGCACCTTCGTATAGCGCCACAAAGGCTTTCCAAAACATCTATATCGAAGCTTTGGAACAGCTCTCCAATAGTCGAAAGTTGGGAATTTCATTCACCGACATTCGCCCTGGATTTGTCGATACTGCGTTGTTGTCGGGTGGAAACTATCCCATGTTGATGCGCCCCGAACGAGTGGCACGAAGCATTGTGAAGGCCACTTATGCCCACCGACATGTGAAAATCATTGATTTCCGTTATCGCATATTGGTGTTTTTCTGGCGGTTGATTCCTCGTTTCATTTGGCGAAGATTGCGGTTGGTCTAGAATCTTACCGCTATTTGGTAAGGTCGTTACCACTTAGCGGTAACCCGATTATCACTTAACGGTAAGCATGTTACCACTATGCGGTAATCGGATTACCAACCGCATTGGTAATTCCTATTTCTTATTTCACGACGACTTTCTGCACTTCTGTACGATTCGTGGAGTGCATCTTCAGGATGTAAGTGCCTCTCGTGAGGACTTTCTTGCGAGTGTTGGCAATAGCTTCGGTTTTGATGCACTCGAAGGTTGCCACTTGTGTTCCGCTGGTGGTGAAGACCTCGCAATCGACTAGAGTATCAGCGGCCATTCTTCCAATTCCAACTATTGAATTGTCGGTGACTCGCAAGATGCCAGTCTCCATCAATGCTGAGGTATCCCAGAAGAGTCCGTCGGGCAATTCAGGCAGGTCGTATGTGGGCGTTCCACTTACGGTACCAGTAGTGGTCCACAATGTGAACTCATCGCCGCTATTGGGTGTATAGTCGTTGAGCAATACCACTCGTACGGTTCCATTCATCGTGAGTCGTGCGGGTTGCAGAGTTGACTTCTTCGAGCTGGTAAGAAGGAATGAGACCATTGCTCCCTTGTCTACTCGCATGAGTCCGTTGATTTTCAAGGTCCCTGGAGTGTTCTCGTTCATGTAGGAGCCGCATGGGACGACCTCACCTCCGCTCTCGACGGACAGCGAGTTGAGTAATCCTTGTCCTGTCAGACGACCTCCATTCTTGATGGTTGTGGCGTTTGTGCCGTTGACAAGGGTGTTCAGGGCGGTATTATTGAACGACACGGTTCCACCTTCGATGGTCATTGTGCCGTTGATTTTTCCTACTGTCTGAATCATCATCCTGCCTGCGCCGCGTTTAACCAAAGGTGAAGTGCTCTTTGAGATGGTTCCTCCGTATGCGTTTTGCCGCTCGGAGGTGATACCGATTTCGGTATTCATATAGAAGTCTTTGTCGTTGCTGCCCAAAATCCATTTGCCTGAGCCAGCCAACGTTCCTGCTCCTGTCACCCTTCCGATAATCATGTCTTTTCCTTCGTTGCTCATGATGACGTCTTGCTGCACATTGACGATCGCGAGTGGAAGTCCCTTCGTGTTGCGATACATGAAGCTGGGGTCGTAGGTTTTCTTGTTCTGACGGTTGTTCTTGTATACGTTGATGGTACCACTGAACTGACTCCAATCTCCATCGAAGTAGCAACGCACGCCTCCAGTATAAACGTTGAACGTGCCTTCGCCAGTAAGTGTTCCCGTGTAAGTGGAGCGGAATCCGCCATAGAAGGTTCCCGTCTTGCCTTTGGGTACCACCAAATTTGCACTATTCGATATGTTTGTGTTCTCGTTGTTGGCAGCCCACAAGGTTCCCCCCTGGAACTCAACGGTCTTCGGAAGTTGGTCAATATTGTTTGCACCACTACAACTCACCGAACCAGACTTGATAATAAGCTTTGTATAAGTGTTGTTGGAACCCGTTGTGAGCGAACCTGTTCCCGTCTTTGTGACGATAGAACCACTTCCGAGCAATCCTTTGTTGATGGTGAACGACAGACCTGACGGGACGTCAATAAAAGCGTTTCCTTTGACATAGATGCGCTGGTCGGTAATCACAGGCATACTGACACTCAGGGCAGCACTATCGTTGATGGTGATGGTTTGACTGACATTGCCCAGTGCTCCATACGTAATACCCGTATTGTTTGCCAACGCATTCACAGAGAGCGTGCCCCCGTTGATGGTCGTCGGTCCCATACGGTTTTCGTTAGTGATGGTCAATTTGGCTGTTCCATTCTTGGTCAGCGTGGGTTGTCCAAGAATACTGTCGCCCTTGAGGGTGTAGGCTTTTTGGCTGTTGTCGAATGTGATGGACTTCGGACTAACTGCGCCTTTGACGACGACAGTTCCCGATGCGGCTTCATCATTGAATATCACATCGTCGCCCGAGACAGCAAAGACACTCTCGCCATCTAATAGGAAATTCTTGGTGACTGCTAGATCCCATACGTTGTTGGAAGTTGTTCCATTCCATACAACTGTTGCAGCTTCGCGCATAGTCTCCAACAACAAGTAGATTTTCCCTTCTTCCCATTGCAGTTCGAAACGTCTGCCGCTGATACCTTCTACGAGAATGTCGGCTATATTGCCGCTGATGGCCTCTACTTGTCCTATTTCGTATTTGCCATCTGCTAGCTTGTCCACGTTCTTGAACTCGAATATGGGCGTCTTATATTTAGGTCCATGTTCCCATGTTTTCTTCTCGACAACCATCTGACTAGCGTTGAGCTTATCGGTGTTTGTTCCATCAACATCGAATACCACCCTTGAACCGAAGCCCAGATTTAGTTGAGATGCTGAGATGTTGCCCACCTTGTCGATTCCTCCAGGATAGATGGTGGCATTGTAATCGGCCTTCAAACCGCCCATGAACTGTCCACCATCAGATACAAGCGTGGTGTGTCGGTTCAACCATACAGGCGACTTTTCCATCGTTCCATCGAACATGAGTGTTCCGTGCCATACATCGGTATTGCCTGCGTGGCGTTCAACGACATTGGGCAATATCAATACGCCCTCACCTTGCTTCACCAATCGGGTTTCTCCACCAAACCCTCCACCTTTCAAAGTCGTTGTGTAAGTGAGCACAGTCTGTTTCGGTGCTTTCGGTGTGCTGGCCACAGCTTGCTTCGCACCGCTTCCTTGAACCCAAGCCGGACTATTGACCGTCAAGATGTAGGGCTCTGCTCCATCTGCCACAGTGAGAGTCTTGTCTTCATAACCAGATACCAACAGATGTTCGTTGGTGGTGTTGATGGTGGCTCCGTTTTCCAATTCTGTTCTGCCACGCAAAATGAGTGGTGGCGGAGCCATAGTGATGTTCTCCACTTTTCCGAGGAAGAAACTCGGATGGGGCGGTTGATTGTATCCCACACATTGCCAAGCCATCGCATTTCGATACTGATGGTCGTGCCACAGCGTATAGATGGGGTAATCGGTCGAGTAAGTGGTGGTGTAGATACGCAATGCGGAATTGTCAGCAAGACGCAAGACAACTTCCTCTCTCCAATCGCCGATGATGTCGCCTTGAGCTGAAGGATTGCATTTCGTCCAGTTGTTGGTGATTCCTTCAAACGTGGTAATGACGTTTCCACCCCACTTGAAGATGTGTCCTGCTCGGTTGGCTCCGTTCTTCGAATTGAATATCTCGTCAAGTAAATCGCCATCCCAGTAAATGCGGTTGTTTAGGTTGGCATAGTTGCCCGACAATGCATCGCCGTTGGTGTCAACAATCTTGTCGCTCGACAACCCAATGACACCCGATGAGACGCTTCGTGCTTGTCCACCAGGATAGAGATCGGTGAAGTTTCCAGCCAATGCTCTTCCATCATCACCTCCATCACTCTTTCGATAGTAGAGTTGTCCTGTTGTGGCGTTCCAATAACTATTGCCTTGCGATCCCTCGAGACATGTGAACTGCTCCAGTCCCCATCGGTAGGGATCGAGGTCTCCACAATGTTGTGCATCTCCGTGTCCTAGTCCAGTAGTAACCAATCCGTATCCTGTATCGTCGAGAATCATGGAACCGTACACAATCTCGTCGCGTCCGTCCATATCAACGTCAGCGATAGCATAGTTGTGGAAGCCGCTTCCAAACCAAGGTGAACCAGAGTCATAACAATTCCAACGCCAAGTGACGGTCAGTTCGTGAGTGGAAGGGTTCACATCGAGTGCACATGCCTTGATGCGTGTGTAGCAACCACGTCCGAGGAAAATGCTGGCCTTTCTTCCATCTATATAAGGTGCACCCAGATAGTGCTTCTGCATGCGGTGTCCCAAATCTCCCCAAACATTAGCATCACCGACTGTCTCGTTCTTCTCGAATTGAGGAAGAGGGTAGGCCATCGGTGTCCAGTTCTCAGCTCCATTCCATCCATAGGGTTCACCAGTCTCACCGTTCAGATAGAGCAGGTATTCCGCTCCCGTACCTGTATATTCGGGGCGATCTCCACTATTGAAACCAAGGTTCTTATTACCAATGTTAATGACCTTTCCCGTCGATGTATGGATAATCATATTGTCGGCACCGCGCATAATCATCTCGGCCTTGCCGTCTTGATCCCAGTCGTATCCAATCATGTCCCATTGCTCATCGGCTCCTGACATGAGGTTGGGCCCGAGGTCAATCCACCACAGGCGAGTGCCATTAATCTTGTAACATTCATAAAGGTTGAAGTCAGTCTTGTTGCTTGCCGACCGCAGGTTGCCTTGGGAGTTGTTGCGTTTGACGATGAACTCGCACACGCCGTCACCATCAACATCAGCCAACGATACATCGTTGAGCGTGTAACCTGGCGTTGTCGTGTCAGTTCCACTTGAGTTGCCTGCTACGGAATTGCCAATAGTCTTACCAGCGCGATTAACGACAGGTTGAACCTTTACGTCGAAGTAGGCATTAGCCCATGGTTTGATAGGGGCGCTTTTTTCTTGCGCAACACCGCGTACAATGGCCTCCACCTGATATTGACTGGTAGAAGAGCCACTCTTGTCGACATAATTGGAAACTCTCAACGGAGTGGAGTTGATTTTAGTACCATTGCGATACAGATTGTATTCGGTGTCGTAGTATTCTTCGCCGAACATTCTCCAAGTGACCAACCAGCCACCAGATTGTGCGGGAACGGCAACAATACCACGGTCGAGAACATCAGTCACGCGCTGTGCGTTGGCTATATTGGCCAACGTGAGAATTGCAAATGCTGTTAGGAAAAGTCTTTTCATTGTATTTTGTCTTTTTTATTTTTTCAACGGAAATTGGTAGGTTTGACGTTGTTGAGCCATAGGCGCAGTTCGTCGAGCATGATTTTGTGGAATGGGAATGAGTCTCTGAATCCAAATCCGTGTCCGCCTTTTGGATAAACGTGAAGCGTGCATTCGTTACCTACACGTTGCATGGCGGAATAATAGGCGATAGCATTGGTGAGGGGTGGAACGGCACGATCGTCGTTGGCAAGCAGGAGGATAGTTGGTGGGGTGTCGGGGGTGACAGCGTTGAAGTTGGAGAATTCGTGAATGAGTTCTTCATCATTTCGCTGCTGTCCAAGGAATGCGTTGACGGAACCTTTGTGGGTTTCGTTTTCGTTCATGGAAATGACGGGATAGAACAAAATGGCAAAGTTGGGTCGTAGTCTTTCGGGGGCATGTGTGCAGACGGTAGAGGCAAGATGTCCACCAGCTGAAAAGCCCATGATGCCGACATCGTTGGGATTGATATTCCATATTTCTGCACTGTCGCGAACAATGTTAATGGCATTATAGGCATCGGAGATAGGAATATTCCTGTCACCATTTGGCATTCGATAGGTAAGCACGAAATAAGCGATGCCTTGCTGAGTGAAGAAATCCGCCCAGTCGTGTCCTTCATTCTGCATGGAGAGATGTGTGTAACCTCCACCAGGACAATCTATGACGGCTCTACCAGATGGTTGTTCGGGAAGATATCCATCAAGCACTGATTTCCCATCAGGGGAGAGTGATAGGGTAATGCGGCGTGCTGTCTGGGCGTTGATGAAATTTCCAAACACATTTCCGACCTTACCCAATAGGGAAGGGATGAAGAGAAGGGTAGCTATGACGATTGTTCTTAAACTCATGTTGTTGTTTTATGTTTAGTTTCCATCAGGTTTCAAATTTTCGTAGATGATAGAGGGGAACCACTCGAAAGTCTGGAAGTCATCGGGATGCGAGGGTTCATAATCCTGCCAATTGGCTCGTAGTTGGTTGATGATGGGCAGGTTTGCGGCTTTCATACCCATTACCACCATCTTCGCCACTTCGTAAGCACCGTATGGATTGAAGTGGGTGTTGTCAGCCAAAGGTTTCTCTTGGTGAGGAAATGTGTTGGCGGGATAGTGTACAAGTGCCCGTTTGCTGTTCTCGAAGCCCAAAGTCTCGAAGAACGTGCGCGTCATCTCGTGAAGTTCTATCACAGGCACCCTTTCACGGCGAGCCACCTCACGCATAGCATCAGGATAATCACCGTGAGTCTCAACGATGTGAGTACCCGATTCATCGAATTGTCGGCGTTGTGTAGGTGTGACAAATACAATCTGCCCTCCTTTTTGGCGCACGAGGTCGACAAATCTTTTCAGTGCATAGGCGAAATTATAGAAAGCACCCGATCCTGGAGATTTCTCTTTTTGGTCGTTGTGTCCAAACTCGCAGAAAATGTAGTCGCCTGGCTTCATCATCGAAAGAATCTTCTCCAAACGGTTCTGGGCGAGGAAACTGGAGGCTGTCAATCCACTCTCGGCGTGGTTGCTGATGCAAACGCCATTGCCAAACCAACGTGGAATCATCTGTCCCCAAGAAGCCCAAGGCTCGTAGTGTTGGTCAACAACGGTGGAATTCCCGCAAAGGAAGAGGGTAGTGGCGCTACTATCAGGTTCTATCTGTATGCGGCTTACCGCTGGTGCAGGACCATTGAACTCAAGTGTCAACCGGTCATCCCAATCCAAATAGTCTTTCTCACGTTCTTTGATGCGCACGCTCATCTTCTCGTTGATGTAAGGCGAGCGTTTGTTGACAACGAATGACAATGTCTCGAACTTCCCTTTCTTTGTGCTAGTTTTCTCTATAAAGAGTCGGCGAGATTCAGCGCGAACAACAGTTTGAGCCGCACGTTTTTTTGAACCGAGCGTAACCGTTACCTTATAATTCCCATCGGGCACCTTCACGGAGAAATAGAAAGGGTTGTTGGCAGTTCGCGACTCAGATTGTCGGGTGTTCAAGTCGTATCCGTACCCCATCTCATCGGAATAAGAGGGTTGTGGCTTTGTCAGATCGAAATCGAACGATTGTGCATGTACCGCCACCATTGACAGCAGACAAAGAACAGAGAAGATGGCTTTTTTCATCATTTGTCGTTCACATTTATTGTAACGCCTCACCGTTAATCTTCACGTTATTCACTATAGTGTTCTGAATGATATCGCGAGTGAACGCCTTCTTTTGATCTTTCACATCGATGTTCTCGAAAGTGAAATCGCGCAGGGCGTATTTCTCGGATGCACCCACATCGAAGAAATTACGGCACGTCATTTGTATGTTGCGCATCACGATGTTGTTGCATGTTGAGAGCGGCATATCAGGACGATTCTCGGGTTGATAGAACTGTGTCCAAGGGCGAACAACGAGGAAACTACCCGTTTTTCCTGTGATATTCTCAACAGTCACATATTCATAATGTTGAGGCGTATCTGGGCGCATCTTCAGCCAAAGCACTCGCGAGGCATTGTCAGCACGGCAGTTTCGCAAGATTACATTCCTGTCGTGCAGGCTCTCACTACCCAGCGTAAGACATCCATGTACGGTTCCATAGTGGCAATTCTCAATCAAAATGTTGAAGCAGGGACCGTTTCTGTCGTCTTTGTCAGCCCATGTGCCCTTGCCACCTTTCAGCACCACAGCATCGTCGTTCACGTTCATATAGCAACCTCTCACCATCACATCGTGGCACGCATCGATGTCAATAGCATCGGTGCTGGGACCCTTTACGCCCTCTGTGGACGAATAGATATAGAGATCGAGGTATCGGGCGTGGTCACTCTTATAAATATGGTTCGTCCAGAAAGGCGAATTCATCAACCGCACATCCTGAACAGTAACGTTCTTACAGTTCGAGATGTAGGTCAAACGCGGACGTTGTGCATCCTTGTTCGTGCATTGCGGGTTCCATTCACGTCGAATCCAGAACTCGCGCCAATAATGGTAGCCGTTGCCATCGATGGTTCCTTTGCCCGCAATAGTGAATCCATCGAGTCCGTCAGCGTTTACCAACGCCGTGAAATACTTGCAAGTCTGTCCCTCGATACGAGTCTCTTTGATGTCAAAATCCTCAATGCGCTCACTACCGCGTAGCACGGCTCCTTGCTCCAGATAGAGGTGGGTTCCTTGACGGAAATAAAGACTTCCGCTGGTGAAAGATCCTGCAGGTACCACAATCACACCCCCGCCTTCAGCCGCCGCCTTGTCGATGACCGCTTGAATGGCGTGTGTCTGCACTTGACTGCTCTCTGCGGCAACCCCATGTTCCGTGAGCACATACTTTCTGCCCAGAGTCGCCACATCCACTTTAGTCGTGTCGCAGAACCACTTGTCCATCAACGAACCATCGGGCCACAGTTGTTGCGGCTGCACTTTCTTCTTCGCATCGGCAAACGAGCATGCCAACAGTAGGATTGTGAAAAAGAGGAATCGTTTCATTTTTCTCTGAAGTAGTTGTTTATTTGTTTGCAAAGATACGACTTTTCGTTCAAAGTACGACTGCTAATAATGACTTTTTAACTACAATTTTTGATGTTAAAAAAACGGAAAATACACATCTCGATTTTTCTTTTCGTTGGCTTCTTCGTCTAATCATTAGTTTTATAAGACGAACCAAACAGAAATGAAATGAAAAAAGGTTTTCATACCCTTCTGCTCGCATTTGTATGTGTTGCAGTGCAGGGACAGGATAATATGAAGGCAACCAACGTTGTAGAGCAGGTTGTCATTACTTGCGACTCGATGCTCAATGCCCAACGGAAGGTGACGGCTCACATGAAGGTGGGCGATTATGATGGTCCTGTCGGTATCAAACTACGTGGTAATAGTTCGCTCAGTTTCAATCAGAAGAAATATACCATCGAACTACGCGATGAGCAAGGTAGTGATGTAGAGGTTTCCTTATTGGGTATGCCTGCCCATAGCGATTGGGTGCTGTTGGCTCCTTACAACGACGTTTCGGCGATTCGTGACCCTTTGGCTTTCCAATTGTGGCGTGATATGGGGCATTGGGCTCCCCGTACACGAATGGTGGAATTGACCTTCAACGGCGAATATCGAGGCATTTACATTCTTTCCGAAGCCATCAAGCGCGGCGAGAATCGTGTGAACATCGATAAATTGAAGAAGAGTGATGTGGATGGACGTGCCGTTACGGGTGGTTATATTCTGCGCATAGACGCTGTTGACGAGAATGATGCAACGTTCCCTTCGAAGGTTCCAGGCGTGGGTTTGGGCACTATGATGACTCAGATAACTTGGTCATGCATCTATCCGAAAAAACGGAAGATACAACCCGAGCAGTTGGCTTATATCGAGAGTTTTGTGGATTCGATGGAGCAGGTTATCCAATCGGATTATTTTGCCGACCCTCAACGTGGTTACGCTCGCTATATTGATGTGCCATCGTTTGTGGATTATTTTATCCATACCGAGTTGAGCATGAATGCCGATGGCTACAAGCGCAGCGCTTATTTCTACAAGGAAAAACTACATGCTGACGGAACGGGCGGCAAAATGGTGGCAGGACCTGTGTGGGATTATAACTTGGCTTACGGAAACTGCAATTTCTGCAATGCCGATAATCCTGAGGCTTGGTGTTTCGAGGGTGGCAACACGCAGCCTACACCCGCTTTTTGGCAGCGCTTGTTGCAAGATCCTGCTTTTCGAAAGGCTGTGAAAATGCGTTATAAAGAATTGCGCAAAGGGGTGCTGAGTGATAAAGCCATCAATGATTATATTGATCATCATGTCAAGTTATTGGCTCCAAATATTGATCATCACTTCGAGGCTTTTCCTGAATTGCTGACATCTGGTGAGCAGGATGAACAACCGCAGATGACTTCACCCTTTGGATTTCCTCCTATGGGAGGCGGTTTCCCGCAAATGCAAGGCGGTTTTCCACCCATGCAGGGCGACTTCCCACAAATGCCAGTAGGCTTCCCTCGCATGGGAGGTGGTTTCCCAATGCCTGGTGGTTTTTCTATGCCCGACTCCATACCGCAATTCCCAGGTGGTTTTCCCCCTATGGGAGGTGGATTCCCGCCTATGGGAGGTGATTTTCAGATGCCAGGCGGCTTCCCGGATATGGGTGGCTTCGGAGGTGGAAATGCCCTCAGTTGGTTCGCGGCTTATCGCGTCAGCTCGTATGAAGAGGAGATTGTCATGTTGAAGAAGTGGTTTGCCGACCGATTTGCTTTCCTCGACCGCAACATCGACCGATTTGACAAGGATTGGGAGCCTAACATACAAGAATTGCGTGAAACGAGAATGCCGCAATTCGGTTCTCCTTTTCCCTTTTCTCCCTTTTAATGAGGGGAGATGATGCTTAATTACAAATGCCGAAGTCAAAGCTATGCAATGAGGGGCTCAAAGCTATGCAATGAGTCGGTCAAAGGATATAAATGACACTGTCAAAGTTATGCAATGACAAACACCACTTTTTCCCACCCAATTGTGCACTTTTCTGTGAAAAAATGATGATTTTTCACGCTAACAAGCGTGAAATTACCAAAGGTTGAATGCTTTCAGAATACCCTCGTGTGACAATTGGGACAATTAGACAACATTTTTTTGCGTGCTCCAATTTTGAGTTATTTTCGCAGAGGATTGATTATCAATAAGTTATATAATATAATTAATATATATTAATAATTATAATTAATAATTTAACTATAAATTAACATAAACTATAGCTTATTTTATAGCTTTTTTGAGCGATTTTGATGCTTGTTGATACAAATTTTAACTGAGAAACTCCCCGTTTTCAACATGCTAAAAATCTCCTTTCCTTGGGAAGAGGTTGGGAGGGGTTATTAAGCATGAAAAAACAATTGTCCTAATTGTCACAATTGTCACAATTAGGTGCACGATGGTCGAAGAGTCGTTGAGTTTTTCGTTATTTGTTTGTTTTATTAGCGAAAAGGTTGTATCTTTGCAGAGAAGAGGGGGGGAGTTTACCTAAATGCTATTTTTATACGAGTTTTATAATGAAATCTAGACATATTCTGAGATTGCTTGTTGGATTGCTGGCTGTTGGTTGTTGGGCGATGGAAGCTCAAGCCGATGATTTGGATTCAATTGCCAATCGGTTGGCAGAGGTTGGTCGTCAGCAGGTCCAAGAGAAGATATATATTCATACTGACAACGAATGTTATTTCATAGGCGACACTTTGTGGTATAAGGCATACGTGCTTCGCGCCGATGATTTGCGGCAGAGCGACATGAGTAGAATGGCCTATGTGGAATTGTTGTCGCCAGATGGTTTGGTGGTGGAGCGCCAATGCATTGTCACGGGAGCAGGAGGATATGCTTGTGGCCAATTCGCTTTGCAAGATTCGTTGTATTCGGGGTATTATGAGTTGCGTGCTTATACGCGCTGGATGCTGAATTTCAACGTGAGCGAACGGGAGTATACGCGTGAAGATCGTTTTTTGTTTTACAACAACCAGATGTGTAAGGATTACTATCGCGACTGGGATGGATTGTTCTCGCGTGTGATTCCTATTTATAGTAAACCAGAAGTCGCTGGCGATTGGGATGGCAAGTACATGTATGGAAGACCGAAGCAGGAAATCGTGAATACCAAGAAAGATAAATTGTCGGTGGATTTCTACCCTGAGGGAGGCAATCTGGTGGAAGGCGTGAAGAGCCGTGTGGCATTTGAGGTGAAGGATGGAAATGGCGAAAGGATTGATTTGGAGGGTCGGCTCGACGATGGTTCGCAAGTGAAAGTGCTTCGTGAGGGACGTGGAGTGTTTGAGTACACGCCTTCTGGCAAGTCTCAGCGGTTGACTTTTAATTGGAAGGAGAAGGAATACGATTTTGCGTTGCCAAAAGCAAGTAAGTCGGGTGTCGTGTTGATGGTGAAAGACGAGAAGGCTGCACGTAGCGGAGCCTCGCATTGGAAGGTGGAGTTGTCTCATTCATCGGATATGAGTGGAGTGCCCGTGGGTGTGGCTGTGCTTTGCAGAGGTCAACTCGTTGGTTTCGAGAAAGTTACGCTTGGAGAAAAGAACCAGGAAGTGTCGCTCCCGACATCGCTTCCAACAGGCGTGAATGATGTGCAGATTGTTGATGCCGAGGGAAATACATTGGCTTCGCGCCTCATTTTTGTCAATGGAAACGACCGAGCGTTGCCTGTAGAAGTGGATCTGGGTGGTAGGATGGATTTCATGCCGTATGAGAAAATTGGTGTGACGGTCACTTCTGATTCACAATTGGTATCACCCGACACAGAAGGCACAACCTTCTCTATTTCAGTGAGAGACGCGCAAACCGATGACCCTACTTACGACGATGGCGACATGCTGAGTGAGATGCTGCTGACGAGCGATTTGAAAGGCTTCGTGGCTCATCCTGCTTATTATTTTGAACGCGATGACGCCGAACATCGAGCCGCATTGGATTTGCTGATGATGGTGCAAGGTTGGCGAAGATACAAACCTGTGGATTCGTTGCGTTACAAGCCTGAGGTGACGATGACCATCGAGGGTAGTGTGAACAAGATGCTGTCGTTGCCGATTCTTTATATAGATGATGTGGAAAAACTGAACGCCCGTCCGTCATTGGCTGAAGAGATGCTACAGTTGTTGGATAATATGACGGGTGCGACAACGATTGGAGATTCTGATCAAGATGCTGACGCCGAAGAAAAGGCCTCGACTGAAGAAGAGCCCGTTGAAGCTGAAGAATGGGAAGGCTCGTTGGGCGTGAACCACAAAAAGTTACGCAAGGAAGTGCTTGTTGAGGCCGAAATAACGACTGGCGTGGAGAGCGCGGGAGTTGTTCTGAAGACGCAGAACGGTGGTCATTTCTTTTTCCAAGTACCACCCTTCTATGGAAAGGCGATCCTCTTCATGAAGGCCTATGCAGAGAAGGATTCGTTGAAGAGGGGGATGACTTCGCGGCAAGACAAGAAAGTGCTTGATGAAGAGAGTTACCCTGACTATTACGTGAAGCGAGACTTGTTCTACCCTGTGTTCAGTCATCCCTACGATTTCTATCAAACCCACCAACCTGAAGCCAAGAAGACCGAAGACATAGAAGAGCAAGACGTTAAACAAAACGGAAAACTGGAAGGTGAGCATACGTTGCAGACGGTGAATGTGGAGGCTCGTCGTCGTGGTAGAAGGGCTATTGATTATAACAAACCAGCCTATGTGGTGGATGCTTACGACTTATACAACGAAGCAACCGATCGCGGTCTTTCATGGGGAATCCCGAACATGGGAACATTCCCTCCAATAGCGTGTTATACGGTGTATGGCAATATGAACCGTTATAATTCATATAATGTGAGGGCTCAAATTGGTGAATACATTTTTTACCGCAATTACAGCGAAGGTGAGATGACAAACGTGAAGAATCGCGGTATTGGCGCGACATTCAATGATTTGCATCTGAAGAGGATTGAGAATTTCCGCTTCTTCACTGACTATGAGCCGAGGAATGCCGATGTGCGTTTGCCTGAAAGCATGAATCGCGCGGACATTACGGTTGTGTATGAGACGATTCCCGATGATGGTAAGCGCTATACTTACCGCGATCGCCGGTATGTATTGGATGGATTCGCATTTCCTGAGGATTTTTACAATCCTGATTACAGCCAAATGCCACTTCCTGCTCCAACTGATTATCGTCGCACGCTCTATTGGAATCCGAATGCGAAGATGGATGCAGACGGAATATTCCATGTGGACTTGTACAACAATTCTCATGAAACACGCGTGAAAGTCAGTGTGGCAGGTGTGATGAAGGATGGTCGGCTGATCAAGCAAAAATGAGTTTCTCCTTTTTCACTCAAAAGGTTTTATAATAGGAATCAATAATTCAAAATGATGGAACATAACAATCGCTGGTTCATTTATTTCATTTGTATGGTGTCTGCTATGGGAGGCCTGCTCTTTGGTTACGATTGGGTGGTCATAGGAGGCGCCAAACCGTTTTATGAACTATTCTTCGGCATTAGTGACAGCCCTGTTCTTCAAGGTTTGGCTATGACAACTGCATTGATTGGTTGTCTGGTGGGGGCGATGGTGGCTGGTGCTGCAGCCGACAAGTACGGTCGCAAACCTTTGTTGATGCTCTCGGCGATGTTATTCACCATCTCTGCCATTGGTACAGGATTGTTCAATGATTTCACTTTGTTCAATATTGCCCGCTTCATCGGAGGAATCGGCATAGGAGTCGCATCTGCATTAGCGCCGATGTATATTGCTGAGGTCAGCCCTACTGAGATTCGTGGTCGTATGGTCAGTTTGAACCAAATGACCATTGTGTTGGGAATTCTTTCTGCTCAAATTGTGAACATGTTGTTGGCTCGCGAATCTTCAGACACTATCAACCAAGCATGGAATGTGGAGTGGGGATGGCGTTGGATGTTTTGGGCGGAGACATTACCTGCTGCCTTGTTCTTGGTGATGAGTTATTTCATCCCTGAGAGCCCCGTCTATATGAAACTAAAACAGGAGAAGAATACGTTACCAAACCAAAAACAGAAGGCTGGGTTGAGCGAACTGTTTCAACATAAATATGCAAAAGTGTTGTTGCTGGGTTTGGTGATTGCTGTATTCCAACAATGGTGTGGAACGAATGTCATCTTCAACTATGCACAAGAGATATTTGTAGGTGCTGGGTTTGATGTAGATGCTATGTTCATCAATATTGTCATCACGGGCATTGCCAATGTTGTGTTTACTATTGTGGCGCTTTATACGATTGAGAAATGGGGTCGTCGCACCTTGATGTTGATAGGTGCAGGAGGGCTCGGGTTTATATATCTGATACTCGGCACATGCTATTTCATGGGTGTTACTGGAGTGATGATGGTCGCCCTTGTAGTGGCTGCCATATCCGTTTATGCGATGACTCTCGCTCCTGTTACATGGACCTTGTTGGCTGAGATTTTCCCCGACAAGATACGAGGAATAGCGATGGCCACTTGCACATTTGCACTTTGGGTGGGATGTTGCACGCTTACATTCTCATTCCCTTCCATGAATGCGGCTCTGGGTAGCAGCGGCACTTTCTGGATTTATAGCGCCATCTGCCTCTCTGCTTTCTTGTTCCTTTTCTTGAAATGTCCCGAAACAAAAGGCAAGAGTCTTGAAAAACTGGAACAGGAATTAGTGGAGCAATCCACCTCTAATTTATGAACTGACAAACTCATAAACTAATACACTCAAACTCATGGTAAAAGCATGGAGAGAAACAGTCGTCATTCCCACGTATGAAGTGGGGAAGATGGAAAAAGCCCCGATGTTTATGGAAAAAAGAGTCTATCAAGGCTCTTCTGGTGTCGTCTATCCTTATCCTGTCATAGAGAAGGTGAGTGATGAAAAAACAGACAAAGAGTGGCAAGCCATTTGGCTTGAAAACGAATACATAAAAGTCATGGTGTTGCCAGAACTTGGCGGACGTATTCAAATGGCATACGACAAAGTGAAACAACGTCACTTCGTCTATTATAACCACGTTATCAAACCTGCACTTGTCGGACTTACTGGGCCTTGGATTAGCGGAGGCATCGAATTCAATTGGCCACAGCATCATCGTCCTTCCACATATCTTCCCGTTGACTCTAAAATCGTAGAGAACGAAGATGGCTCTGTGACGGTTTGGGTCAATGAAATCGAACGTATGATGCACCAAAAAGGTATGGCTGGATTCACATTGCGACCTGGTTGTGGCTATCTCGAGATACAAGGGCGTGTTTCAAATCCCGCACCGCTTCCACAAACTTTCCTTTGGTGGGCGAATCCTGCCGTTGAAGTCAACGAACAATACCAAAGCGTCTTTCCACCCGATGTCAATGCTGTTTTTGATCACGGAAAACGAGCCGTATCCACTTTCCCTATTGCCACAGGTACCTATTATAAAATGGACTACTCTGCTGGCGTTGACATCTCGAATTACAAGAATATCAAGGTACCCACATCCTATATGGCTGTCAACTCGAAATACGATTTCGAGGGCGGCTATGAGAACGATACGCATGGTGGTATGCTACACGTTGCCTCCCACCACTTCTCTCCTGGCAAGAAGCAGTGGACGTGGGGTTATGGTGATTTTGGACGAGCTTGGGATCATAATCTGACGGACAAGGATGCTCGAGGTGTGTTCCGCCCCTATATCGAACTCATGGCGGGTGTGTATACAGAGAATCAACCTGACTTCTCGTGGTTGATGCCCTATGAGGAAAAGCAGTTTGTGCAGTATTTCATGCCCTATCGCGAGCTGGGCATCGTAAAACAAGCCTCCAAAGACTTTATCTTCAACATTGAGCAAACCGAACAAGGTGTTCATTTCAAGATTCTCGCTACCTCCAAGCAGGAGGTTCGTCTTGTGCTTTGTAGTGACAAGGGTAAACAACTCTATAACAAGGTGGTGAATCTGTCGCCAGAGGCTGTCTTTGAAGAGACAGTTGATGTCAAAGACACAGCGTTTGATGAACTGACGTTTGCCATTTGCAAACACCCAGCCCTTAACACCCTTCACTCAAATCATCACCCGCTATTTGAAAGCCAACCCTTGTTGTCGTGGCACGCAGAGAATGATGACATTCGTCCTATTCCTGATGCTGCCGAAGCAGCCCTCCCACCTGTCGATACCAAGACCAACGATCAACTCTATCTTACGGGTCTGCATTTGGAGCAGTATCGTCATGCTACGTGGAGTGCGCTAGATTATTATGAAGAAGCATTGCGTCGCGATCCCAATGATGTGAGATGCCTCAATCAGACGGGACTTTGGTATCTGCGGCGTGGACGATTCAAAAAGGCGGAGCCCTATCTGAGGAAAGCCGTGAAGATTTGGCAGAAGCGCAATCCGAATCCATATGATGGTGAGGCCATTTTCAATCTGGCTCTTTGTCTGAAATATCTTCACCGTATGTCTGAAGCCTATGAACTCTTTTGGAAAGCCACATGGAACAAAGCATGGGCTGATGCCGCCTATTTTGAGGCTGCTTGTATTAGTACATCGCAAGGGCGTTATAATGATGCGTTAGATGAACTGAATCGAGCTCTCGTCTTCAACAATTGTAACCACAAGGCTAGGGCTTTGAAAGCCTCTGTCTTGCGCTTGCTTGGTTTGAAGAATGAGGCATTAGCATGGATACAGGAGTCGTATAAATTGGATCCCTTCAACTTTGGTTGTATGTTCGAGGAACACCTGTTGACTGGTCAATCATTCTTAGTCCTCTCCTCGAAAGAAGGAACTCATTCCTCGACTTTCGTTCCTCGAGATGGTGTATTTAACTATCACGAATTGGCGCTCAACTATGCACAAACAGGACTTTGGCAAGAATGTATCGAAATCTTACAAGATGTGACTCAGCATCCGCTTACCTATTATTATTTAGGTTGGGCACAACTCGAACAAGGAAAGACTGACGAGGCAAAGGCTTGCTTCCAGAAAGCTGAGTCCATCAAACCAGATTATTGCTTCCCCAATCGGTTGGAAGATATCCTTGCATTAGAGGCTGCCAAAAGGCTGAATCCTGAGGGTGCATATGCTCCCTACTATCTTGGTTGCTTATATTATGACAAGCGGCAATATGATGTGGCAATTGAGAATTGGGAACTATCCTCGCGCCTTGCTCCTGATTATCCTATGGTTTGGCGGAATTTGGCTTTGGCTCGCTTCAACAAACAAGGTCGCCGTGAGGAGGCTTTGGAGTATATGGAGAAGGCGTTTGATTTGGACAAGACAGATGCTCGTATGCTCATGGAATTGGATCAACTTTACAAACGAATGAAGAAACCTTCTGTCGAACGGCTTGCCTTTTTGCAGCAGCATTCAGACCTCATCCAACAGCGTGATGATTTGATTCTCGAGGAAATCACTTTGCTCAATCAACTAGGACGTTATGAAGAAGCTATACACAAACTTGATGCACACCATTTCCATCCGTGGGAAGGTGGAGAAGGAAAAGTCACTACGCAGTATCAGGTTTGCCGATTGGAATTGGCGAAGCAGCATCTTAAGGATTCACAAGCCCCCAAAAAAGCAATTGATTTATTGAAAGAATGTTTGACCTTCCCTTGTCATTTGGGAGAAGGGAAACTTGAAACCGCTCAAGATAATGATTTCAACTATTACTTGGGTGTGGCTTATCAGATGATGGGTGATGTTGAGCAGGCTCGTTATTATTGGCAATTGGCCACTCAAGGCCCACAAGAACCCGCAGCGGCACTCTATTACAACGATTCGAAGCCCGAGAAGATATTCTATCAGGGGTTGGCTTTGCGTCAGTTGGCTGAGTTGTCGGAAGACGCAGAGGAAAAAGCTCGTCTGAATGGTGAGGCAAATGGTCGTTTCTATGGTTTGGTCAATTATGGTAAGCAACATCTTTTTGAAACGCCAGTGATGGATTATTTTGCTGTTTCGTTGCCTGATATGTTGGTTTGGGATGATGACCTTGGTGAGAGGAACCGCCTTCATTGCCTCCATTTGTTGGCACTTGGCTATTATGGTCTTGGTGATCATGTGCGTTCCGAGCGTTATCTGAATGAATTGCGTTCTGCTGCTCCAAATGGTGAGTATAATCTGACAATTGATTGTATATGATAAGAATACTATTGCTCTTGGCTGTATGGATTGTTAGTACACTTTCAACATCTGCATCTCCCTTTGGCAAACAAATCACATGGGATGCAAGGAGTTTGTTGATTGATGGTCGACGTGTTTGTCCTGTGATGGGCGAAATCCATTACTCACGTGTGCCGCAAATGGAATGGGCTCAAGAGGTTTGCAAGATGAAGGAAGGTGGCGTTACCATCATCTCCACATATGTGTTCTGGAATCATATAGAAGAAATCGAGGGACAGTTTGATTGGAGTGGACAGCGTGATTTACGTTCGTTCCTTGAAGTTTGTCAGCGCGAGGAAATGCCCGTTGTGCTACGTATAGGTCCTTTCTGTCATGGTGAAGTGCGCAATGGTGGCATTCCTGACTGGTTGTTCAAAAAGAGAGATGAGGGACCAATAAAGATGCGTAGTGAGGATTCTCGTTTCCTGCACTATGTGGAACGATTGTTTCGCCAGATTTTCACGCAGATTCAAGGGCTACAATGGAAGGATGGTGGCCCTGTGATGGCTGTTCAGTTTGACAATGAATATCGTGGTCGAGGTGAATATTTGATGGCATTGAAACGTATTGCTTTGTCAATCGGTTTTGATTTGCCATTTTATACACGCACAGGTTGGCCCGAGTTGAGCACTCCTGTTCCGTTCGGTGAGATGATCCCATTATATGGCGACTATGCTGATGGTTTTTGGGACAAGGACATCAAGGAGGGTGCGGGTGATTATTGGAAGGCATTCCATTTCAAGGCTTTCCGCTCTTCAACAGCCATCGGTACAGATATGTTGGGTGACGCCTTACGTGATGCAGAAAAGAAAAAAGATAAAGAAGAATATCCTTATTTCACATGTGAGTTGGGTGGTGGAATGGTAACAGCTTACCATAAACGCCCATATATGTATCCTGAAGATGCACTTTCGATGGCTATTGTGAAATTGGGGAGTGGCTCGAATCTGTTAGGTTATTACATGTATCATGGTGGAACGAACCCCGAAGGGAAACTTACAACGCTGAATGAAAACCAACATACTTTAGGCACTGCAAATAACGATTTGCCTATTAAGTCATACGAGTTCCAAGCTCCATTGGGTGAGTTTGGTCAACGAACACCAGTTTATTATCGTCTTCGTCCTCTCCATTTGATGCTTCGCGATTTTGGAGAGCGGTTGGCTGGGATGGATGTGGTCTTTTCTAAAGATGAATCAATACCGAAGCGAGGTGAAGATACGAAACTTCGTTGGACTTATCGCACAGATGGCGAGAGCGCTTTCGTTTTTGTGAACAATTATGAGCGCTTTGCTGATTTGAAAGCAAAGAGTGGTGTGCAGTTCGATGTTTGTGGTGTGAAATTCCCACGCCGTGAGATGACGATTCCAGCTTCATGCATGGCTGTGTTTCCAGTGAAAGTGGCAGGTTTGGATTATGCGACGGCTCAGTTGTTAGCTATTCGTGGCAACGATGTCTTTTTAATGCAAGTGCCAGGAGTGCCCACAGAGATGCGAATAGCTGGAAAGACTTACTCTAACGTGAAACCTAAAGGAATGAGAGAACCTGTCCGCTGTTCTTTTGGAGGAGCAAAAGGTAAGAAACAAGAGGTTGGCTACAACTATTATTTGCTGAAAGCTGAAGATGCTGAGAAGTTTGAACTTCTTGAAGATGAAACAAAGAAAAAGATACAAGAAGCGCTTGAATTCAGTAAAATAAAGGAGTGTGGACCATTACGGGAAATAAAGAAAGGACCTGCCAGAGTGGCTGAGGCTCCTAACGATGAGGATTTCGAGCAGGCGGCTGTTTACGTCATCAATCTTCCTGAGGAGAGAGGGGGGCGGCTTTTGCTGGACATTGAATATCAAGGGGATTGTGCACGATTGTACGCCAATGGGAAGTTGTTGGACGATAATTTCTACAATGGTCGTCATTTCCAATATGGCTTGTGGCGTCTACCAGAAGATGTCCGACAATTGGAACTCCGCGTGCTGCCTTTGCAACCCGATGCGCCCATCTATTTACCTCGTGAGGCTAACAAAAGAGCTGGTGAAAAGGTGGTGGGAGTGAAAGTAAAGATTATTGATTAGAAATGAAAACTGTGGGTTGGAATATGAGAAGAATCCTTTTATGTATATTGGTTCTTGGGTGTTGCATGATGGCAGTTGCCCAAACCAAGATTGATTTGCGTGGAGAATGGCAATTCCATCAAGGGGATGCTACACTTCCTGTCGTTTTCGATGATGTGATAACACTTCCTGGTTCGATGCTGACAAATGGAAAGGGCAACATAGTCTCAACGAAGACACAATGGACAGGCTCACTCTACGACTCTTCGTTTTATTTCAACCCCTACATGGAGAAATATCGGGTGGAGGGACAGATGAAGTTTCCGTTCTTCTTGACCCCCGAAAAGCATTATGTTGGAACAGCCTGGTATCAGAAGAAAGTAATTATCCCAAAGTCTTGGAAGAAACAACGTGTCGTGTTGTTCCTCGAGCGTCCCCATATTGAGACCACTGTCTATGTGAACGGCACTGAGGTAGGGCACATGATGTCGTTGTCGGTTCCTCACGTATTCGACCTGACGCCATACGTGGTGTGTGGGAGCGAGAACACCATTGCCATCAAGGTGTATAATGGTATAGAGAACGTCTGTGTGGGACAGGATTCGCATAGTGTGACCGATCAGACACAAGGAAACTGGAACGGTATCGTGGGGCGTATGGAATTGCAAGTACATCCCAAAAGATTCATCGAACATATTCGCGTGTATCCCGATGCTGCGAATCATAAAGCGCGGGTTCGACTCTACATGAATGAGTGGGGTGAAAAGAAATTGCCAGAGTTGTATTTAAAAGCCCAATTGAAAAACAGCCATCGGCAGCATGTGGTGGAGAAGCGAGTGAAAGCGAGCGAACTTAACAACTTAACAACTCAGAAACTCACGGACTCATTCATAGAGATAGAGCTCGACATGACCGAAAATTGTGAATTGTGGAGCGAATTCAATCCTGCTTATTATGAATTGACTGCCACATATGCTGGAGATACCGTTCGCACGTCTTTTGGTATGCGCGACATCAAGATCGAAGGAAGACAGTTTTATCTGAACGACCATCCCATCTGGTTGCGAGGAACGGTTGAGAACTGTTGTTTTCCCGCCACAGGTTATCCGCCCACCGATGTGGAATCGTGGCTGCGTGTGTTGCGCAAATGCAAAGAATATGGACTCAACCATATTCGTTTCCACTCCTATTGTCCTCCCGAAGCCGCTTTCGAGGCTGCCGATCAGGTGGGCATCTATCTGCAACCCGAAGGGCCATCGTGGCCGAATCATGGAGTGAGATTACGTAGAGGCATGAACATTGATCAATATTTGATTGACGAATGCAAAGCCATGCTCGATAATTATGGTAACCATCCTTCGTTCACGATGATGGCTGCAGGCAACGAACCAGCTGGCGATTGGGTGCCATATTGCCGCGATTGGGTGAAAACCATGCACGAATACGATTCCACGAAGGTCTATTGTGGTGCTTCGGTAGGTGGTGGATGGGCATGGGATTATGGTAGTGAATACCATGTGAAAGGTGGTGCGCGTGGACTTGAATGGGATCGCAAGGCTCCATCGTCTGATGATGATTACTTCGATGGAATCGCATTCCCACGCAACTACAAGGATACTCAACCCAACCAGACGCCCATCATCGCGCATGAACAAGGGCAATGGTGCGCTTTCCCCGATTTCAAGGAGATTTCGCAATACGACGATTGCGCGTATAAGGCTAAGAATTTCGAAATCTTCCGTGACCTGTTGCGCGATAATGGGATGGCTTTACAAGCCGAGAAGTTCTTGAAAGCCAGTGGGAAACTACAGACGTTGGCTTACAAATATGAGATGGAGCGCAATCTGCGAACGCCCGATTATGCCGGATTCCAACTGCTGAGCCTCAATGATTATAGTGGTCAGGGAACGGCACTCGTGGGGCCACTCAATGTGTTTTGGCGTGAGAAAGGTTATGTTGACGCCCGCGAGTGGCGCGAGTTTTGTTCTCCTGTTGTGCCGTTGGCAAGATTCCCCAAGTTTGTATATACCACGAGCGACACGCTTCGTGTTCCTGTGGAGGTCTATAATGCAAGTTCAGCCGCTCTAAAGAATGCCAAAGTGACTTATCAATTGACAACTTCCAACACCCAGCAACTGCTTTCCCAACGCGACATTCCTGTGGGTAAGAACAACGAGGTGGGGGAGGTTGTTTTTGCTTTGAATGCTTTCAGGGCTCCTTGCAAAGTCACCCTGGCTGTTTCCATAGCCACTGAAGAATTGAAGACACAAAATCATTGGAACTTCTGGGTGTACCCAACAGACAATTTACAATTACCCAACACCCAACCCTACATCACCGATTCGCTCGATGCAAAAGCTTTGTCGGTGCTGGAAAAAGGTGGCGATGTGCTCATCACGGCTGCTGGAAAGGTGCGCTATGGAAACGATGTGCGCCACACGTTCCTACCTGTTTTTTGGAACACTAGTTGGTTCAAGATGAGACCTCCGCATACTACGGGCGCCTATATCCAGAGTGACCATCCTGTTTTCCGCGATTTCCCCACCGATGATTGGCAAGACCTCCAGTGGTGGGAGCTGACAAATCGAGCGCAAGTGATGAATCTTTCGGAGTTCCCTGCCGATTACCAACCCATTGTGCAACCCATTGATACGTGGCACGTCAGTCGTAAGTTGGGCATGCTTATCGAGGCGCGGGTGTTGAAAGGCCGACTCCTCATGACCACGATGGACATTATGTCCCACCTTGACACACGACCCGTTGCACGCCAATTGAGGCAATCGATTCTTTCCTACATGCAGAGCCCGAGTTTCCAGCCGCAAATCACTTTGCAACCTGAAATCATCACCCATCTCTTCGAGCGAACGGCTCCACCTGTCAATATGTTTACCAACGAGTCGCCCGATGAGTTGAAACCGAAAATCAAACCCGTGTCTGTGTTCTTGACTGCTGGGCAATCGAATGCTGATGGGCGAGTGTACAACACGGAGTTGCCGTCCTTTATCCGTGAGAATGGTTACAAGCATCTGCGTTATGCTAATGTGACGAAGGAGAGCAAAAAGCAATTTGGCGACCGCATCTTCGAGGAGGGTGGCCGTTGGGCGTTCTGCGATGTGGTGAACTATTTGATTGACCAACAGGCCGAGCAGGATTTTTATAGTGTGAAATGCACCTATGGCGGTACGGCCATCGATACGGCAGCCACCGAAGCTCGTCTTCCCGTTTGGTGCGCTGATGCTGAGTGGATTTCGCGGAATGCGGCCTATCGCGGCGATATTGCCACAGGCAAGTCATTGACGAAAAGTCTGACAGAAGGTTTTACCGACTTGGTGGATGGTGAACTATCCAAACTTCCACAAGGCTACGAGGTGAAGGCCATCATGTGGCATCAGGGGGAGAGCGATCGAGCGAAGGCGGACCACTATTACAAGAATTTCAAGGAAATGATTGCCTATATGCGTGAGGCGGTCTATCAGAAGACGGGCGATGAACGTGCTCGAAAGTTGCCGTTCATCTTTGGAACCGTTTCCCATGCGAGCAAACAATATAATGCGAAGGTGGAAGAGGCCCAACTTCGTGTGGCGAGCGAAGACGCGAATGTTTACTGCATCGATATGAGCCAGGCAGGATTACGTAGCGACCAGTTGCATTTTGATTCTCTGTGGACGGAGAATCTGGGAAGGCGTATGTTCAACGTTCTGAAGGAGATTGGTGCGGTGAAATAGAAAACTCGCAACCGCAATACTGTTGGTTGTAGAATCCGTATTCCTTCAATAGTTGGTTGCGTCGGTCGCTGAGGCCTCCTTTTCGCCAGTTTTGTGCCCAGAAAACTGTGCCAGGCACGACCTCTTCTGCGACAAGTCCGGCGCGATTGATTTGCTCGATGTTCTTCCACCGTGATGATGCTAAGGTTGTAGTAAAGTACTTCAACCCTAGCATTTTTGCTTTACGGGCAGCCTCTATGAGTCGAAAAGTGAAGCATTGCTCGCATCGCCGACCCCGTTCTGGTTCGTTTTCCAATCCGCAGACGCCTTCCAACCATTGTTCGTGATTGTAATCGCCGTCAATCCATTGAAGCCCAAGGCTCTCAGCGTGCCGTTTGCTCTCTTCTTTTCTGATTTCATATTCCTCACGCGGATAGATGTTCGGATTGAAATAGAAAATCGTAGGACGCACATCGTTGGCCATCATCCATTCAACGATGGCTGACGAACAAGGGGCACAACAGGCATGCAGCAGCACCTCTTGCGCGTCTTCGGGCTTTTCAATGGGCGGTCGTTTCATGGTTTATTTGGCAAAACCGATGGGATGGTTGAGAACAAGGAACTGACCTTCACCGAATCCCAATTCTTTCTGCAAGGTCTCCTGATCCATCATGGCGCGTGCCACAGTGCCCATTCCCAGCGCGGTGCAAGCCAGATAGATGTTCTGCGACACATAGCCAGCATCGCAAAAAGCCCAATCGCGGTTTGGACGGCGCTCGTTCCTCTGGTCGCTCACAAGCAGGAGCGAGACAGGGGCTTCCTTGACCGATGCCTGCATTCCAGCAATGGGGCCACGAAGATCCTTGTCCAATACTTTCACGAGCGCGTTCCCTTTGGCGTCATAGAGCCATGTGCCGTCGGCGCGGCAGACATAGACCTTGATGTCCTGAATGTTGCGAGCAGTCGGGTTGGTCAACTTCCCCGATTCGGGGCGGTTGATGCCGCAGGCAGCCCATAGGATAACCGACAGATGCTCGTTAGAAAGTTCGCTCGACACGAACTCGCGAATCGACTGGCGCATCTTTAGAGCGTCCATCAGCGTCATCTTTGTCAACTTCTCAGGTTGCGGAGTCGGCAGTTGTATTCTCTCTTGTGCGGTGGCCACGATGCACATCAGTGCTGCAATAGCCGAAATGATGGTTCTTTTCATGTTGTTTGGTGTTGGTTAGCCCCTTCCCGACCTCCCCCCGTAGGGGAGGAGAAGGTTGGGTGTTAGTTGTATTTAATCATTTACAAAAGTAAGGCTTTTCATCCAATCCACCAAACGATTAACCTTCTTTTTCAATTCGTATGTTCTCACGAACACAATGCAAAATTACTAATTGTGTGCAACACACAAAAGCTTTCCCGCTGAAAAAACACGACAAATTTTTGTCGACTTTTCCCTCCAATCTAGAAAAGAAAAACGTGTGAGAAAACCGTTTTTCCACTCCAATTTGCTCATTTCCCACACCCGAAATTGTCACATGTGGCATCTGAGGCTCTCATAGCTATGCTTTGACCCGCTCACATGTGGCATCTGACGCCCTCATATGCCACATCTGACAAGCTCATTGCATAGCTTTGACCCGCTCATTGCATAGCTTTGACAAAGCCAATGAATGTAAAGAAAACGGAAGTCACTGGTTATCAACAACTTCCGAAATCGCTCGTTTTCCGCGTATTTGCCCACGAGGAACTTTTTTTTCAGAAAACGAGCCTTCTCGTGGCACCAAAAATCAGAATTATCTTGACAAATCTTTGGTTTGAGTAATATAGATTGTTTTCTCTAAGGAACTGCTTTCTGAGAACAAAGAACAATTATTCATGAACATTTCACGGCCATTCGTGTAGAATAAACGTGAATGCCCATCCATCTACGCGAGATTTGGTGGAACTCACAAGCAAACGATTCGTTAGCAGACGATTGTGAATTAGTAGTTTCTGACTTCATTGTTTTCAGGTGTGCCATTCTGTCAGTCTGACATGTTTGGCACGCTTTTCGTAGAATAGTTGGCGGAAGACAACAAAATAAAACATTAAAGAAATAACAAAAACAACAATTATGAACATTAAACCATTGGCAGACCGTGTGTTGGTGGCACCAGCACCGGCAGAAGAGAAGGTCGGCGGCATTATCATCCCCGACACAGCAAAAGAGAAACCTCTGCGCGGCAAGATCGTGGCAGCAGGCAGTGGAACGAAGGATGAGGAAATGATTCTGAAAGAGGGCGATGAAGTGCTCTATGGCAAGTATGCTGGCACCGAGATTGAACTCGACGGCGAGAAATTCCTCATCATGCGTCAAAGCGACGTTTTGGCAATTATTGGATAACAAACAATTGACAATTTACAATTAACAATTAAAAGCTATGGCAAAAGATATTAAATTCGATATGGATGCCCGCGACCTCTTGAAAAAGGGTGTCGATCAGTTGGCAAACGCAGTGAAGGTCACGCTTGGTCCTAAAGGCCGCAACGTGGTCATTGAGAAGAAGTTTGGTGCTCCCCAGATTACCAAGGACGGTGTGACCGTAGCCAAGGAAATCGAGTTGGAGGACAAGTTTGAGAACACTGGTGCACAGCTCGTGAAGAGTGTGGCTTCGAAGACTGGCGACGATGCTGGTGATGGAACTACAACCGCTACGATTCTGGCTCAGGCCATCATCACCGAGGGTTTAAAGAATGTGACCGCTGGTGCAAACCCGATGGACTTGAAGCGTGGTGTGGACAAGGCTGTGAAGGCTGTGACTGAGTTCATTGCCAAGAGTGCCGAGAAGGTGAACGACAACTATGACAAGATTGAGCAAGTGGCAACCGTGAGTGCCAATAACGATCCTGAGATCGGCAAACTGCTGGCTGACGCTATGCGCAAAGTTTCGAAGGATGGTGTGATCACCATCGAGGAGTCGAAGAGCCGCGACACACATATCGGTGTGGTCGAGGGTATGCAGTTCGATCGTGGTTATCTGAGCGCTTATTTCATCACCGACAGCGACAAGATGGAGTGTGTGATGGAGAATCCTTACATTCTCATCTACGACAAGAAGATTTCGAACATCAAGGACTTCTTGCCCATCCTGCAGCCTGCTGCTGAGAGCGGACGCCCATTGCTCGTGATTGCCGAAGATGTTGATTCAGAGGCTCTTACCACACTCGTTGTGAACCGTCTGCGTGGTGGTTTGAAAATTTGTGCCGTAAAGGCTCCTGGCTTTGGCGATCGCCGCAAGGCTATGTTGGAAGACATCGCTGTGCTGACTGGCGGTACTGTCATCAGCGAAGAGAAGGGCTTGAAACTGGAACAGGCTACACTTGAAATGCTTGGAACTTGTGACAAAGTGACTGTTGACAAGGACAACACCACTATCGTGAACGGTGCTGGTCAGAAGGAGGCTATCAAGGAGCGTGTGGCTCAGATCAAGAACGAGATTCAGAACACCAAGAGTCAATACGACAAGGAGAAACTGCAGGAGCGTCTGGCCAAGTTGGCTGGTGGTGTGGCTGTGCTCTATGTGGGTGCCAACTCTGAGGTGGAGATGAAGGAAAAGAAGGACCGCGTTGACGATGCTCTCTGTGCAACTCGCGCAGCCATCGAGGAAGGTGTTGTTGCTGGTGGTGGCACAACCTATATACGTGCTTTGGACGCCTTGAAAGACCTGAAGGGTGACAATGCCGACGAGCAGACAGGTATCAAGATTGTGGAGCGCGCCATCGAGGAGCCTCTGCGTCAGATTGCCATCAATGGCGGTGCCGAGGGTGCCGTTGTAGTGCAGAAGGTTCGTGAAGGCAAGGGCGACTTTGGTTACAACGCTCGTCTTGACAAATACGAGGATCTGCGTGAGGCTGGTGTCATCGATCCCGCTAAGGTGGCTCGAGTGGCTTTGGAGAATGCCGCTTCGATTGCTGGCATGTTCCTCACAACTGAATGTCTCATCGTGGACAAACCCGAGAAGGAGCCCGCTATGCCTATGGGAGGTGCACCAGGAATGGGTGGCATGATCTAAACCGTTAAGCATTTGATTTGCAAACTATACTAAGCAAAATGAGGGGTGGTTATATTGACCATCCCCATTTTTTTGTATTTTAATGGAGTTTTATGAAAAAAATCAAGAAAAAGTTTGCATAATATTCGAAACATTTGTATCTTTGCAACGAAATTAGAAAGAATCGGGAATTTCGTTTTAACGAATCCGATAAAGATATTTTTTTGATTTGTTTTAGTAGATTAGTTTTTAAGTAGTTTGTTTTTGAAAATCGGTTGTCGTGAGACATCCGATTTTTTTTTGTTATCTCCACTAAAATTATTATCTTTGCAACCATGAAACAACTCATAGAACTTTATCGTCAATGGAGTGGGGCGGAACCTGCTCGTGTGGAAAAGTTGGCTGGGGCAGGTAGTAATCGCGAGTATTACCGGTTTTACAGCGCTAATGACATCTCTTCATCAGAGGTGGCAGGTGTTCCTGCTACGGTGATTGGCGTAGTGGGCACAAGCCGTGACGAGAATCATGCGTTCATCTATCTGACGGAACATTTCACGAAGCGACAATTGCCTGTTCCTGAGATTTTGGCGGTCAGCAACGATGAAGTGAGATATTTGCAAACCGATTTGGGTTCGGTGTCGCTTTTTGATGCTATTCGTGGTGGACGCGAAGCTGGTGGGCGATATAATCAGAAAGAGAAACAACTGTTGGTGGACACCATACGGGCTTTGCCAAACATTCAGATTAGAGGTGCACGAGGCTTGGATTGGAGCAATTGCTATCCTCAACCCGAATTCGACCAAGATGGTGTGCTTTTCGATTTGAACTATTTCAAATATTGTTTCCTCAAAGCTACTGAATTAGATTTCCATGAACTCAAGTTGGAGGCCAATTTCCGCATGTTTGCCAAAGACCTGACGATGGAGAAGAGCGAGAGTTTCCTATATCGAGATTTTCAGGCACGCAATGTGATGTTGGTTCCAACAGCTGACGAACAACATCCAGAACCTTTCTTCATCGATTATCAAGGTGGCCGTCGTGGACCATATTATTATGACTTGGCTTCGTTCTTGTGGCAAGCATCGGCAAAATATCCCCATAAGTTACGCCGTGAGTTGATTTATGAGTATTATGACTCGTTGAAGAACTACACAGAGGTGCCATCTGAACGTCATTTCGTGGAACGACTGAGTTTGTTTGTATTGTTCCGCACTCTGCAGGTGCTGGGAGCCTATGGTTTCAGAGGGTATTTTGAACGCAAGAAGCATTTCCTTGACAGTATTCCGCCCGCAATGGACAATCTGCGCAATCTTTTGCAGATGAATGGCAATATGTTCCCATATCCCTACATGATGGACATGCTCAGACGGTTGACAGAATTGCCGCAGTTCGCCCATATTGAAGAGCCGGCGGTTAACAGAGCCGATGGATATAAGACAACCGACTCCAACATCTACAAGCCTCATCCACAGGATGGACCTGCTACGTTCTCCAAATATGATGGTAAAGGACCACTGGTGGTAAGAGTGTTCAGTTTCTCTTATCGGAAGGGAATTCCTGAAGATGAGAGCGGTAATGGGGGAGGCTATGTGTTTGATTGTCGTTCAACGCATAATCCTGGACGATACGAACCTTACAAAAAACTGACGGGACTTGATGAGCCTGTGATTCGTTTCTTGGAGGATGATGGAGAAATCTTGACTTTCTTGGAAAGAATCTATGAACTGGCAGATGCTCATGTGGCTCGTTACATCCAACGTGGCTTTACATCATTGATGTTCTCGTTTGGTTGTACGGGTGGTCAGCATCGCAGTGTCTATAGTGCGCAACATCTGGCAGAACACATTCATCAGAAGTTCGGTGTGGAGGTGCGAGTCATTCATCGTGAACAGAATGTTACGCAGATTTTCAAAGCGAAATAGAACGCGATATAGTAAAAAAGAAAATAAAAAAAAGTCGTCACTCCAAAATGTTGATGTGACGACTTTTTTTTATTGATAATTATTCTTAGAACCCAAATCCAATCTGACCGTTCCAATCGAGGAACCAGTTGCGTTGGTCTGTAAGATCTTTCTTGATTTCACTGCGCATAGCTGCACTATTCACCTTACCGCGACGAGCATATACTTTGTTGGCAAGGAACTGTCCCGGGTTAGGCTGACGGTAGGCGAAACGCATGATGTCGTAGAAACGTGTGCCTTCAAAAGCTAATTCCAAACCACATTCATTGAGCAGCAAACTATCGACGAAAGCAGTCTGCTTTTGCGTGAGTTCAGGAGTGTCTTTGACGATGATAACGGGCACTTCTTCAGAGGTTTCTTCACCTTCTTCGCCTTCAGCGGGCTCTTCGACCTCAGGTTTGGGAGCCTCAGGCAATACATAGTACTCGTTTAATGGTGTCCAACCAGAACCGCGGGTATGGAGACCCATTGTGTTTGGTGTGTTGGTCGGATAACGTCCAGTTGCAAATGCTTGGACAGTGTAGATAACGTAACGGTCCTCGGGGAAGTCAAGACGACTGATCCATGTGGAGTCGCTCTCTGAGCAGTAGGGATACACAGCTTCTCGCATGACCTCGTTGTTCAGACCTGTCGACAAAATGCTGAAGGCAGCACGTGGGAAACCGGCACCGTTCAAAGCTTCTGCTAGACGCAGGTAAATCATGGCACGGCGATAGATATGGATATGCTGCGAGACATACTTCTCAACATATGAGGTCTCGATACGATCGCCAGTAAGACGGTCGGTAGTGGTGCCATAGCTATACCAGTTGTAGAGGCGTAAGTCACCTGACAAATGCTCGGTCAATCCCTCGGGTGCGTAGTAGGTTGTTGAACCTGTTGTTCCTACACAGCAGTGTACTTGGCTCTCTGAGAGGTCGTACATGCTAGTAGAAGGCACGATGCTCACCCGATACTCGTTGTCCTGATTTGAATAGAAGAGGTTACGCAGTTGGCTGTAGTTACCTTCTGCGGGGATGGAGTCACCAGCAATGATCGAAATGATTTCTGAGTTCGAAGCGTAGTTCTCGGTTGTAAGACTTCCAGCCTGGGCAGATCTGAAAGAATTCCATGTTGTCGATCCTGGGCTCCAAGTGTTGTAGGTAAGTCCGATGGGGTAGGAGGAATTCTGGCCATTACGCTCATTGATGTACTTGTAATAACGCTCAGCTGCTTCGCGATAAGTCGACTTGCTGCCTGTGACGCTGGCTAACCAAAGATTCAGGTCGCCAAGGACAATGTTCACAGGGAAATAGAGCAGTCTTGAAGCTCCGTTGGTTAAGTCTCGGATGTTTCCATAGCCGGGATATTCGTTAGCCCAACGGTCTGTCAGCGGAACAAGGTCGTTGATGAAATATTCGCAAATACCTTGCAGGTCGTAGCGCGGATATTCCTTTTCTGCATCCAGTTTGGTAAGGATTGGTTCAGTGACGAAGGGCACTTTTCCATAGTTCAGCACTAGTTGCAGATAGGTCCATGCACGGATGGCTTTCACAGCGGTATACTCCCTCATGAAGATGTACTCGTTACGGTTGTTCTTCATGGATGTGTCCACTTTTGCAATGAAATAGTTGCAGTTGTTGATGACAGCATAGTAATCGCGTGGCTGGTTGTAGCGGTTTTCATCGCCGATGTTGAACATTGCCATGTCGCGCAGGTCACTGTTGGCTGTGGAGGTGATATCCACGAGGTCTCCGCGCACCTCTCCTAAGAGTATGGTGCGGTCGCCGATTGCCTGTAATTTGTTGAGGATGCCAATGACGCTATAGATAGTGTCGGTGGCATTGTCCAGATGATCGTTCTCAGCGAAAACGACGTGCTCTGATTCCTGGTCGAAGAAGTCGGCGCAGGATGTCATACCGCCAATAGCAAGAACTGCAAAGATGAATTTATATACTTTCGTAATCATAATATATCTTTCTAAATGATTCATTCTAAATTACAACTTAATCTTGATGCCGGCTACAATTGAACGACTCTGGCTGAGTTGTCCGAGGTCGATACCCTGTCCAAGGACGTTAGAGGTCATAGTGAATTCGGGATCGCTGCCGAGATATTTGGTCAGTGTGAACAAATTGTTGGCTTGCACCCAGAATTGCAGACCCTGGAGGTATTCACTGTTCAAAGGCAGGTCATAGCTCAAGGTTGCACTCTTCAGACGGAGATAACTACCATCCTCAATCCAACGATTGCTGAAACGTGAGTTTCCGAGAGGATCTTGGAAAGTGATCTGCGGCACATCGGTATGCTGGCCTTCAACCTGCCAGCGGCGTACTAATGTTGTAGTTTGGTTCATGAAACGGCTTCCACCTTCCAATTGCGAACGCTGGTAATTGTAGACATCGTTGCCTAATGAATAGTTGAAGCGCAAGTCAAGCTTGAGGTGCTTGTAAGTGATACCTGTAAAGATGTTACCATAGATATCAGGGTTGGGATCACCAATGAACATACGGTCAGCCTCAGTGATTTGATGGTCGCCGTTCAAGTCGGCAAAGTGTATGTCACCAGCTTTGAAATAGGTGCGGTCTATACCGTTTTCACCGAGGATAAACAGACCGGCTGCCTCTGCTTCTGCTGACGTTGAGAAGACGCCAAGGGTCTTGTAACCATAGAACTGGTTGGCACTCTGTCCGATTTGGGTACGGATAGTGGCACCATAGATCTCGTTGTCAATGAAGTTTTGTCCGTCAGGTAGTTGGGTGATTTCGTTCTTGTAGTGACCGACACTGGCACCAACTTCCCACTGCAAGTTCTTCAGGGAAAGGATTTTGACGGCTGCAGATACATCGAAACCTTGGTTTTTCAGTTTACCATCGTTGGTCCAGTTCTGACTGAGTCCGCTAAGGTATCCTAAGGATTGGCGGGTCAGCAGATTATCCGTGTTAGAGCGGAAATAGTTCATGCTGAGACTCACGCGGTTGTTGAAGAGGTTAGACTCTAAGCCTACGTTGAAGCGGCGAGTGGTCTCCCATTGAATCTTCGTGTTGCCGATGCCATCGAAGGACAGACCTGCGATAGTATTCAGGAATTGTGAAGCGCTGAAGTAACTGCGAGCAGCATAGTAGTCGATGTCATCGTTACCGCTAACATCAAATCCAGCAGTCAGGCGCAGGTAATTGATGGGCTTGATCTTTGCCAACCATGACTCGTTGCTGATAATCCATGAAGCCTGTACACCGGGGAAGACGCCCCATGCGACATCGAACATACGGAGGTTGCCACCGTCACGTCCGAAGCGTGAAGAACCTTCCACTGTTAGGTTGGTTTGGAGGAAGTAACGGCCTAGGTAGTTGTATTCAGCCTGTGCATACCAAGCCAGAGAGTTCCATTTGTCACTGGTACCGAAATCGTTGGTATTGGAAAGTTCTTTCTTCAAGAACGGCTGTTTGTCGTTACCTGTGTTGTATCCTAACAGCGAAGTCATCGAGTAAGTTTCCCAATTGATACGGGCACCTCCAAAAAGATGAACGAAATGGGCGTTGTAGCGATTGCTCCAATCCAGACGGGTGTCGCTCATCACGGTATTTTGCTTTGCGGCCAGCGAACGAACCTCATTCTGCATATACGCACCGATACTGCCTACATAGTAGTTTGGTGTTCCGTTGACAGGAATATAGAAGGTCTCGTTGGTATTGACCAGATTATAACTGAAGTGCTCGGAGAGTGTCAGGTTACGGTTGAAACGGTATTTGGGAGTCACTGTCAGATTCAGCATCGAGTTCTCGAAGCGGTTCTTGTTCTCTGCCTCACCATATTCGTTGATGGCTGCTGGGTTTCCTAACTGCCAGTTATAGTTTTGGTAATTGGCTAATGCTTCCGAAAGATAGGACTCTTCTTCGATGTCAAAGTGCGTCTCTGAGAGTCTTCCACGTCCATAACTGTAGGGACTCAGGAACGGGCTCTTGATGTATGCGAGGAATCCTGGGGCAGTGGGAGTGCCTTCATCATAACCGGCAGGTGCACCATCGTTGCGGATGTTACGGGTGATATTGCCAAATGAGGCGTCAAAGCGGATGCCAAAGCGCTCGCTGAGTGAGATGTCGGTATTGAAACGGATGTTCAATCTGCCCATGCCATTATATTTCAGCGTGCTTTGCTGATTCACGTAACCTACAGAAAGGTTGTAGTCGGCTACGTTATCACCACCTTCAATGTTAATTCCATAATTCTGCGTCATCGCTGTATGATACACGTAGTCCTTCCAGTCGGTATTCTGGTGGTACTGTGTATAATAATAGTAATCAGGATCCTCTTTCAGGAATTTGAATGTACGGTTTCGAGTGTTGGTTGTTTTCAACAACTCTGAAGCGTAACTTCTATATTGCTCTGCATCCATGATTGAGAGGAATTTCGGCTCAAAGACAACTCCTGCAGAAATGTTTGCCGTAATACGCGTAGCCATTGATTTGCTTCGGCGTGTCTTGATGAGAATGACACCATTGGCACCCTTGGCACCATATAGGGCTGTTCCATTGCGCATGACAGTCACCTTTTCGATGTCATTAGGATTGATGGTTGTTAATATGTCATTGAAGAATCCTTCATGAAGCATGGTACGTCCGTATTGCTGGTCGATGATGACATCATCAACAACAATCAGTGGCTGTGCGTTGACATTCAGTGAGTTCAAACCTTGAATGAACATCACATTGCCGATACCTGGTGTACCATTGCGGGTGATGCTATAAACTTGGGCGCCAAGCTGCTTCTGAACCTCATCTTTGATGTTGGCAGCATTTGTGTATTTAAAATCATCGGCTGTATAGTCATTACGCACGTTGATTTCCTTCTCGTATTCTGGTGAGAATGTCTGTGGGTAGAGCTTGACTACCTGCTGTTCTGCAGACGCTTGCAAACCAAGACGCACAGGATTGAAATCAGGCATATTGATGTATACCGAGGTAGTGAAAGTGGGTACTTTCAGTTTGAAGGTGCCGTCTTCTCCTGTCAGGGTACTATAACCATCTATGTTGTCTGCGCTGACGATAGTACCGGCAACAGGTTGCCCTGTAGTGGCATTAATGACGCGTCCGCGTATTTCTCTCGTAGGATACTGCTTTTGCTTCGGTGTCAGTTTGCGGGCAAGGGTTTCAATGAGGGTTTCTTCCTCGGTATCCTCGTCCTGGGCCACAACACTTAAAGGAAAGGCCATCAGCAGTGTAAGTCCTAATATAATATATTTCTTCATATTCTTATAGTTCTTTATTCATAACTAAATCAATACTTTTTCAACCAGTAATAGGTGTCGCCATCACCATGAGGACTAACTGTGAATCTTTCCTCATCGACAGTAGAGATGCCGTGAGGTACAAGCATAATGCAGTCAATCATCAAGGTACGGGTATATTTCTTGATACTCTGCTCTCTAGGCGTAACATTGGTTTCCACCAGCAAGGAGACTTGTGGCTCTGCCTCAGTCAGTCCCCAAGTAGCACATGGGAACTTGAAGTCTTCTGCAAGCAACAAGTAGTTGACTTCGTCGGAAGTCGTGACAATGTTGTTTTGAAGCAGTTGCTTTTGTGGTTCACCTTGTTGGTCGTGGAAATTGATGGTACATTTCAGTTTAGATGGCAGACGCTGGACTTCTGTAGCATTGCTGTCGTTGGCCAGAGCTGGAGCTGTAACGAGATAGATGTCGTATCCGATGTTGGAGAGCACATTTCTGATATTGAACAGTACAGAGTGGTTAGTAGTTGGCTTAAGCTGTTCGAACTCCACGAATGCATCATCCCATATCTTTCCGTAGAACCTGTTATTGTTCATAATTCTGCGAGTGATGGGCGATACGGTAGGCTCCATCTCGTGGGAAATAGTATTTTCGGATTTACTGACTTCCTGGATGCTTCCTTGCTCTTCTGCTTCAATGATAATCCATTGATAGAATGTATTCAGCTTGTTGATTTTCCAGTTGTCAGTTTTCATGACTTGTCCATTTGAGCACTGAATGTTTTCAGTCCCGTTGAAGATGCCTTCACTTCCGAAAGGTTTCTGTGTGTTCACGTTAGAGCGACCGCCAAATTGGTAGTAGTGGAGGTTGTTGTCGCCCCAGTTGTACTTTCTGCTTTCATATCTTTCAACAGCGATGGTCGACAAGGCAGAGTCGGTCAGATGTGCGTCGGTGTTCAACGTACGACTGAAGGTCGTGCCTGCCATGATGGCCAAACGTGCATTGGTGTAGGAAAGTGAATCGCGGAACCTTACTTGGTCGTCGTAGTTGAAATATGGTTCGTACTCCTCGATGAGTCGTTTCCATTCCTTGTTTGTTGGAACCACCATCCAGTAGGTACTGTCTTCGGTATTCAACTCTGCTTCTAAGAAGTTGTATTCAAATAGGTCATTCTGTTGTACAAATACAGAATCGAGATAGACAGTCTTACCATCTTCCAGACCACCAGCAACGCTTCGTCCCGGTATAAACTCCTTTCTATAAAAACGTGGGTTATAGAAAAAGCTTCTTACACTGTCGAGGTCGGCGTCTTTACGAAGATACTCGAATACATTGGGAAAATACTGGGCTTTTCTGTCAATGGTAAAGAGAATGCCATTGTTGTAATGCTGGTTGCTCGTCAACATTTTACTGTTGCCAAAGGCCCCAGGAGCTAACTTGGCATATTTTCCATTCATCATCACCAGAGAATCATTGCTGGTCTCTGTCAATGAATGGTTATACATAGCGATATGGTTCTGTATAAACTCCTTGATGACAGTGTTGTCGTCTTCATTCACCTTTCCCTTCTCTGCATTATAAGCCGCGATAAGTTCATCAGCCTCTTGTGCAGTGAAATTGTCATTGGTGGGGGCGAAAACCGTAAACACCTGGCTGCTATTCAAAGCCTTATCATAACCGCAGGCCTGCACAACCTTGGCGAAGTTACTTAGGTTGCTGTTCTGAGTGATGGCTTGCCAAAGTGAAGCATCGTTCATGCCTTCACTTTGTTGGTCATAGTGTTCATCCCAAGTGTCAGAACAGGCCATAAAGGTGAGGGCTACAAGTGCGAGCCCTATTACCTTATTAAATATACTATATCTTTTCATCATTGTCAATTATCAATTATTAAAGATCATCTTCCATTTCACCATCACTATCAGCGCCATAGACACTCTTCGGCACCAGCTCCAGGAAGTCGAGTGCAAACTCATTGTTGTTGCCTTGCTTTCCATCGGATGCCACCCTGATTCTCATGTAATGGTCCTTGGTAGAATCAAGAAATGACTGGCTGATGATTTTACGTATACCGATATTGTATGTGATATTGTAGGCTTTGCTGCCCTGACCACCATTGTCACAATACAAGGAGCGCGGATGGGGATATACACCGAGGTTCTTCATACTCTTGTAATACTCGGCTTTCTGCTCTGCAGTCTGATTGTCGTAATCATCGAGGTCGCTAATAAAGTCCTCACCAATATAATAATCAGAGTCCAAAGCCTTGGTCATATCCAGAGGAATACCTTGTGGTACGTTGTCAATATAGATTTGGGCCACGCCACGGCTATTCTGTTGTGTGTAGCCGAGTCGTACCTGCCATTCTCCGTCGAACGGTACTGGCGGCAGGCGGAATGTGATGTCATAGTTTCCTGTGAGGTTGAACTCATCCCACATATAGATATCAGCCCAACTAATAGGTCTTCTCCATGTTAATTTGCAATTGGTGGATGTCACGCCATCAAGATAGCCATCGGGGAACCACCAGTTGCGTCCGTATTTATCTTCTGTGCTTCGCTGTTGGAAGGGGTCCCCCAAAATGCGCAGACCATTCGTGATAAATTCGGGAAAGACAGTGTTGAAGTCCATGCGGATACGCACATTGTGGACGATATCACGAACATCCTTGGTGAATGCAACGATGTCATCGACATAGAAGTAATGGCCATTGATTCCATCGTGATCGTATTCATCAACAGAAGGATCGATATGCTGTCCCAAGAAGTTGAACTTCGCATCGTTACGTCGGTTGATATAGCGCTGTCCCCTCTTGCAACCGCCCAAATACTTACTGACCGTGATCTTGTCGACCTTGATCATAGTGTGAGGAAGGAGGGTGTAATGCCAGTCACAAGGATTGATAAGAGTCTCATCAATACCGATAGCACCTTCAAAGGGAGGCTTGTTGGGGATTTCCTGTGGAGTGAGGTCATCAACACCGGCAGCAATCATGTTCAGAATGTGGTACTGGACGAAGCGATGCAGGGGATTGACACTATCCGTGAGGTTTTCAAAACTATGGCCAGGCGCATTCACATCTTGGGGATAGACTTGGTCATAGATTTCGCAAGCCAGATCATAAAGGGCACGGAGGTCACCTTTCTTAATACCATATTTCGATTCCAACAATTCGTCGGGTTCGATAAAGAATGTGTAACCGAATTTCTTGGTGTCAGGTGCTTCGTATTTTCTCTTAGCATCTTCGGCATCACCTGAAGTAATGTAATAGTCCTCGTAATCCTTTGGATTATAGTTCTCGTCTTCAACTAGCAAGACATCATTGATAACTCCCGTGGCCAGCAGTGCATTGTAGAAGGTGCTGATTTTCGGATTCTCGCGCATAAGGTCAGTCACGTAACTGTTTGACTTTTCAATGACTGCATCGATGGGCTGGACTATACCGTTTTCCACAGAGTCATCCTTTTGGTCGAAATAAATATGTGCTTGTCTTTCCAGATAGATAACGCCATTACTGTCGTTGTCAAACCCAGGTTCAGTTGCCAAATAACGGTTCAGCATGTTCACCGTCGGTAATTTGTGTCCGATCATCTCATAGGTGGTGTACATGTAAGAAACCAAATGGGTACGGGCGATGGTGTCGCAGTCGGCATCGCTCAACTGTGAGACACTGCTGAGCCCACGACCTTTGAGGAATTTTTCTACTGCATCGTTTGACGGCGCAAAGCAGGTGTAGTGGCCGTAGGTGGCAAGCAGATCCATCAAGCCGGCTCTTTCCACAATCTCTGCGAACTCGCTATATTGCGGACGTTCCGGACTTTTCAGCCAGTCGCTCATCATTTCACCCGTGAAGGTATAGAAGTATTGGCTATCAGGTTCATCGGAGCAACTGGTCAATATCAGCGTGGGAGTGAGCATTACTAAAAGTAAGGCTCCCACGATTCCTTTATATATTGTCTTACGTCTCATATTGTTTTTTATTTTTTAGTTGTCTTTTGGTAACTCTCATCTTCACCACTACCAAAGGCTGGATTCTGCACAAGATTCAAGTTCACTTTCATCTCGTCGAGATTATATGGCCAATAGATGGCATCCATCTTGGCTAGATGGTTGCTAATCAGTCCAGCACCTGTTGTAGCTTTCTGCAAGGCGGCCGAAGCCAGTACTTGGGTGTTGCCTACACGTTGTGAGAGGCGGACAAGATCGAACCACCGCTTGCCCTCGAACATCAGTTCGCGCTGGCGCTCTTGAAGAACTAGGTTCTCCATATCGGCTTTGCTGCTGTAGTCGGCTCTGCGTAGCGTGTCAACGAGTTGGCTTTGGCAAAGAGCTCTCTTGTTGACAGCATTGACAAGGGTAAAGGCTCTATCAAGAAGAACTTTGCTACTCTCACTGGGTTCTGCATCAGAGCCATCACTGACCATCTGCGTTAGGGCTTCAGCCTTCAGCAACATGATATCTGTCAGACGATAGATAATCCAGTTGGATCCGTTACGGTTCTGTGTATAGCGTGAACTGTAGGTTGCACTTGGAGTTGAACCAGAGGTAACTTCAATCTCAATTGAACTCGTCGTAAATTTGTGAATGGCATTGTTGCTGCTACTGGTAGTGCTACCACTGTAAACACAATTGGTATAAATGCGGGAGTCCAACATCTTATTGCGGTATGCATATACCTTGCGGTCCTGTCCACTATTGTCAATCTGGCTATAGATGTAATCAGTTGGAGCAACCAGACCAATCGTAGCATTGGAATTGCCATAGAAGGTATTGACGGCTCCGTTGGCTATTCCGCCACCATTATCTCCAGTATTATCATCGAAAATCAACTGGAAGATAATCTCTTGGTTCACTTCGTCTTGATTCCCTCTGTCTCTTCCGAACAGTATTTCGTATGCATCACCGAAATAACCGCTTGATGTCGAATTGCTCACCAATGGGAAACCGTTGAACTTTTCCTCGATGTCATTATTCTGCATGATGGTTGAAGAATTCCTCTGCTTACGGTTCTCTTCTGCAATTGCTTTCTTGGAATCAATCACCAAGTCTGCATAACGGACGCAGTTCTGATAGTCTTTTTTCCAGAGGTAGAGTTCACAAAGCAAAGCGTGGATGAAATCCTGTGTAACACGTCCTGTCTGGTAGAGTTCTTTAGTGACAGGATAGCGTTTCACGGCGTAGTTTTTCACACTCTCCAAATCATCGATCAGTGAGTCAAGCACAGCATCGAATTTGGTAGCAGGCAGGTCCATCTTCTGATCGTCGTCTGTAAAGGCTTCTCTCGAGAATGGCACATCGCGGAAGGCACGAATCAGATAGAAGTAGCAGAGACTGCGGAGTCCTACCATCTCGGCGATGTTGGCCTGCAGTTCACTCTCGGTATAAGCTGGATCGTCAGCAGCAACACCGGGAGCGTATTTAATCACCGTGTTGCAGCGGTTGATGACCTGGTAGAATCCCGACCAGTCCGTATATCCATTCTTGGCGTCAATGTTCTCCTTGAGCAATTTTTCAAGGCTTCCGTCGGAAGTTACATTACTGCCTGGGCCGATATTATCGCTGCGGAATTCACCCCATACCATCATTCTCTTGATGACGGCTTCAGATTGCAGACCAGAATAGCAGCCTGCTACGATGGCGTCAACATCAGCCTTCTCATTCCAGAACTTCTCCAGAATAATTTCGTTTTGAGGCTCAATCTCCAGGAAGTCTGAGCAGGAAGAGAGACCGCAGATTGCGCAGATTGCGCATACTATATAATAATGTATTCTTTTCATATTCGTATCTTTTTAGAACTCTACAGTGATACCTAAAGTGTAAGAACGTGAGCGTGGAGTTTGTGCATTGTCGATAGCAGGAGAGTTGCCTCCAGCAGAGATATCTGGGTCAACACCCGAGTATTTCGTGAGAACGAATGGGTTATTGGCACTAGCATACAAACTGATGCGGTTCACTCCAAGTGCACGAGCATATTTCCTTCGGATAGTGTAGGAAAGCTGTGCATAACCCATACGGAGATAAGAACCATCTTCAACAAAGCGGTCGCTGATCAATGTGTTATAGTTGGTTTCTCCATACATGGCACGTGGAATTGATGTGATGTCACCCTCTTTTCTCCAACGGTAGTTCACAGCCTGGCTCTGATTGTTGTTGTTAATCATGGCTTCTGCGTGCAGACGTGCTCTGTTGATAATCTTGTTTCCAAAACGATAGTTGAACTGTGTGCTCAGACGCCAGTCTCCATAGTTGAATGAGAAACCGAAACCACCTGTCAATTTAGGCAATGAAGAACCGAGGTACACAATGTCGAGCGCGTTAATCTGACCATCGTGGTTGATATCTTCATAGATGGCATCACCACCGTTGAAACGATAGTTACGGCCGGTAGCATCGTTCGTGTAGTTGAACATCATGCGTACAGGATCGCCTTTACCATCAACGATGAGTTCACCGTCTGCATTCAGGGCTACAGGTGCAGTCTTGCCTTCAGCCAGGAACTGTGTGCGTTCTTCTGGCGTCATGCGGTTGAAAGTAGAGTAGTTGTATTGGTACACACCTTTATAGCGGAAACCGTAGATGGCACCAAGCGGGTTGTGCAACTGTACGCGTTGGAGTGTTTCATCATTGGAGAAACCGAATACCGAGTTGTAGCTGTCGAGTGTCAGGTCGTCCAATTCAAGCAATTCATTGCGGTTGTTACCAAAGTTGGCATTAGCGTCCATCGAGAACTTGCCTTTATGAATCAAACGGTTGGTGTTGACGTGGAACTCCCAACCTGTATTTCTCATCTTACCTTGGTTACGATAGGAAACTGATGTGAATCCAGAGTTTGAAGGAATGCGGTAGTTAGACAGCAGCATGTCGGTTGTTGTCTGCCGATATCCCTCAATGGTCACTGTCAGACGGTCGTTCAAGAATCCCAAATCGATACCGCCGTTCCAGCTCGTCACAATTTGCCATTTCATATTCGTCAAGCGGATGTTGTTCGGTCTCATGGCCTGCATGTCAATATAGCGGTCTGTAGAACTATACTTTGAGGTATACAGGTAGTCTTGACCAGGCTGGTTACCTACGCGACCCCAACTGGGACGAACGGCAAACATGGACAACCATTTTCTGGTGGGTTCCATCCAAGGCTCGTCGCTGATGATCCACTTGGCAGAAACAGAGGGGAAGTAACCCCAACGGTGGCCCGGGCCAAATTTCGTGGTACCGTCTATACGCAACGAGGCGTCTGCGATGTAGCGTCCTTTGTAGGCGTAGTGTGCAGAGGTGGTGTAGTACATTGAACGATGTTGGCTAAACGAAGAACTCAATCCATTGATTTGTCCGCCACCTTGTGTGGTTGTGATGCCCGACGGAGCGCCTTTCTTGTCTTCGCTCTGGCTTGTCGAAGAACCGCTGGTCAACTCGAAACGGCCCAACATCATGAATGAGTGGTCCTTATTATGGAACGCTGGTATCAATGTCAGCGTCTGTTTCGTGTTGAATGACACACTCTTAGAAGAATTGTCAGAAGTTGTGTTCACACCCTGATCCCAAGATACAGTTTTCAGTTCTTGTGGGTAGTAGCGACTCGAATAGTTATTGCTGACGTTCATTAAGACAGAACCACGCCAGTTCAACTGCCAAGAGTCGTTATCCATACCAAGCAGATGGTATTGAATAATCAGTTCTGGATTCATGTCGTAGCTGGTCTGCTTGTTCTTGGCTAGTTTGGCACTAGCCACAGGGTTCACAATACCTTTCTGGTCGTTGTTGAAGATCGAACTACCACTCTGAAGCATTGTATAGTAGGCAGAGGTGTTCTCGCCCGTTACAGGATCCTGCTCATAGATAGTCATATTTGGCATCTTTCTCATAGCGATGTCAAGCAAACCGTCAGTATTACGGTCATTCTTCGTATATGTCAATGAGAGGTTCGTGCTAACGCGGATGCGTTCACTGATGTTATAGTCGAGTGCAACACGTGTAGAGAAACGTTGCAGCTTCTGCTTAATCATCGTACCCGTCTCATGGTCGTAACCAGCACCAATACGGAAGATTGCTTTTTCACCACCACCGCTTACGGTAACGTAGTGGTTCTGGCGAAGACCCCATTGTGTGACGGCATCACGCCAATCGGTATTGTTGTTGTACTGCTCGTATTCCGAGAACGATGGGTCGTAGTTCAATTCAGGAATGTTTGCAGCGGCGTCACTCTGCTCAGGATTGAAGTATGCCTCCTTCAGCAACATAGTATAGTCGTCACCGTTCAGCAGATTATAGCCCTTAGGCTGATAAGTGCCCGTCAACTTCAATGAATACTGCAGTCTGGGTTTTCCTCGTGAACCACGCTTGGTTGTTAACTCGATGACACCATTTCCACCTTGTGAACCGTAGATGGCCGTAGCGGCAGCATCCTTCAATACACGGATGTCAGCGATATCCTCAGGGTTGATGTTCAGCAACTCTGCGAATTTCTCATTGTTGGCAGAGTTGAGGTCGAAGTTGTTAAGGTCAACTTGACGAACATTACCATCGACAACAATCAATGGGTTGGCGTCTGTCAGAGTAGAGAGTGAAGTTGCACCACGCAGACGCATGGTAGAACCAGCACCCAAGTCACCAGAGTTTCCGATAATGTCAAGACCGGCGATACGTCCCTGGATGGCTTCATCGATGGTCGTGAATGAAAGTCCTTCCACCTCTTTCATAGAGAATGACTGTGTGGCGTTGGCAATCTCTCGCTCCAGAATGGGCAATCCATTACCGCCACCGACACGTCTTTCTGCCTTGACAACCACTTCATCAATTTGAGTACCTGATGACATGACGATGTCATAAGTCGTCTTATTGATGGGTTGTGTGATGGTTTTCATAGACACGTAACTGAAACGGATCTTGTCTTTGTCGTTCTTCACTCTCATTGTGAAGTTACCGTTCAGGTCGGTTATGGTAGCCTCGATGACACGTCCGTTACCGTCGATTTCGCAGACGTTGACGCCCATCAGAGGTCCCATCTCGTCACTTACGGTTCCGTGAACCGATGTGATCTGTGCGCTTACAGCAGTTGTTGCCATCAGCGCTATAATGATGATGATAGATCTGAGTATTTTCATACTTTAATTCCTCCTTACTTTATTAAGTTGCTCTTTCCAGGGTGTCATCTTTTCGAAGAGAAGGACACCATCTATCTGATGGACAACTGCGTCGGATGCCATGTAAGTTTCACCAGTGGACTTGAACCAGTACTCACGGCAGAAACGGTTGTAGAGACCTGGGGTCTTTACAATGTTGCGTTGGTTGCCGAGGCCGTCTCTTACCCACATCTGGCCACCTTCATTGTTGACGGTGAGGGGATAGAAACGTCCCGTCTCCAAGTTACGTCTCATCGTTTCGAAAGCGTTCTCGAACTGGCCATTCTCTGGAGCCATGTTGATGGCGATACAGTGGTCTTGAATGTGATTGCGCAGGAAATTCACGATGATGTTCTTGATGATAGCCTGTGCTTCTGCAGCTGCATCCTCACTACCCCAAATGGAGTCGGTCTGGGCCTCATAGTCTTCCCATGTGGGCAGCAGACCATCATCTATCAACTTCGTGATAGAATTGTTCGTGGGTACATATATAGTATAATTATAGTTGTCGAGCAGGCGAAGGTTCTTGTTTCCCTGATTCTTCAAACCAGCAGTATATTTGCCTTCGGATCCTGTGCTGGCTGCCAACATATCGGCACCATCATGGTCGAGCAACTTCAGGAACTCGGAGAACTCTTCGCGCTCCTGTAATGTCATATAGATGCTCTTATCAGTTGTCAAAGGCATTTGTTCGTTCAGTTGGTAGGACATACCGTTCATCTTCGTGTAGGTTTCATCCACAACAAGCGTCTTGTTGTTGTGATCCATCTGCCATCCACCTGCAAAGGACAGACGGCCACCTGAATCTTTGGACACACGGATGGGAGTGCCACCCTTGGATTTGTAGAATTCGTATCCGCCATCGATGTCTCCGACGATGATCAACTGTTCCAACAGGCGCTTTAGGCAATCCTTGACGACGTCTGATGAGACTGAAGATTGAGATGAAAGTTCGCCCAACGTAATATTACCGTTCTCGTCGATAGTACTTTCGTAACGTGTGCCCTTCACAGTCTTATTCACTTGGTCATAGGAGAAAGCTATTACGTTAGGAGCTTCCATACCATCACGCTCGTTACCGTAGGTCGCGGGATCGATATACCACAACATAGCATCGTTAGTTGGCAGAATCAGACTGTACCTCGAGTCCATTGAAAGTAAGAAGGGCAGGAAGTTCAACTGGTCAATAGCCCAATAGATGATGTTCATGGTGGAGGGGTGGGCGAGAGCGGGGTAAGCCACTGAAGCAAACTCTGCCGGTGTAAACACACGGTTGGTCATATATACCACACCGTTGCAACCCATGTAAACAGAGTCGATATCCGCCATCGTGATGCCCATCTCATTCTTGGCATCGTTCAGCACACGGTCAAATTTAGAGGGAATGGCTTCTGTTAATATGGGAAGCATATTCACGCGGATGAGCTTCTTTATTGTCTCATGCGGGATGCTGTCTATGACACCATATTCCATTTGGAGGTCCATACCTTCCTTGTTCCACCAATTCTCCAAAGCTTGGTTCGTGGGAACGAGCAATGCACCAGCATCATAGTTCATATTGTTTTCGCCTGAATCGTCAATATATCGGTTCCACCCTGGATCGAATTTCAACAAGTCGCGAACTTTCTCTCCAGTTGGGGTGTTGTTGTAAAGACCGTTATCATCTTCCATTCTACCGTTGGCTCTCAAGTCGCTATAGTAGCGGAACACATAGACAGAGTCTTGGTTATTGTAGAGTCGGTTGTATTCTCTGGTGCCTTCAGCGTCATAATATGGTGCACTGAAGATGTCCATCAACTCTGCCCATTTAGACATGCTGGGGTGCATGTGGATAATCTCAGCCATGTTGGGCGATGACTCGATGACACCACTTACTTTCTGGATGTAACCGTTCTTACAGGTGATGTCGCGTTCTTCTACCTTCTTACCGTTCACCCAAGCCTCGTTGATGTCGTTTGCCTGATGGTTGGTCAGCACCTCAAGGTCGGCATTGGTGAATTTGTTGATCTTCATGAAGGCGGGCAGGAAATGGATCATCGGAGCGGGTGTGGCGTCTCTCAGTATGGGAACGCTCTTGCCGTTCTCCCTTAACTTGGCCCATGCCTCTGTCTTTGGCATCTGACTGGGCTTCATGATCTGAACGGAGTCGTAGACGCTCACTGCAGTCTCACGTCGCATAGTACGACCTTCCTCTGGATGGTTGTCCTCACCTTGAGGTCTACCATTCGACAACAATTCAATTAGGTAGGCATTGTTGACCATGGAGTTGTTCAGCAGAAGCTTCTTCTGCGACAAGGAGAGTTTGTCATAGCTTTTCACTCCCCACGGATTGTTCGCAAACCAAGTCTTGAACGCATCATCGTTGGCAGCAAACAAAGTCTTCGAACCTGTGTGGCTGAGCACTTCATGCTGCCCCAGGTCATCAATCAACCGCAACATCGTGGTGTAGCTTCCATCCTCCTCCAAACGCTCGTAGATAGAGTTACCCAGCCAAGAAGGTTGTCCAGTCAGGACGTCATCGTCCTTACAGCCTTGAAGCACTGAGGTCCCCACCAACAGGCATGAGGCGGCAATGGCCAGATGATGCCGTTGTTTTGAGAATAGTCTCTGTTTCATTTTTTTGTTAATTTTTACTTTGTTTATTAGGTTTTTATTAAATTTTCAGCTGATTTTCACTTCGGATGCAAATTTATATATTATTTCATAATATTGTTTTTAAAAACTTGCCAAATTCTTTTTTTTGAATTTATATGGTACTTTTTGCAAAGTTCGTGTTACAAATTGAAATGTCGCTTTCCATGAAAACCTTTAATTTTGCGCATGGAATGATGAAAACGCTAATAACTATTCGGATTTCCCTACACATTATTATTATTAACTCTATTATTAACTATAAATTTTAACTTATGAAGAAAATCTTTACTTTATTGGCTTTTGTCCTGATGGCAGGTTATGCTTTCGGACAGAAGAACTGGACGAACCTTGTCGTTAATGGCGACATGGAAGGTACTGTGCCTTCTTATGAAAGTCCAGATCAGTTGTCAGGTGACTGGAACTCTTTCTGGGTACACACATGGCCCGAAACAGCAAGTGACCAGTATCGTGGTACTGCTGACATCGTAGAGGATCCCCTGAATCCTGGTAACCACTGCGCAAAAGTCGTCATTCGTTCTGATGAAGAAGCTGTAGCAGCTGGAAACAGAGTTGAAGCCAACGGCGCTCTTGCTTCTTGGGACTGCCAGTTCTTTATTTATGCAACCGATCCTATTCCCGTTGGAAAGGAAATCCGTCTGACCATGAAGGTGAGAGCTGAAAAAGCTGGTAGCCTTGAGACTCAGGCTCACTGGTCACCTGGTGACTACAACCACTACCAGTTGTTCGGCAATATCAGTTATACTGAAGAGTGGACAACCGTTAAGGTTGAGGCTGACGTTATCGCCGACCATGTTAAGGAAAGCGATGGCAAGGCATTCCAGAGTGTTGCCTTCAACCTCTCTACTATGAAGGATGGTAACGTGATTTATTTCGATGACATCAAGTTGCAGGTCAGAGATCCTCAAACTGATGATGGTACTGATCCCGGTGCATGGATTAACTTCATGAGAAAGGGTATCTATTCGATGGATAATATTACGGGTACAAGAAATGATGGTAGTACTTTCTATTGCACAAACTATACCTTCCAAGACCTTAATCAGCCTGAAGGACAGCAGCAACAGCCTGCACCCGTTGTCGAGGTTCCTGGCGAGCCTGGCGTGATGGCAGTTCATATTCCCGTTCCAGGTTATGTTATCCAAGAAGTAGAAGATCTTGATGCTGATGGCAACCAGCAGATTGACGACGATGGTAATGTCAAGATGAAGACCGTTTACTACTGGAATGATGGTAGAGAGATTGGAACTAGCGCTCCTGCAAGATGGACTTGTCAGTTCTTTGTCTCTACGCTCCACAAGATGGTGAAGGGTGAGAAGTACAGATTCAAGTTTAAGGCTAAGGCTGACAAACCTACTAAACTTGGAACTCAGGCACATACAGGTCCTGGCGATTATGTTTCTTACAACACGTTTGGTGATGAAAACGCATTCCCCATCGGAACTGATTGGACAACCTTCGAGTTGGGTGACTTCGATAGTGTTGAAGATGCAAGCAAGCATGTCATTCCTTCTGGCGCTAACGGCTGTCAGACCATTACCTTCGACTGTGTTCCTCTTGAGGGAGACGACAACAACTTCTATCTTATCGTAGATGAGTTCTCGTTCACAGAGAAGTATGTGACTGTTGCTGACCGTACTCTCGGTTCTCATGAGGCAATCGCATTGCAGGTGAACACCGATGAAGATGAGAAGGCTAATACAATCGATGGTACAGGCATGCTGAATACCTTCGAGGTTGCTGACTTCAGCTTCTTGAATAATGGTAAGGATGGTATTAAATTCCCCATCATCATTGAACCCGATGATCCTGAAGAGCCGCCTATCGATTCCTTCGGTAGCCTCCTCACTTGGTCAGATGGTGGATTCGTAGGTGCTAATGGTCTTTACATTGAGGAAGACACGGGTGTGAACCTCCGCTTCGATGAAGAGAGCGTTGATGGAAACAATGTAAACATCATGGTTTGGAATAGTCCTACATCTGGTCTCAAATTTGCTGCAGGCGAGACTCTTGAGACTCAACTCGCAGTTTCTCAGAGTGGTTGGTACTACATCTACGATGTTACTTTGATGGGTCCGGAAGACTATGAGGCTTACCAGGCTGAGTTGGCTGGCATCAACAATGTTGTTGTTAACAAGAAGAACAATGGTATCATCTACGACCTCATGGGCCGCAAGGTGACCAACCCGACCAAGGGTATCTACATTAAGGATGGTAAGAAGTTCATTCAGAAATAATCCTTGATTAATCAATATGAGTGGGGGCACTTCAGAACGAAGTGCCTCCATTTTTTTATTTCCATAATAAATTTTGCTTTTCCCTCATTTTTTCGTACCTTTGCAGCGTAATTATTAATAAGGAATATATGGAACGAATGCGACAGGCAATGATATTTGCTGCAGGTTTGGGTACGCGTTTGAAACCCTTGACGGACTCCATACCTAAAGCGTTGGTTAGCGTAGGAGGGCAGACTTTGCTCGACCGAACTATCCAACGGCTTCGTGGTTTTGGTTACACTCGCTTGGTGGTCAACGTGCACCATTTTGCTGAGCAGATCAAGGATCATGTGGCACAGAATGCTGACTATCAAAGGCTTGTACGCATCAGCGACGAAACAGAAGAATTGCTCGACACGGGTGGTGGATTGAAGAAGGCCGCTCCGTTGTTTGAGGATGATGAACCGATATTGATTCACAACGTGGATATATTGGATAATGTGGATTACGATTGGTTCCATAGGCAACACCTTGATGACGAAGATGCCGTGCTTCTTGTCAGTCGTAGGCAGACACAACGCTATCTGCTCTTCGACAATGCGATGCGGTTGATGGGATGGGTGAATACCGCAACGGGTGAGATACGAAGTCCGTTTGAATGGGTAAAGCATCCTGATGACGCTCAACTTGATGCAGATGCCCTGCAATTGAGGATTTGGAGAGGTTCGACAGAGATTGTGTTGAACATGTTTGCTTTTTCGGGCATTCATTCGTTCTCTCCCCGTTTGTTCCGACTGATGGAGCAATTCCCTAATCGATTCGGTATCATGGACTTCTATTTGCAGACTTGTCATCGTACTCGCATCTATGGTTGTCTGAAAGACGATCTGAAAATCCTCGATGTGGGAAAACTTGAATCATTAACGGCTGCTGAAGAATTCATCAAGTAATATACAATTTGACAATTTACAATTGATTGTTCAACATATGCAACAAAAAATCATTATTCTGGATTTCGGTTCGCAAACCACGCAGCTTATTGGCCGTCGTGTGCGTGAGCTTGATACATTCTGCGAGATCCTGCCCTACAACAAATTTCCCGTGGGCGACGATTCAGTCATCGGCGTCATTTTGAGTGGTTCACCTTATTCGGTTCACGACCCAGAGGCTTTCAAGGTCGATTTGTCTCAATTCGTGGGCAAAGTGCCTGTGCTGGGTATTTGCTATGGAGCCCAGTTCATTTCGTTCGCCAATGGTGGAAAAGTTGAGAAGACCAACACGCGAGAGTATGGACGCGCCCATCTGCAGTATATAGACTGCGAAAACCCACTTTTCCGTGGGTTTGAACCCCATTCGCAAGTGTGGATGAGTCACGGGGATTCCATCACAGCCATTCCTGAAGGCTTCCAAGTGATTGGCAGTACTGCCGATGTGGTGAACGCAGCATTTTATTGCGCCACCCCTATTGGGGAAGGACAGGAGGGGACTCCAGGCGTATGGGCTGTCCAGTTCCATCCTGAGGTGTTCCACACGGTGCAAGGTTCGCTTCTGTTGAAGAATTTTGTGGTTGACATTTGCGGTTCGAAACAAAATTGGAGTGCTGCTTCGTTTGTCGATACCACTGTGGCTGAATTGAAGCAACAGTTGGGCAACGATCGTGTGATTCTCGGTCTTTCGGGTGGTGTTGATTCGAGTGTGGCAGCTGTGTTGCTCAATCGAGCCATCGGAAATCGTCTCACTTGCATCTTTGTCGATCACGGCATGTTGCGCAAGAACGAGTTCCAGCAGGTGATGGAGGATTACAAGGTGTTGGGATTGAATGTCATAGGCGTTGATGCCAGCGAAAAATTCTTTGCCGATCTTGCTGGCGTGACCGACCCTGAGCAGAAACGCAAGATCATCGGACGCGACTTCGTGGAGGTGTTCAACGCTGAAGCGAAGAAGATTACTGATGCGAAGTGGTTGGCACAGGGTACCATCTATCCCGACCGCATCGAGTCGCTGAACATCACAGGAAAGGTCATCAAGAGCCACCACAACGTGGGGGGGCTGCCCGAGGAGATGCATTTGCAGCTTTGCGAACCTCTGAAATGGTTGTTCAAGGACGAAGTGCGTCGAGTGGGTCGTCAGATGGGAATGCCCGAGCATCTCATCACACGCCATCCCTTCCCAGGTCCTGGACTTGCTGTTCGCATTCTTGGCGACATCACTCCCGAGAAAGTTCGCATCTTGCAAGATGCTGACGACATCTATATTCGTGGCTTGCGCAATTATAAGGTGAAACTCTCTGGCGAGGAAGCCCGCAAGGTGTTGGCGGCTGGTGTACCTGCCAAACTCCTTGAAGACGGCAATAGTCAGCAGATTGAAGTCTCTCTTTACGACCAGATTTGGCAGGCAGGAGCCATCTTGCTCTCTACTGTTCGTTCGGTCGGAGTGATGGGCGACGAGCGTACCTATGAGCATCCTGTCGCTTTGCGTGCCGTTACTTCAACCGATGCGATGACAGCCGACTGGGCTCATCTGCCTTACGACTTCATGGCCAAGGTGTCGAATGAGATCATCAATAAGGTGAAAGGCGTGAATCGCGTCTGCTACGACATCTCTTCAAAACCACCTTCGACAATCGAGTGGGAGTGATATCTGCCTCCTGAAAGGTTTTGAGTGGGCTTTCAATTTTGTCAAGAAAATTCAGAATTTAGGGCCCTCAAAAAGGCCATCGTTTTGAAATAATTCTCATTCGTGTGCAAATACGCGAATTTTGAGCATAGAACGGAAGTTGTTGACAATCAACAGCTTCCGTTTTCTTTACATTTTATGAACTTGTCAAAGCTATGGAATGAGGTTGTCAAAGCTATGGAATGAGCTTGTCATAGCTATGCTTTGAGGGCGTCAAATGCCACAAGTAAGCGGGTCAAAGCATATCTTTGAGGGGCTTACATGCCACATGTGACAATTCTACAGTTGAAAAATGAGGAAAAAGAAGCATCAATATGGTCTTTTCCCTCATTTTTTCGTTCTAGATTGCATGAAATAGTTGACAACTTTTCGTCGTGTTTTTTCAAAAGAAAAAACCGCTTATGGGGTGCTTGGAGAACTTGAATGGTTTCATCCTACGATTTCTCGTGCGCGAGCCAAAGCCAAGTCGATGTGGTTGCAGATGTTCTCCTCGCCCAGCAATTGGTTGAAACCATTGTTCTTCAGCACTTGCTCCACCTTGGGCACAACTCCCGAGAGCACGATGGTAATGCCTTCCTTCTGGCTCATCAGACACAGGTTTTCCAAATTGTGAAGGCCTGTAGAGTCGATGAAGGGTACTTTGCGCATGCGTATGATGCGCACTTTCGGGCGATTTCCATAGCGAGCCATAATGTCCTCGAATCGGTTTCCGGCGCCGAAGAAATAAGGGCCATTGATCTCGTAAACCTCCACACCGTTTGGAATCGTCAGGTGTTCAAGGTTTCCACGTTCCATATCGGCATCTTCGTTGAGGTCGATTTCATCGTAGATGACGCGCACATCGGTCGTCTCCGACATGCGGCGCATGAAGAGCAGGCAAGCACAAAGCAATCCCACTTCGATGGCCACTGTGAGGTCGAAGATGATGGTGAGCAGGAAAGTCAGGATCAGTACGGTGATGTCGCTCTTGGGGTTGCGCATCAAAGCCATAAACGACCGCCAACCACTCATTCCGTAAGCCACCACCACGAGCACGCCAGCCAGACAAGCCATTGGGATGTACTGGGCAAGTGGCATGAGGAAAAGGAAGATGAGCAGCAACACAACAGCGTGGATGATGCCGCTAATGGGAGTCCGTCCACCATTGTTGATGTTGGTCATCGTGCGGGCAATGGCTCCAGTTGCGGGGATTCCACCGAAGAGCGGCGATGCGATGTTAGCCAATCCTTGTCCAATCAATTCGGTGTTCGAACGATGATGGTCGCCTATGACACCATCGGCAACCGTTGCCGAGAGCAACGACTCAATGGCTCCAAGAACAGCGATGGTCATAGCCGGTCCTACCAAACTCTTGATAACCTCCCACGATAGCGCGGGAACAGTGGCTTTAGGGAGTGTGGAATTGATGCTGAAACGGTCGCCGATGGTTTCGATGGTGGTCACTCCAGCAAAGTTTTTCAGAAGCAAAGCCACAATCGTAATGAGTATGATGGCGATGAGCGAGCCAGGTATTTTTCTCAAGATGCAGAGCGGTTTGTAGTTGGTGATGATGGGCCACGAGCCTATCAGCGCCACGCTGATGATACCCAAAATGGCACTCCAAGGGTCGATGTTGCCAATATTTTGGATGTAGGCAATCCATTTTTCGATGAAATCAGAAGGTACGACCTCCATGCTCATACCCAACAAATCCTTGATTTGCGTGGTAAAGATGGTAACAGCGATACCGCTTGTGAAGCCCACGATGATGGGATAGGGGATGAATTTGATGATGGTTCCCAACTTGAGCATTCCCAGCAGGATGAGGAAGACACCAGCCATCAGGGTGGCAACGGTTAGTCCTTGCATTCCATATTGGTCGATGATGCCCGCCACAATGACGATGAAGGCTCCCGTAGGACCTCCTATCTGTACGCGGCTTCCACCAAAAGCGGAAATCACGAAACCTGCCACAATGGCTGTCACGATGCCTTTTTCGGGTGAAACACCGCTGGCAATACCGAAAGCAATAGCCAGAGGCAGGGCTACAATACCCACGATGATGCCCGCCATGAGGTCGGTCATGAAAGTCTTGCGGTCATAATTCTTCACGGCCGAAATCATCTTCGGTCGAAACACTTCTTGAACGTAGTTCTTGAAACTCAATGTGTTATCCATTTTCTCTGTTATCCTAAAAACAATATGTCGAGTGTGAAAAATGCTCGACCAACGAATTGAGGGTGCAAAGGTACGAAAAAAATGACATACTGAAACAGGTAGGTGGTTATAAGTATGCATTATATATGTAGAAAATGATGTAAATCAATTGGTTTCCTTTAATTATGGTTGTCAGATGAGGCTTTAATTTCAAAAGTTTCTTAAATTATAGGATTTGTGAATCTTTTTTAATTCTTTTTAGAGTGTATCTTTCGCGTCTGTACTATTTATGTTGTACTTTTGCACTTTGTAATAAAACTCAGAAAAAGAAAGAATAAAAAAACAAAAATATACTAAAATTATGGCAGAATCAATTGATATTCGTGAACTGACGATGCGTATAGAGCAGCAGAGCGGTTTTGTGATGAACCTGACGACAGGAATGGATCGTGTGATAGTGGGTCAGAAGCATTTGGTTGACTCGCTGCTGATTGGTTTGTTGAGTGATGGCCACATCTTGTTGGAAGGTGTCCCTGGATTGGCTAAGACATTGGCTATCAAGACGTTGGCGCAACTCATCTCGGCCGACTTCTCGCGTATTCAGTTTACGCCCGACCTGCTTCCTGCTGACGTCATCGGAACGATGATCTATTCGCAGAAGGACGAGCGTTTCCAAGTGAAGCGCGGTCCTGTGTTCGCCAATTTCGTCTTGGCTGATGAAATCAACCGTGCTCCCGCAAAGGTGCAAAGTGCGTTGCTTGAGGCGATGCAGGAGCATCAGGTGACGATTGGCGAGAAAACGTTCGCATTGCCGAATCCGTTCTTGGTGATGGCCACCCAGAACCCCATTGAGCAGGAAGGTACCTATCAGTTGCCTGAGGCCCAGGTTGACCGTTTCATGCTGAAGGTGGTGATTGACTACCCGACACTGGATGAGGAAAAACTCATCATTCGCGAGAACTTGGCTGGCGAACTGCCTGAGGTGACACCCGTTACGACCGCAGAGGAGATTGTGAAGGCTCGTGCTGTGGTGCGCGAAGTGTATCTGGGCGACAAGATTGAACAATACATTGCCGACATCGTGTTTGCTTCGCGCTATCCCGAGCGTTATGGCTTGTTGGAGGTGAAGGATATGATCACGTTTGGTGGATCGCCACGTGCAAGTATCAATTTGGCTCGTGCTGCAAGAGCATACGCATTCATCAAGCGCCGCGGCTATGTGGTGCCTGAAGATGTGCGTGCCGTTGCCCACGACGTGCTTCGTCATCGTATCGGTTTGAGTTATGAGGCCGAGGCAAGCAACATCACAAGCGACGAGATTGTTTCTAAGATCATCAACAAAGTAGAGGTGCCCTAAGCATTTCATTCTATTCCTACTGTTTCTTAAATGATAAATGGAATGGAGACGAGCGAACTGATAAAAAAGGTCAGGAAGATAGAGATCAAGACTCGCGGATTGAGCGAGAATGTCTTCGCTGGGCAGTACCACACTGCCTTCAAGGGGCGTGGTATGGCCTTTTCTGAGGTTCGTGAGTATCAGTTTGGTGATGATGTGCGCGACATCGATTGGAACGTGACAGCACGCTTCCATCGTCCCTATGTGAAGGTGTTCGAGGAAGAGCGCGAATTGACGGTGATGTTGCTGATTGACGTGAGTGGCTCGTTGGATTTCGGTACGGTTCGCCAGATGAAGCGCGACATGTTGGCCGAGATTGCCGCCACGTTGGCTTTCAGCGCCATTCAGAACAACGACAAAATCGGCGTTGTGTTCTTCTCTGACCGCATCGAGAAATACATTCCGCCCAAGAAAGGGCGCAAGCATATCCTCTACATCATTCGCGAAATGCTGAACTTCGAACCCCAGAGCAAGCGTACGAATGTGACGCAGGCGGTTGAATTCCTGACGCGTGTGATGAAACGCCGTTGCACGGCTTTTATCTTGAGCGATTTCTACTTCAGGGAAGATCGAAGAGGCGAGCGAAGCGAAGAGAAGGTAGAGGGTAATGTGGGATTCGAGCACACGTTGATGATTTGCAATCGCAAACACGATGTGGTGGCGATTCAGGTTTACGACCCTCGAGCCAAGACGTTGCCTGACATCGGTTTGATGAAGGTTCGCGATGCAGAGACAGGGCATGAAATGGTGATTGACACGAGTTCAAAACGTTTCCGCCAAGCTCATACGCGCTATTGGTTGGAGCGTCAGTCGCAGTTGCGCGAGATATTTGCAAAGAGCAATGTGGATTGGACATCGGTGGCGACGAACGAGGATTTCGCAAAGGCTCTGCTGCTGTTGTTCGCGCAAAGGAATTGAAGATGAAGGAGGCCAATTAAAAAAGAGATAAATGAGTAAGGCAAGATATATATTGGTTTGTTTGTGCTGTGTCTTTGGCATAGGAGCGAGGGCGCAAGTGCAAGTGGAACAACGAATCGACTCGATGATGATGTTGATTGGCGAACAGGTGCATCTTACGGTAGATGTAACTGCTTCAGAGAAAGCCAAGATACAATTTCCCGAGTTGAAGCCTTCTACATACTTCGTGCCTGGCGTGGAGTTGTTGGCTGTCAGTAGTGATACGGTGGACATGAGCGGTGGAACACGCAAAGTGTCGCGAACGCTGACATTGACAAGCTTCGATGAGAACCTCTATGCTTTGCCTCCCGTGAAAGTGAAGGTGGACGGCCGCGAATACATGGGCAACCAACTGGCTTTGAAGGTGATGACGGTGGATGTTGATACATTGCATCCCAACCAGTTCTTCCCTCCGAAAGACGTTCAGGACAATCCATTCCAATGGAGTGACTGGTCAACATTGTTCTGGCTTAGCGTCTTGTTGGTCTTGCTGGTGTTGTTGGCATATTGGTTGTTGCAACGATTGAAGGAGAACAAGCCTATCATCACACGTATTCGCATTGTGAAGAAGGTGCTGCCTCACCAAAAGGCGTTGACTGCTATCGATGAGATCAAGGCCGAGCACATGCAGACATCCGAGAATCAGAAGGACTATTATACACGTCTGACTGACACCTTGAGGCAATATATCGAGGAACGATTCGGATTCAGCGCCATGCAGATGACGAGTTCGGAAATCATCTGCAAGTTGCGTGAAAGTGGCGACCAGACGATGATTGATGAGCTGAAGGAACTCTTCACCACCGCCGACCTCGTTAAGTTTGCCAAGTATTCGGCCCTCTTGGACGAGAACGACATGAACTTGGTGAATGCCATTCATTTCATCGACCAGACAAAACTTGAAGGACAACCCACCGAGGAGCGCATTGTTCCGAAGTTGACCGATGATGACAAGCGTAGTCGTAAGAACCGCATCGCCATCAAGACGGTCTTGTGGATCTTGGCTGTGCTGATGACCGTGCTCTTGGTGTATATTGTATATCATTTGTGGTCGTTGATGTAAAAACAATACGACGAAACAGAAAAAGGAAGAAATGGAATTTGCAAACAAAGAATATTTCCTGCTGCTCCTGTTGCTGATACCCTATCTGTTGTGGTATTTCATGTACAGGAAGAAGAGCGAGCCTACTATTCAGATGAGCGACACGTACGCTTATCAGTTTGCTCCAAAGAGTTGGCGTATGCGCATCATGGGATTGCCCATGTTGTTGCGTTGTCTGACCTTTGTGCTGTTGGTGGTCGTGTTGGCTCGTCCACAAACGCATAATGCTTGGGATAGCAAGACAGTCGAGGGCATCGATATCATGCTGGCGATGGATGTGTCGACCAGTATGTTGGCTGAAGATCTGCGCCCCAATCGAATGGAGGCAGCCAAGGATGTGGCTCGCGAGTTCATCTCTGGTCGTCCGAGCGATAACATTGGCTTGACCATCTTTGCTGGAGAGGCTTTCACGCAATGTCCCATGACGACTGACCATGCGAGTTTGCTGAATCTCTTGCAAAGTGTTCGTACTGATATTGCAGCAAGTGGATTGATGTCGGATGGAACGGCAGTGGGTATGGGATTGGCTAATGCGGTATCTCGACTGAAGAACTCGAAGGCGAAGAGCAAGGTTGTGATCTTGCTGACCGATGGTTCGAACAACATGGGTGATTTGTCTCCTATGACGAGCGCTCAGATAGCCAAGAGCCTTGGCATCAGGGTTTACACCATTGGTGTGGGAACGAACAAGGTGGCTCGTTATCCTATGCCTGTGGCTGGTGGCGTCCAGTATGTGAACATACCTGTGGAGATCGATACGAAGACGTTGAGCGACATTGCTGCTGTGACCGATGGAAACTTCTATCGTGCCACGAACAATCAGGAATTGAAGCAAATCTATAGGGACATTGACAAATTGGAGAAGAGCAAGATGAATGTCACGAAGTATTCGAAACGTTATGAAGCCTATCTGCCATTTGCCATTGCCGCGTTCTTGGCGTTGCTGTTGGAGATACTCCTTCGGACAATGGTGCTGAGACGCATTCCTTGATGATTTCCAATAACGAACGTGCAAGCGTTTGGTTTGAGACAAGAATAATTGAAAAAGAGATAAAGCTGAAAAATGTTCAGATTTGAGAACCCGATATTCCTCTGGCTGCTGCTCATCATTCCGTTGATGGCTGTGTTGAGATTTGTGGCTTGGAGGCAAAGAAGAAAGAAGATCAGGAAGTTTGGCGACCCCGACTTGCTGAAACAACTGATGCCCGACGTGTCTCGCTTCCGCCCAGGTGTGAAGTTCTGGCTGTTGCAGGCAGCTTTGGCTTTGGTTATCTTGGTGATGGCTCGTCCACAGATGGGAACAAAGATCTCGCGCGAAAAGCGCAATGGTATAGAGACCATCATCTGCTTGGATATCAGCAACTCAATGAAGGCCGAGGATGTGGTTCCATCGCGATTGGAAAAGAGCAAGTTGATGGTAGAGAATCTGGTTGACAACTTCACGAACGACAAGATTGGATTGGTGGTGTTCGCTGGCGATGCCTTTGTGCAATTGCCTATCACGAGCGATTATGTGTCAGCCAAGATGTTTTTGCAGAACATTGATCCTTCGCTCATCACCTCGCAAGGTACTGATATCGCCCGTGCCATCGCGATAGCCATGAGCAGTTTCACCCAACAAGAGGCAATCGGACGTGCCATCATTGTCATTACCGATGGAGAAGACCACGAGGGTGGTGCATTGGAGGCTGCCCAGGCTGCTCGCAAGAAAGGCATCAATGTCTTCATTCTTGGAGTGGGCGACACGAAGGGAGCTCCTATTCCTGATGGAAGTGGTGGATATATGACTGACAACAGGGGCGAAACGGTGATGACTGCGCTCAACGAGCAGATGTGCCAGCAGGTGGCTCAGGCTGGAAAGGGTAAGTATATCCATGTGGACAATACGAGCGATGCCCAGGAAAGGTTGAACGACGAGTTGGCAAAGTTGCAGAAAGGTGAGACAAACAGCGTGGTATATAGCGAGTACGATGAACAGTTCCAGGCATTTGCCATATTGGCTTTGCTGTTGCTGGTCATTGAGATCTGCATCTTCGAGTCGAAGAATCCATTGCTGAAGAACATCAAATTATTCAAGAGGAAATGAGAACGCTCAAATATATTATAATATGTATATGCATGGTGTTGTGCGGTTCGCTGGATGTAGCTGCGCAAACCGATAGGCAACTCATCCGAAAGGGCAACAAACTCTATCGGCAACAAAACTTTGCGAAGGCCGAGGTGGAATACCAAAAGGCGTTGGCAAAGAATCCACGCAACACCCAAGCCATGTATAATCTGGGATGTGCGTTGATGCAACTGCAAAAGGATTCGGCTGCCGTGCAGCAATTCGAGAATGCAGGAAAGGCTGAGACTAGCAAGCTTCGAAAGGCAATGGTTTTCCACAACATTGGTTTCATTTGCCAGAGGCATCAGATGTATGGCGATGCCATCGAAGCTTACAAGGAGAGTCTTCGCAACAATCCGTCTGACAATGAAACCCGTTATAATCTGGAACTCTGCAAACGTCAGCAAAAGAAGCAGAACCAGAACAAGAACGATGGTGGAAAGAACGACGACCAGCAAAAAGACAAGAAAGACCAGCAAGAGAACAAACAAAACAAAGATAAAGACAAGAACAAAGACCAACAGAAGCAACAGCCCAAGGAGCAGATGAGCAAGGAGAATGCCGAGCAACTGCTCAATGCCGCCATGCAAGAGGAGAAAGCCACTCAACAACGCTTGAAGAAGGCCATGCAACATCCTCAGAAGCGGCAGTTGCAGAAGAATTGGTAAACATACTAAGAGAAAGAGGAAATGAAGAATATCAGGGATATTTGTGGATGGGACATGATGCCAGGAAGATGGACGATGATGTTGCTTGTATTCATCGCCTGCCATCTCTCTTTGACTACGATTTCTGCCCAACAAATCTCGGTGTCGGCACCATCGCAGGTGGCTGCAGGTGAGAACTTCCGAGTTGCCTACACCATCAACACGCAGGATGTTGAGGACTTCCGTTCAGGCATCCATTCATCGGATGTCGTCGAGGTGATTGCTGGTCCTTATACGTCCTCGCAGTCGAGTTTCCAGATGGTCAACGGCCACACCACGTCGTCGTCGTCCATCACTTACACCTATACGCTCTATGCCATCAAGAATGGAACGTTCTCCATTCCTGCCGCCCAAGCGGTCGTGGGAGGAAAGCAGTTGGCTTCCAAGCCTCTGAAGATCACCATTACGGGCTCGGCTCGCAATACTACTGGTGTTCCTAATATGCATGGTGATGATGATGAGGCTGAACATCAGATGCGTGCGGCTGGTTCGAGGATCTCGGGCAACGACCTCTTCATCAAGGTCAGTGCCAACAAGCGGCGAGTGCATGAACAAGAGCCTGTTTTGCTGACTTACAAGGTCTATACGTTGGTCGATTTGACGCAATTGGAAGGAAAGATGCCCGACCTCACGGGATTCCACACCCAAGAGGTTCCTCTGCCACAACAGAAGAGTTTCCATGTGGAGAATGTGAACGGGCGCAACTATCGTTGTGTGACGTGGAGTCAGTATGTGATGTACCCGCAGATGACGGGTCAACTCGAGATTCCAAGTATTACTTTCAAGGGCATTGTCGTCCAGCAGAATCGTTCGGTCGATCCTTTTGAGGCTTTCTTCAATGGCGGTTCAGGCTATGTGGAGGTGAAACGCGACATTACGGCACCTGGCATAACCATTCAGGTCGACCCGCTGCCCACTCGTCCAGCCAACTTCTCGGGTGGAGTAGGGCGTTTCAACATTTCCGGCCAACTCAATCACGACCAGGTGAAAGCCGGCGATCCCATCACGCTGAGGGTGGTTGTTAGTGGAGTAGGCAACCTGAAGCTCATCAAGCAGCCCGTTGTTGAGTTCCCGAAGGACTTTGATAAATATGATGCAAAGGTCACAGATAAGACGAAGTTGACCTCCAATGGCGTGGAAGGAAACATCATCTATGACTTCTTGGCTGTGCCTCGCAATCAAGGGAAATACACGATTCCGCCAGTTGAGTTGACCTATTATGACACGGGTTCCAATGCGTACAAGACCGTGAAGACCCAGCCCTTCCAACTGGAGGTGGAGCAGGGTAGTGGCAAGGCGAACTCCGTCTCCGACTATTCGGCAGAACAAGGAAAGGACATTCGTGGATTGAAGACAGGCAATGTCCAGACACACGATGTCAACAAGTTCTTCTATGGCAGTTCAGCCTATTGGGTGAGCCTTCTGTTGCCGCTCATCGCCTTTGTGGCGTTGCTCATCATATTCCGCAAGCGAGCCATCGACAATGCCGATTTGGGCAAGATGCGTGGAAAGAAGGCCAACAAGGTGGCTACCAAACGTTTGCGCAAGGCCAACCAACTGATGCAGAAGGGCCAGCAGAACGAGTTCTACGACGAGGTATTGCGTGCTTTGTGGGGCTATGTGGGCGACAAGTTGAACATGCCCGTTGAGCAACTCTCTCGCGACAACATCTCCGAGAAACTCACCTCTCGAGGTGTGAGCGACGAGTATGTCGGCATGTTCATCAGTGCACTCGACGAGTGCGAATACGAGCGTTATGCCCCAGGCGATGCCGCTGGAAACATGAACAAGACGTTCGAATCGGCCATGAAGGCCATCATGAACATCGAGGAGACCATGAAGAAAGCGGGTAAGAAGAAATAGAACGATTGATAATCAATGAGAGAGAAGATGATGAGAAATGAAATAAAAAGGCGATTCCAATGGCGTGGCCGACTGTTCGGTCTTTTGACATTGTTGGCTTTCTTCCCGTTGACGACGATGGCTATCACCAAGCAGAATGCCGACAACGAGTATAAGAAAGGCGATTATCAGCAAGCCATCAAAGACTATCAGGAGTTGCTGAAGAAGGGTGTCTCAGCCGATTTGTATTACAATTTGGGCAATGCCTATTTCCGCACGGACAACATCACACAGGCCGTGTTGGCTTACGAGCGCGCTTTGCTATTGCAGCCAGGCGACAAGGATATTCGATACAACCTGCAATTCGCCCGCAGCAAGACCATCGACAAAATCACCCCCGAGAGCGAGATGTTCTTCTTCACGTGGTATCGTTCGGTGGTCAACCTGATGAGTGTCGACCGTTGGGCTACGTTGGCCGTGGTGTCCATCGTGCTGGCGTTGGTGCTCTTCCTGTTCTATCTGTTTGGCAGTCGTCTGCTCATGCGACAGATCGGCTTCTATGGCTCCATTTGCTTCTTCGTGCTGTTCTTGTTGGGCAATCTCTTTGCTTGGCAGCAGAAGCAGCAATTGGTGAACCGTCGTGGAGCCATTGTCATTTCCCCATCGGCGGCAGTAAAGAAGACGCCTGCCAAGAATGGAACCGACGAGTTTGTGATTCACGAGGGCACTCGTGTGAATATCACCGACAAATCCATCAAGGACTGGCGTGGCGTGCGTCTCGACGATGGACGTGAAGGTTGGATAGCCGTGAATATGATAGAGGAGATTTGAACACGATGATGGACTTGAACACGTTAATGGAACTCGACCGCCAGATATTGGCTTTTTTCAACGGGAGCGACTCGTTGTTCATAGACGGCGTGGCATTAACGCTCACATCGGCGCTCACGTGGATTCCGCTTTATCTGGGGTTGCTCTATATAGTCATCAAGAACAACGAGACGATGGCCCAAATCGTGCTCATCACGTGTTGTGCGCTGTTGTGCCTTTTCCTGGCCGACGGTTTGGCAGATTACATTATAAAACCGCTTGTCGGGCGATGGAGGCCCACCAACGACCCCATCATCAAATACTCAATCGATGTGGTCAACAACTATCGTGAGACGAAATATGGATTCTTCTCCGCCCATGCTGCCAACACCATGTCGATAGCGGTGTTTTTCTCGATGTTGGTGCGGAGTCGCAAACTGACGATTGTATTGCTCTCATGGTCGTTGCTCAATTGTTGGACGCGCATGTATCTGGGAGTCCATTATCCTGGCGACATCCTTTGCGGACTTGTTTGGGGCGTCACGGTGGGCTTGTTTGTGCATCTGTTCTACCAACGCATCTATTTCAAAATCAGCCCCAAACTGAATTATGTCTCCACGCAATACACGTCCACGGGATATAGTTTGGCCGACATCGATGTGCTCATTACGCTCGTCATGTTCGTCTTTTGCTATATCATCATTCGCGGCATGCTTGTTATGAATTTATGATGGATACAAAACATATCAAAATCAACGATTATAATTATCCCCTGCCCGACGAGCGCATTGCCAAATTCCCCATGGCAGAGCGCGACCAATCGCGTCTTTTGCTCTATCGTCATGGCGAGGTTTCCGACGATGTCTTCTATCGTCTGCCCGATTATCTGCCCAGTGGGGCGCTGATGGTGTTCAACAACACGAAGGTCATCCAGGCTCGTCTGCATTTTCGCAAGGAGACAGGGGCGCTCATCGAGGTGTTCCTCTTGGAGCCTGCCCAGCCAGCCGACTACGAACAGATGTTCCAAACCACCAGCCGTTGTTCATGGCTCTGCCTCGTTGGCAATCTGAAGAAATGGAAAGAAGGCATGCTGAGTCGCACTTTCGAGGTGCATGGAAAGCAGCTGACGCTCTCCGTTGAGCGAGGCGCCATGCAAGGCACCAGCCACCTTGTCTCTTTCGAATGGGATAATCCGTCTGTTTCTTTCGCTGAGATTTTGGATGTGGTGGGCGAACTTCCCATTCCGCCCTATCTGAATCGCGACACGCAGGAGAGCGACAAGACCACCTATCAGACCGTTTACTCGAAGATCAAGGGCAGTGTGGCCGCTCCGACGGCAGGACTCCATTTCACCGAGCGTGTGCTGAAAGCCATCGACGAACGCGGCATCGACCGCGAGGAGGTGACCCTACATGTGGGCGCTGGTACGTTCAAACCTGTGAAGAGCGAGGAGATAGAGGGGCACGAGATGCATACCGAATACATCTGCGTGCATCGCCGTACGTTGGAAAAACTCATTCGCCACGATGCCCAGGCCATTGCCGTGGGTACCACCAGCGTCCGCACGCTTGAAAGCCTCTACTACATGGGCTTGAAGCTGCTGCGGAATCCCGACCTCAACGAAGAGGAGTTGCATGTCAACCAATGGGAGCCCTACGACGCGAATATGCCCGATGTGCCTGCCGTTGAGGCCATCAAGGCCATCCTCTCGTGGCTCGACCGCAATCAGCTCGAGGCGCTCCATTCCTCGACGCAAATCATCATCGCACCGGGCTACGATTACAAGATTGTGCGCATGCTGGTCACTAATTTCCATCAGCCACAAAGCACGTTGCTGCTCTTGGTGAGCGCGTTTGTGAAAGGCGACTGGCGGCGCATCTACGACTACGCCCTGGCTCACGACTTCCGATTCCTGAGCTATGGCGACAGTTCGTTGCTTATTCCATAGAACAATTAAATCCCAGAATTGAAAGATGAAAAAAGGAGACAAAGTCCGCTTCTTGAGCGAGATAGGTGGTGGTACGGTTACTGGATTCAAAGGGTCGAACATCGTGTTGGTCGAAGACGAGGATGGTTTTGAGATTCCTATGGCCATCACCGATGTAGTTGTGATTGGCGCCGAGGACTATAGCACCACCCATGTTGTCAGCAGCAAGGGGGCAGCCCCGCAGAAGCCCGACGGGCGCTCCATCAAGGCCATGATGAAGGAAGGACAGGACCAACCGATTGCAGATGATGATGCCTCTGATGAGGTTGATTTCTCGAAAGTGACCTTCAAAAAGCCTGCCGAAGAGCGCAAGGGCGGCAACCAGCTTTCTGCCTACCTGGCGTTTGTGCCCATCGATATCAAGGAGGTCACCCGCACCCGTTTCGAAAGCTACTTCGTCAACGACAGCAATTACTATATCCAATACACCTACTTGGCTGCCGAAGGAGCCAGTTGGACTTTGCGCGCGCAGGGCGAGGTGGAGCCCAACACGAAGGTGTTCATCGAGGAGTTCGGGCGCGACGAGTTGGGGCAGTTGGGTCATGTGGCCATTCAGATGATGGCCTACAAGCGCGAAAAGGCGTTTGTCTTGAAGCCTGCCATCGACGTGCAGTTCCGCATCGATGCCGTGAAGTTCTACAAGCTCCACACCTTCCAGGAGAACGATTTCTTCGAACAGCCTGCCTTGCTCTACACCATCGTTGAGAACGACAAGGTGGCTCGGCCGCTGGTCATCGATGCCAAACGATTGAAAGAGGAGATGTATCATGTGGAGCAGCCCGACAAGACGCGCGTTCAAAAGCCTGTTGCCAACACCACCCAAACAAAAGCCGCGCCTCGCACCATCACGAAGCGCAAGGGCGACGAGGACGTTCTGGTGGTTGATTTGCACATCGACGCTCTGCTCGATACTACAGCGGGCATGTCAGCAGGCGACATCCTCAACTACCAGGTCTCCTTCTTCCGTCGCATATTGGCTGAGAACGCCTCGAAGAAGGGGCAGCGCATCATCTTCATTCATGGAAAGGGTGAGGGGATTCTGCGTCGTGCGCTGGTCAACGACCTCTGCTATCGCTACAAGAGCTACACCTATCAGGACGCTTCGTTCCAGGAGTACGGCTACGGAGCCACACAAGTGACCATCAAGTAGTTCATAGTGTCCAATTTGCACTATGCTTCGTGAGCGGCGTTTTCCTCCTCGAATAGTCGGTCAAAAACCTTTCTCAATGCCTTCGTGTCGGTCAGCGTGGCACGAATCTGCTTCAAGTATTCCTCGTTGGGCGAGCCTGGTATCCAAAGCGAAATATAGCCATGCGGCGAATACTTGTCTTCCATATGCTGACAGAAACGTTGCCATTGCTCCTCGCGTGACTTCTCGGGATAGTTCTCCAAACCGAACTGAACGGTGCGGCGGAACACGGTCTCGGGTTCCAGGTCGCGATCGGCCTCGGCGACTATCTTCCCATAGATGCTTCGCGGAGCATGACTGGTAGAGGCTCGATGGTCTTCCACCGCCTCGCGCATCAACTTGATTTGCTCTGCCGAGAACCACTTGCGCAGACGTTGGTCGGCTGCCAGTATCTTCCCTCCCGTGATGTGGTGGATGGCGCGCGGCCCACTCATCCCGATGTCGTGGTAGGCGGCGATGGCGTAAGCCATGTTGATGTCTGCCCCCACTCGGCGCGCCAGCACAAGACTGCGGCTGATGACGCGTTGCACGTGGCTGATGCCATGCGAACGGCCAAACTCGGCATAGCGGGGCAGGATGTTGGTCTCAACAAAGTGAACGAGGTCCAAACTAGGGGTTGTTTCCATCATAACCTTTGATTTTTTTGCAAATATAATGTTTTATGTTTAATTTTGCAAAGAAATAGAATAATAAATGAAGGGTACAATGAACTCTGAACTGAAAATCAACTCTCCTCGCGCGTGGTTTTTGGCTGCCCGTCCGAAGACGCTCACCGGTGCGGCTGTTCCCGTGATGATTGGCGCCTCGCTGGCCATAGCCGACATGCATGGGCGCATCTCGTGGTGGGCGGCGGCATTGTGTTTGCTCTTTGCCTTCATCATGCAGATCGACGCCAACTTCGTGAACGACTATTTCGATTTCCAGAAAGGAACCGACGACGAACAGCGCCTAGGACCCAAGCGGGCTTGCGCACAAGGGTGGGTGACACCCCGAGCCATGCGCATCGCCATTGCCATCACCACGTTGTTGGCTTGCGCAGTTGGTTTGCCGCTCGTCCTCTTCGGAGGTTGGACCATGGTGGCTGTCGGAGCCCTGTGCGTGGTCTTCTGCTTCCTCTACACCACCCATCTCTCCTACATCGGCATGGGCGACCTGCTCGTCTTGCTGTTCTTTGGCATCGTACCCGTCACAATGACCTATTATCTGGCGCTTCCCGATGGCCTGCAGACCATCTCCACGGAGTGTCTCGTGGCTTCTGTGGCATGTGGTTTGGTGGTGGATACCCTTCTTGTGGTCAACAACTATCGCGACATCGATAACGACCGTCGTACTGGAAAGCGCACGCTTATTGTCAGCATCGGCCACGCTGCCGCCGAGTGGCTCTACCTTGCGTTGGGAGTGGTTCCTTGCCTGCTGGGCATTGTCTTCGCCCTCCATGGCCACCTCTGGGCTCTGTTGCTTCCCCTCCTCTTCTATCTGCCCCTCCACATCAAGACCTTCCTCCACATGAAACGCATCGCCCGAGGGCGCGAACTCAACCACATTCTGGGGCTCACCGCTCGCAACATCTTCATCTACGGCCTCTCCGTCTCCCTCGGTCTTTTGCTTAGTTTTTGGGGGGAGTGAAGAGCATAGTCACGATACAATACTGCCATAGTTTCCTCCTTTTCTGGGGCCCCCTCCCGACCTCCCCCAGAAGGGTGAGGGGAAGGATTTTGCCCCTTTTTTTAATGGTTAATTAGTTACTTCGCTGCTGTCTATCTCCTTCGGAGAGATGAAAGATGAAGGATGAAAGATGAAAGATTATCTGCCTGGCGCCTTTGGCAAATTCCTCCGCATCTCTATCGCTTTATCTGCGCGCGCTCCCTCCTTTTCGCATCCTCCAACGCAGCGGTATTGGTGGTGCTTGATTTCGATTACAAATTTACGAAATAAATTTCAATGCTCCAAATTTCATGGTAAAAAATATTTACAATATTTCGATTGAATGAGAGCAAAGTCAAGCTTTGCTTGAACTTAGCTGAATGTGAGAAAAATCGACGATAGTCAGCGTCATTTGTGACTTTTGAGCCTGTCAAAGACCATCTTTGAGCAGACCAAAGCTAAGCAATGAGGAGGTCAAAGATGGTTTATGGCGCAGCCATAGCAAAATATGCAGAAATAGGGCGATTTCATGATAATCCTTAACGAATGTTAAATCAACTCGGGCAAATAGTGACAAAGTGACAAAGTGACAATAAGGTGTTTTCGACCTGCCGAGGCGCATGAAGTGTGAATATTACAATTATAAATTGAAGATTTGGGTACACAAAAATGAAATGAGTGTAATATTACTAATTTTATTATAATATATAATATCAATATTATATATTATAATAACACATGATAGAGGGGTGCGCTTGAACAAAATGAAAAGTGCTTAATGTCACTTTGTCACTTTGTCACTTTTCATTTTATTTGCATCCGAGGTCATGGCTAGTCTTTGCATTTTCCTCTCCAATCTTTTGTTGTTCTAGAAATAGTTTTTCTATCTCGTTTGAAGTAAAAAAAAGTGGAAGGAGTATAGCAGATTGTAGGGGTTATAAATCGTAAGTGTTAAAAAAACGAGGTGAAAAACGGGGGTGTAGAGAGCGAAAATGGGGCGATAAATGGCAAAATTAGCCAAAAAATCGAGCGAAATCGCGATTTATTGAACTCAAACCCCCGAAAATCGAGCACTAAAATCAAGGTTGGAAAGTGGTTTCAGATTGAAAGGGGAATATATTTATTTAGTTTCCCGAAAATCATCTATCTTTGACTTTGTCGAAGAAAACCTGCTTTATAGCCGTCCCTTAAAAAGGGACTCAAAATGTTTTGAATTGTTCTCACTAATTCGTACCTTTGCACCCGTTTATCCATAAAACAACAACTCATTATAAAAACAGGTAATTCATGAGCAAGAAAAGAGCCATGGCTCTGGCCATAAAATGTTACTTCATTCTTTCGTTTGTAGCCCTTTTGTCCAATTGCGCTACACAGAGGGAATCAACCATAGTAGGAGGCAAATATGATGCCGCAAAAGATGTTACAGAATTTTTTGTCTTACCCTATGGACAAGTCGCCCTTCCTGGCAAATGGGATAAATGCGGTTATAACAAAATTGCACGTCAGCAATTATTCACTAACCAAGACTCTATCTTCGTCGCCTTCGCTTTCGGACGAACTGATAATTATGAATTCAATAAAGATGGTGCATTAAAGGGCTATGATTTCGTAAAGGCATTTTACGAATGGGAGTCCGAATATTTTAAATCGGAGGGGTTGGAGTCTCAAATGAAAGAGGATGACAGCGAGAGACAATATGTAATCTACAGAATCTATGGAGAAAGAGTTGATACCTACTTCTTAATTGGAGAAAAGAACGGCAAAGTCAGCAATTTCTCCATCAACATCACCTCTCGATGGAATGAAAACGAGAAAATTCAATTTCTGAAGAGGATTTTCCTAACAGATTGAAAACATAATAAACAATTATAATCATGAATTCTTCACCGATTAAATTGGGTCAAAACAGACCGAAACAAACCTTAAATCGAATCGCGTAAATCGCTGTTATACCTTAACTTAGCTTAACTTCTTCCGTTAAGCGCCTATTGCAAGTTTTCTTCTTTTAGAGTAATTTTGTACCGCCATTGTACCTCGGGTGGATGAGCAGGAGGACTAAGGGTACTTCCCTTAAATACCCTTATTTCCTCTTAAATCCGCTAAATTGGTTTCCGTCAAGAACCGCCCACCGAGAAAGGCAGAATTTTACAAAATTACTCGATATGGACAACAAACAGACTTCTCAAATTCCCAACATCCTTCTGTCCGTGAAGGATGCCTCCGTCGCCATCAGTGTCAGCACTAAGATGGTGCGCTTGCTTATTGCCTCCGGCAGACTGAAAGCCGTCAACCTCGGCAAGCGGATGACACGAATAAGCCTACAGGAACTTACAGACTTTGCCCAAGGGCAAGGTTGCGATGTCGTGCTACCTTCTTCTTTCCCTTCTTTTAATAATGACAAAAGGGAAAAGAAAAAGCCATATGTCTCCGCCAAGCCTGAGACAGGCAACGTGAATAAGAGAGCCAAGTGCCGCATGACACCAGCCAGCGACAAAGCCCCAGAAGGTGTTACGCACGACACCCATTATACGTTGGCAGAGGTGATGAGGAAGTTTGGCATCAAGTACGGTCGATTCTATGAGGTGCGCAACCGTTTCCAACTCCCATCCGTCCATGCCTGGGGAACGACCGCTTTCAGGAAGGAGGACGTGGAGGAAGCCATTGCCAAGTACAACGAGGAACAAGGAAAGGCACAGACGGAGGCATACTACACCTGCTTTGACATCATGCAGAAGTTCGGTCTGGGCAAGACGCAAGTACGACGCTTTGCCGAGACTCATGGTGTCCGTATCAAGAAAGCCAAAGGCGGCAGGGCAAACCTCTACCTAAAGGCAGACTGGGAAGCAGCCCGGAAGAAAGCCGAGAAAACAAGTGCCAGCACCAAGGCGAAACGGTCATGATATTACTAATGTTGGTACTACTTCTAATGATGGTTAGAACCAATCCTGTAATCCGAGGCTCAAAACGGCTGATTTCAGACCGTTGTACCTCTATTGTAGCTTTGCGACCCGTAACTTTGCAGAGCCAATCGGAAAAAGATGTACCCCACCTTTGGAAGTGTCTTGAAACCAATGGCAATAATGAATGCGACGCAACTGTCAACCCTGTTTATAGTATGATTTTCGCTGCAATTTCATACTCGAATGCAAAGTCAGGTTAAATCTGATGCATTGAGGGACAACATTTTAGGCTTGACCCAAACAAAGGGTGTACCTTTGCAGACGCTTGAAATCCAGACCGCCCATGAAGGGCAAGGCAGGACAAGCGAAAATAGACAAATATAATACAATAAAAATAGCAGATATGACGAATTTATGTACCAAGGTAACAGTACGGAAGCGACCCATCAAGAACGGGCAGACATCGCTCTATCTCGATTTCTACCCACCTATCCGTAACCCGAAGACAGGCAGACTGTCCCGACGTGAGTATCTGGGATTCTACATCTATACCAATCCCACGGAGAAGTTTCAGCAGGAGTATAACCGCAGTATGCTCCAGAAGGCGGAACTTGTCAAATGCCGCCGTACAGAGTCCATCATCAATGAGGAGTTTGGTTTCCTCGACCGCTCCAAAGGTCAGGAGAGCTTTCTTGACTATTTCAAGATGCGCATGAACGAGTCCACCAACAAAGCCAACTGGAAGGCTGCCTACAAGCACTTCGAGAATTATGCCGGTGGAGAGTGCCGTTTCTGCGACCTCTCTGTGGCTTATTGCCAGAAGTTCCTTGACTACATGCTGTCGGACAAGTGCAAGCGCAATGACAAGCTGATGATGAGCACGACCGCCAACAACCATTTCGTCAAACTGAAAGCCGCCCTACGAATGGCATATGAGGACGGACATATCAAAGAGAACATAGCCAAGAAACTTGTCAAGGCAAAGGGACACGGCAACAAACGGCAGTACCTGACCAAGGAGGAACTGTTTGCCCTGTCAAAGGCAGAGTGCAAGAGTGACGTGCTACGACGTGCCGGACTGTTCTCCTGCCTGACAGGACTACGCCTGTCCGACTGCATCCTGCTCCAATGGGAGAACATCAAGAAGTCGAGCGATGGCGGCTGGGTACTCGACATTACGACCAAGAAGACAAAGACCGATGCCATCCTGCCTATCAGCGATGAAGCACTTGCCCTATGCGGTGAGCGTGGAGAGGGTCAGGTATTTAAGAAACTGACACCGAATCTGGTTGCCGCCCACCTCAAAGACTGGATAGATGCAGCTGGCATCACCAAGCATATCACTTTCCACTGTTTCCGTCATACCTTTGCCACCTTGCAACTGGCAGGAGGCACGGACATCTACACCGTGAGCAAGCTGCTTACCCACAGCAACCTTGCCACAACACAGGTGTATGCAGAGGTAGTCAGTGAACTGAAACGTGACGCATCCGAGCGCATTTCATTGAAGGACGATGCCAAGGAGAATGCCACTTCAGAAGAAGTAAAAAACGAAGAAACACTTGCTCATTGATATTCTTGACGTTAAATGTAAAAAGAAAATTCACATGGATAACGCAACTAACAATCTCTCGTTCGACCAGCTGCCCAAGGCAGTCGGCGAACTGCTGACCAAGGTGGACTATGTGATTAGCCGCCTTGACGAGAAGAAGGATGCCGACGGTGCATCCTCAACCCAGGATGATGACCAGATGATGACGATGGAAGAAGCCTGTCAGTTCATTGGCAAGAAACGCTCTACGATGTACTCCCTCACATCTGAGCGACGCATCCCATACCGCAAGCGTGGCAACAAACTCTACTTCTTCAAGAAGGAACTGGTGGAATGGATTCAGAGCGGAGGGGCATACGACAAGCCCTATACGCTCTCCGAACAGGAACAGGCAGAGTTCGATGCCCATCTGGAAGAACTGCGTCAGAAGAAAAGGCACAAGCCATTGTCACTCACAGAATCAACCGAAGCGCAAGCCGCAAACCATTAGTATCATGACGGGACGCAAGCTTATACACATTTCCACAGGCGAACAGCCTTTCAGACACTTTACAGTGCTGTCAGCAAAATGCAGCCAGTACCCTAAGGGTGTTTTTAAGGTGTTTGGGGGAGCAAGTATAGGTTTTGCGTCCCACAAAACCACGGCTAAGAAAGCCGGAATTAGCCAGATGTCCCATCCAGCACTTTACAACGTATGAATCCCCAAACACCCAAGGAGAAGAACAGCAAGGGCGGTCGCCCGAAGAAGCCAGAGAACGA
>JAFYYV010000014.1 GCA_017557405.1 Prevotella sp.
AGGTTGCTGAAGCTGCAGAAGAAGCTGTTGCCGATGCTGTTGAAGCTACAGAAGAAGTTGCTACTGAGGCTATAGAAGCTACAGAGGAAACAGTTGCAGAGGCTGTGGAAACAACAGAACAGGCTGCTGAAGAGGTTGCTGAAGCTGCAGAAGAAGCTGTTGCCGATGCTGTTGAAGCTACAGAAGAAGTTGCTACTGAGGCTATAGAAGCTACAGAGGAAACAGTTGCAGAGGCTGTGGAAACAACAGAAGAGGCTGCTGCTGAGGTTGTAGAAGCCGCTGAAGAAGTCGTTGACAATGCCGAAGAAATAGCTGAAGAAGTCGCTACTGACGTTGAAGAAGCTACAGAAGAAGCTGCTCCGAAAGTTTACAAGACGAAGGCAGAGATTCTGGAGCGCGTTAGAGAAATTGCCCACGATGAAGAAGAAAACGTGGACAAGGGCGAGATTGACATGCTGAAAACCCTCTTCTACAAGCTGCACATTGCTGAGCGTGAAGCCCAGTTGAAAGAATACCTCGATGCTGGCGGTGATCCTGATTCCTATCAGGTGAGACCCGATGACGAGGAAGAAGCTTTCAAGGCTGAGATGAACGTGATCAAGGAGAAGAGAGCGAAGATATTCCAAGCACAAGAGTCGGAAAAGCAAGCCAACCTGAAACGCAAGCTCGAGATCATCGAAAAAATCAAGGGTATGGCCACATCGCCCGATGAAGCCAACAAGAGCTTCCAGCAGTTCAAGGAATTGCAGCAGCAATGGCGCGAAATCAAAGCCGTTCCTGCTGAGCGTGCCAACGAGCTGTGGCGCAACTACCAACTCTACGTGGAGCAGTTCTACGACTTGCTGAAACTGAACAGCGAAGCACGTGAATACGATTTCAAGAAAAACCTTGAAATGAAGACCCGTCTTTGTGAGGCTGCCGAGAAGTTGGCTGATGAGCCCGACGTTATTAGCGCCTTCCATCAGTTGCAAGAGTTGCATCAGCAATACCGCGAGATAGGTCCTGTAGCCAAAGACCTGCGTGAGCAGACTTGGGCTCGATTCAAGGCTGCAAGCACCGTAATCAACAAGCGCCATCAGCAGCATTTCGAAGGTCTACGAGCCAAAGAAGAAGAGAACTTGGCTCGTAAGACAGAACTCTGCGAACGCGTGGAAGCCATCTCGAAAGAAGAGAACAAAGGTGCTGGTGATTGGGAGAAGCATACCAAGCAGATCATCGAGATACAGAACGAGTGGAAGACAATTGGATTCGCTCCCCAGAAGATGAACGTTAAGATCTTCGAACGCTTCCGTGCTGCATGCGATGATTTCTTCGGACGCAAAGCTGAGTATTTCAAAGGCATGAAACAGCGTTTCGCTGAGAATGCAGAGAAGAAACGTGCGCTTGTTGAAAAGGCACAAGCCTTGCAAGACTCCACCGAATGGAAGTCAACGAGCGACAAGCTCATCGCTCTGCAGAAAGAATGGAAGACGATTGGTATGGTTCCCAAGAAATTAGGTGATCAACTGTGGAACGACTTCCTTGCTGCCTGCAACAAGTTCTTCGAGGCTCGCAATGCAGCAAATGCAGGAGCACGAAGCGAAGAGCGCAACAACTTGGAACAAAAGCGTGGCATCATTCAGCAACTCAAGGAGTTGGCTGAAGGAGGCGTAGAAGACATCCAAGAGAAAGTGCAGAAACTTGTCGACGAATACCAGCAAGTGGGACACGTGCCCTTCAAAGAGAAGGACAAGCTTTACAAAGAATACCACGAGGTGCTCGACAAACTGTACAAGGACCTCAATATCTCTACCGCCCGCCGTCGCCTCGACAACTTCCGCACGAACCTGAAGAACGTGGCCAAGCGCGGTGAAGACGCCCTCGATAACGAGCGCGGACGACTGATGAGACGCTACGAACAACTGAAACAGGAAATCCAAACCTACGAAAACAACCTCGGTTTCCTGAATGTCAGTTCGAAGAAGGGCAACAGTCTCATTGACGAGATGAACAAGAAAGTGCAGAAGCTGAAAGACGATTTGCAACTTACCCGCGACAAGATCAAGGCAATTGATGCCGAGAATGCTGCTTCTGAAGAAGAAGCATAATCACGGGATGGTTGTTTGATTCAGAAGCAACATCATTCATATAAACAAAGAAGCCTGTCTCGATTGAGACAGGCTTCTTTGTATTAGAACGTTACTTCTTGTTGTTGACCGTTGTATTCGATATTCTGTTGACGTCCGTCGGGAAGAACAACGTTGAAACGTCGCTGAGAGAGCATACCAGGGAACGAGCCTTTTCGTTGATTGATGACTAGCTTCCGTTGACGGTCGTTCCATTGGAAGGTGATTGTGGAGTAAGCTCCTTTCTCATAATTGTAAGAGTCGCCCTCATCCTCGTAAAGAACGAATGTGGCGTCAGCACCGGGATAGACTCGTATTTCGAGACCGTCCCATTGTTTCTCACCCACATACTGCATCTCAGGACCGAGAGGAAGAATACTACCTGCACGGACAAACATCGGAACCTTCTGCAGCGAGGTCACCAGCTTCACATCCTGGCCGCCCTTATAGCGCTGGCCAGTCCAGAAGTCGTACCAATCAGTACCCTTCGGCAAGTATTTCGTGGCTGTCTTCGATTCCATCCAATCGACACCTCCGACCGCTTTCTGATCACCACTTGCCTCTTTTCTGTCCCAACCTGTCATCTCATTCGTACGAACAATCTTCTCCTCAGTATATTGCGGATTGACGATGGGACAAGCAAGAATACTATGACCGAACATGAACTCATCTGTCATATCCCACACCTTCTTGTCAGCGGCAAAATCGCTGAACAACGGCCGCATATAACTGTCGTTGTTAGAGGTCACCTGCCAAGCAGTACTATATAAATAAGGTATCAAGCGATAGCGCAGACGGATAGTGCTCTCAATAGCATCATAAATGGGTTCACCCTTCTTTCCAAACTGCCAAATCTCACGAGGTGCATCTGCACCGTGACTGCGGAATACAGGGCAGAACAGACCATATTGCATCCAACGCACATAGAGTTCCTGGAACTGCGGATTTCGGGGAGCCGAACCACCACCCCGCGTGTTGTAGGAACCGCAGAAGAAGCCACCGATGTCGGTGTTGAAGTTGGGATTGCCTGTCAGCGTGAAACTCAATCCTGCAGGCACCTGTTTGCGCAGCATATCCCACGAGGAGTTAACATCACCGCTCCACATATTCGAACCATAGTGCTGCTGACCGGCAAAACTGCTTCTGGTCATGATAAAGACGCGCTTCGGAGAATTGGGATAGTCCTTTCGCTGCGACTGATAAATACCACGAACGGTCTCCAAAGGGAAGGCATTACGTTGTGAACGCCAAGTACCACCATAAACCTTATGATCGTAATCGCTCTCACGCGGATTGAAGAAATCGGGGTCAGTCGAGTCCATCCACCACGCATCAGTACCGTAGTCGTATAGTGTCTTCAGATACTTCCAATAAATGTCGCGGGCCACTGGGCTGAAAGCATCGTAGACCTTCACACCCGAAGGATAGTCTCTCATCGGCGGCCATACATGCGAGATTCCACTCTGCGGCCAAGTCTCAAAAGGCATCAACAGACCTTTCTCATCAAGCTCGCGGAACTGCTTGGTCTGTGGTCCAAAACTCGCCCAAATGGAAATCATGAAGTGGGCGTGTTTCTTGTGCACATTCTGTATCATTTGCTTGCCGTTCGAGAAATCTTCAGCCAGGAAATCCATCGCATTCCACAAGTAGTTCGAGCCCCAATACTGCCAATCTTGGATAATACCATCGAGTGGCACTTGCAACTCACGATATTTGTCGACAATGCTCTCGGTCTCTGCGGCTGTCTTGTAGCGCTCCTTCGACTGCCAGAAGCCGAAAGTCCACAAAGGGAACATTGGAACATCGCCTGTCAGATGGCGCATCTGCGCAATCACTCCATCGGCCGAACCGCCATACATGAAGTAATAATCGACAGCCTCACCCACCTCAGAAGTGAACGACATACCCGAAGCATCATCATCGAAATCCGTGGGCGAATAATTGTCCCAATAGACTCCCCAGCCTTTGATGCTCTGCAAGACATTCTGGAAATCCTCCAAGTTCGACTGCTCCATGCGTTTGTGCTCGCCGCGACGGTTCATCTTGCCGTTCTGAATGGTTCCCAATCCATAAATAGCCTCATCCTTGTCGAGTGTGAAAGTCTGGCGAACCTTCCATTTACCAGCATCGCCACCCAATGTGAGCGGCTCGAACGAATGGTTTTTCTCGCGTAGAAGAACCTTTCCCTTAGGCGTCAGGAACGTCACACATCCCGTCCGTTCATCGAGTTTCACACTCAATTCACCACTCGAAACAATGCCCCCACGCCTCTGAAGCGCCACATCCTCCTGTTTCGCCGTGACCACCAGGCTTTTCTTTCCTGCGTAGTCGTCGGACTGACTCTTCACAATGCGGACAATACGGGGCGTGAAGAACTCCACCTTCACACGCTGAGCAAAGCCTGAAACAGCCATCAGGCACGCCAACAAAGCCAAATAAAAACGTTTCATTTTCTTCTGTTTTAATATCATGAAGCAAGGACAACCTCGTTTCATAAAATGGATTATGTTTTCTATCTAGTTCATTTCTCTGCAAAGATAATAAAAAAAAACGAGATAAATCGAAAAAAGAACAAAAACCTTTGGGCATGAATTGCAAAAGACGGCAAATGACAAAATGACAGCTATGCTTTGAGCTTGTCAAAGCATAGCTTTAAGGCGGTCAAAGCTATGCAATGAGACGGTCAAAGCATAGCTATGGGAAAATCAGACGATAAGTAAAAAGATTCAACAAAACGGTTATTTAAATCGCCCTTTTGCCTTGCATTTTGTCAGCAAAATGCCGTTTTCGCTGACATTCTGATTTTCGGCTTTCAGCAGACCACCCTCCCACTCCATCAGCAAGGAAGGTCCAGCCGATTGGAAACAAAAAAATCGCCAACAGCCTCGTGGCCATCGGCGATACAGGAAGTTGGGGTACCCGGACTCGAACCAGGAAAGGCAGGACCAGAATCTGCAGTGTTACCATTACACCATACCCCAATGCCTTTAATTTTGCCATCATTTCTGATTTGCGGTTGCAAAGGTAGCGATTTTTTTTTAACTACAAGCATTTTCAAAAAGAATTTTGCAAAAAAAATCAAATTCGACTTGTTTTTTCACGTTTTTCGAATATTTAGCGTACCTTTGTAGCAATAAACGCATCACATCAACAAAAGCATTTCTGAATGGAGCAAACAACAAGATTGGTGGAAGCCATCACCAAGGGTATACAAGAAAAAAAAGGGCAAGACATCGTAGTGGCCGACCTTAGCGGCATTGACGGCTCGATAGCCAACTACTTCATCATTTGTCAAGGCAACACGCCGACGCAAGTGGAAGCCATCACCGAATCGGTGGACGAAGTGGCTCGCACGGAAGCCGACGAGAAGCCGATGGGCGTTGTAGGGCTGGGTCTCTCGCGCTGGGTCGCTATGGATTACGGAGACGTGTTGGTGCACATATTCGTGCCAGATGCCCGCGAATTCTACGATTTGGAAAACCTGTGGGAGGATGCTCGTCTGACCCGCATTCCCAATCTGGATTGAAGTCTGCCCAACTAACCATAAATCTTTATTATTTAGGAACAATCAAACAATATGGATAAAAATAGGAACAACCAATTTGGCAAAGGGAACAATCAACCGAAGATGCCCCGGTTCAACATGAACTGGATTTACATCCTCATCATTGTTTCGCTCGCCCTTTTCTTCCTTTCGGATGGTGGAAACTCGTTGGCTTCTGCCTCGGGTAACTCCATAAAACAAGAGGCCACCTACACCAAGTTCAAGGAGTATGTGGAGAAAGGATTCGCTGACAAGGTGGAGGTGAACACTTCGGACAAGACGCTGAAGATGTTCGTTACGGCCAAGCATGTCCGCGATGTGTTCAACAAGTCGTTGGAACAGACAGGTGCCAAGCCATACGTGAGCGTAGAGTTCGGTTCGATTGATGAACTGGAGAAATACCTGACTGAACAGCAGCAGAAAGGAAAATTGAAGGATTTCGACTACGACAACAAGAAGAGCAGCGGCCTCTGGGACCTCCTCATCAGCTTCGGACCCCTCATCTTCATCATCCTGCTGTGGTTCCTCATCATGAACCGCATGGGAAGCGGTGGCGGTGGAGGCGGCGGCGTCTTCAGCGTTGGCAAGTCGAAGGCGAAGATGTACGAGAAAGGAAACGACCTTGGAATCACCTTCAAGGACGTGGCTGGACAGGCAGGCGCCAAACAAGAGGTGCAGGAGATTGTGGAGTTCCTGAAGAATCCGAAGAAATACACCGACCTGGGTGGTAAGATTCCCAAGGGCGCTCTGCTCGTGGGACCTCCGGGAACAGGTAAGACGTTGCTGGCAAAGGCAGTTGCTGGCGAGGCTGGAGTGCCTTTCTTCTCGATGTCGGGTTCCGACTTCGTGGAGATGTTTGTCGGTGTGGGAGCCAGCCGTGTGCGCGACTTGTTCCGCCAAGCTAAGGAAAAATCGCCCTGTATTATCTTCATCGATGAGATTGACGCTGTCGGACGTGCTCGTTCGAAGAACCCCGCTATGGGTGGAAACGACGAACGTGAGAATACGTTGAACGCCCTGCTGACTGAGATGGATGGATTCGGCACTAATAGCGGAGTCATTATTCTGGCCGCTACCAACCGAGTGGACATGCTCGACAAGGCTTTGTTGCGTGCTGGTCGTTTCGACCGTGAAATCCACGTTGACCTGCCCGACCTCACCGAGCGCAAGGAAATCTTCCAAGTGCACTTGAAGCCTTTGAAGACTGATTCCACGCTCGACATCGACTTCCTGGCTCGACAAACACCTGGATTCTCGGGCGCTGACATCGCCAATGTATGCAACGAAGCTGCCCTGATTGCCGCCCGACATGATGCTGCCACCGTCAGCAAACAGGATTTCCTTGATGCCGTGGACCGTATTATCGGCGGATTGGAGAAGAAGACCAAAGTGATGACTGCCGCCGAGAAACGCTCTATTGCCCTGCACGAGGCTGGCCACGCCACCGTTTCTTGGTTCTGCGAACATGCAAATCCACTCGTGAAAGTATCGATTGTGCCACGTGGACAAGCATTGGGAGCCGCTTGGTATCTGCCCGAAGAGCGACAAATCACCACCAAAGAGCAGATGCTCGACGAAATGTGCGCTCTCTTGGGTGGACGTGCTGCTGAAGAGCTCTTTACTGGCCACATCTCAACAGGTGCGATGAACGATCTTGAACGCGCCACGAAGAGTGCATACGGAATGATTGCCTACGCTGGTATGAGCGACCGATTGCCCAATATCTGCTATTACAACAACCAGGAATACCAGTTCCAGCGCCCCTATTCGGAGACTACCGCAAAGGTCATCGACGATGAAGTGCTGAAGATGATCAACGAACAATACGACCGCGCCAAAGAGTTGCTGACCAAATACAAGGAGGGACACAACGAACTGGCTGAACTGCTCATCAAGCGCGAGGTGATATTCGCCGAAGACGTAGAACGTATTTTCGGCCCTCGTCCGTGGATTAGCCGCTCTCAGGAGATCATCAAAGAGAATGAAGCGCTCGCTCAAGCCAATGCGCCGAAACTGGAAGACATGCCTGAAGAAGTGCGCAAAGCCCAGGAGGAATTCGAGAAAGGAAACAAAAGCGAAGAACCGAAGGCTGAAGCAGACAACCAAGAGTCGGAAGCATAGCTTTTGATTGATAAATGCCAAATAACAAGGATTATGAGCGACAAACTTAAAAACTTCATCACACGCACCATCACGGGAGTCCTTTTCGTGGCGGTAATGGTGGTGGGCATCTGTTTCCGAGGCGATGCTATGATTCTGTTGTTCGCCCTCATTACAGGACTCACGTTGTGGGAATACACGGGGCTGGTGAACCAAATAGAAGGTGTGACCATCAACCGCTTCATCTCAACAGCGGCTGGTGTCTATCTGTTCCTCGCTTTTGCGGGGTATTGTGCGAACATCGTACCTTCAGCAGCCTTCATTCCTTACCTGTTGACGGTAGTTTATCTCTTCGTTAGCGAACTCTACACCAAGAACGAAAACGCCATTCACGACTGGGCTTACACGATGCTTGGTCAGATGTATATCGCTCTACCTTTCTCTATGATTAACGTGCTGGCCTTCCAAGCCAACCCTACCGATGGGAGTGTAGGCTACATTTGGCTGTTGCCCATGAGCATTTTCGTGTTCCTTTGGGTGAACGATACGGGCGCTTATTGCACAGGTTCGTTGCTGGGACGCCATAAGTTGTTCCCCAGAATATCTCCGGGAAAGTCGTGGGAAGGTTCCATTGGAGGAGGTTTGTTGGTGCTTATTGTTGCGGCACTCATCGGCTGGTATGAGAATCGGACAGGCACAGGCATCATGAGCATCATCGAATGGATGGGACTCGGACTTGTTGTTGTATTCTTCGGTACGTGGGGAGACCTTGTTGAATCGCTTTTCAAACGCACGCTCGGCATCAAAGACAGCGGAGACATACTGCCTGGACACGGCGGTATGCTCGATCGTTTTGACTCTTCGCTCATGGCCATTCCTGCCGCTGTGGTTTACATCTACGCCCTCTCGCTGTTCTGAAATTGAAGGGGAAAACAACCTTTACGGAGTAACTGAAAGAAAAAACAACCAATACGAAATATGAAACGACTGCTCTTAACTTTATCCGTTTGCGCATTCTGCTTCACACTCTCATTGGCACAAACCAAACCCGTGAAGCAATGGGGACAATTGCAAGTGCGCGGTGCACAACTCTGCGACCAACAAGGAAATCCCGTCGTCTTGCGCGGTGTAAGCTTCGGATGGCACAACATCTGGCCACGTTTCTACAACAAAAAAGCCGTACGCACATTGCATCGTGATTGGAACGCCACTGTCGTGAGAGCGGCAATGGGAGTGACTACGGTGGAAGACAACTATCTTGAAAACCCGACATTCGCCCTGCAATGTGTGGAGCCTGTCATCAAGGCCGCCATCAAGGAAGGCATTTATGTCATCATCGACTGGCACGCTCACGAGATGCACACGCAGAAAGCAAAGGAGTTCTTCTCCAAGATGGCTCAGAAATACGGCCGCTATCCCAACATCATCTACGAACTCTACAACGAACCCGTTGAAGACTCTTGGGAAAGCCTGAAACAATATGCCTCGGAAATCATCACAGAGATTCGCCGTTATGACCCTGACAACATCATCCTGATGGGTTGCCCGCATTGGGACCAAGACATCCATCTGGTGGCCGAGAGTCCACTCACTGGCGTCTACAACGTGATGTACACCCTCCATTTCTACGCCTCCACCCACAAGGAATATCTTCGCGACCGCATGGAGGAAGCTGCAAAGAAAGGTTTGCCAATATTCGTGTCGGAAAGTGGAGTGACTGAAGCATCTGGAAATGGCAAGATTGATCCCGAGTCGCAGCAACTATGGCTCGACCGTATGGAGAAACTGAAAATCAGTTGGGTTTGTTGGAGCCTCAGCGACAAAGACGAGTCGTGCTCTATGCTACTGCCACGAGCCACAGCCACAGGTCCGTGGGCTGACGACGTCATCAAACGCTCGGGCAAACTGACAAAAGGATACCTGTTGAAATACAACAAATAAAACAAAGGCCGCACCCTCGATTGGATGCGGCCTTCCTATTTTGTCAAGCGTTCTCTTTATTTATCGTCATCCTCAAAGAATCTACCCACTGTTCTTTTCTTGCAACAGTAAACATCCTCGTTGTATCTCATTCGAGCCTTTCGTTCACGAGCGAACATGGCCGCTGTGCCCACTGCGTCCTGTTTGAATTCCAGATGTTCGTCGATACACATGGAATGAGCCATACCCTCCACATCCAGATTGTCGGTGCCAATCAACGTGAACGTCCATTTCTGCTCCTTCAGTTTCTCAATCAGATTGCGTACCATCTTCAACGTCCACTCTTCCGAGCTGTTCTCAAAGCCGTCGGTAATAATGGTCACCAGCACATTGTCGTCTTTGTCCACCTGCGCGTTGAGTTTGGAAACTGTTTTGCCAATGGCGTCATACAGAGGAGTAGCTGCACAAGGATTATATGCCTCCCATTTCAAGTCAAGTGCGTCCTTTGCCAAAGCATCGTTGTAATGCCATTTCATATGATCGCTGTCAAAGGTGACTAATGTGACATGTTGTTCTGTGTCGGGGAACTTCTCCTGCATCGTTCTCACGGTACTCAAAGTCTCGTTCATACCAGAGAAAGCCTGCTTGCGGATAACAGACATCGATCCGCTCTCATCTACGATAATCAAATTAAATACTTTTTTCATAGTCTTGCATTTTTAAGTGAATAATTGTTTTGCTGACCTCTTTATTATCTTTAAAGACGATAATGAAAAAAAATTAAGGCAATGAGAAAAATTTTTTTTATCTTTGCAATCAAAACCTACTAACCATGCTCAGCGACAACGAAATAATAGAAGGATTCCGTAGAGGAGACAGCTACATTTTCAAGCGGTATTTCTATGAATACTGCCAGGTGGCCTATTACATGTTCGACCAGAAATACGGGCTTAGCAAGAAGGAGAACCTCGATTTTATGTCGTTGGCTCATCAATATGCACTATACTTGATGGAGCATGACTGGGAACCGTTGGAAGACCGTGCACCCACAGTTTCACTTCGAACATGGATGGTAAACGGTTTCCGTTTTATCGTATTGGATGCTTTGAAATGGTACAAACGCGAATATGGTTCGTTGACCTACGAGGATTATCTCAAATCGTTCGACACGAGTCAAGACCTTCGATTGAATTTCAACAAACTCATCCTTGAGATTTGCGATTCCATGCCCCTTGAAAGGAATTCAAGAGAAATCCTCATCATGCTTCTTGTCAACGGATTCAAGACCAAAGAGATAGCGGCACAGATGGGCATCTCATCCGCTGCTGTGTCACAACGATACAACACCTTGAAGAAAAACTACATCATCCCTTATTTCAAAAAGAATTTCGATATGGACTTCGATATGCCTGAGGTGATGGAACCAGAAGCCGTTGTGTTCGAAGAGGCCAAATCCATGTCAGATATGTCAATGCCTGCGCCAGATTATTCAGAAATACGGCGTTCCCACCTTCCCAATATCTTTGGAAAGATGGCCAAGAAAAGAAAACAAACAAAAGAAATCAATATGGAAAAGAAAAGAACTACGCCAGCATTTATACAAGAGCTGGCTCCAGGAGAGATTTTCGTGTTTGGCAGCAACCTACGAGGTATGCACGGCGGCGGTGCTGCTTACATTGCCTACCGTAAGTTCGGTGCAGTAATGGGACAAGGAGTGGGATTGCAAGGCCAAAGCTACGCCATCCCGACCATGCAAGGCGGTGTGGAAACCATCAAACCGTATGTGGATGAGTTCATCGCATTTGCCAAGCAGAACCCAGAACTGACATTCTTAGTCACAAGAATCGGATGCGGCATTGCTGGCTTCTCCAATAGTGAGATATCCCCACTTTTTGAAGCCGCGCACGATGTTGAAAACATCATTCTTCCCGAAGGATGGTGAATCTATTGCACTCAATTATGTAAGCATTTTGAGGTTGGGAAAAGTAGTGTTGTCATTGATGGTCTTTGACCGTCTCATTGCATAGCTTTGACCGCCTCATTGATAGTCTTTGACAACGTCATTTGTGGTCTTTGACAAAACTGAAACATTTCAATGAGAAAATAGTGTATTATCACCAAAAAAGTGGCGCTTTATATCAAGTATAAAACGCCACTTCTATCATAAAAAACACATCCGATGCTTTTGAACAACAAAAGCAATCTTTCATGCGTTTATTTCATTTCAAATAGGTTGGTGAATCCTGTGATGTCGAACACTTTCTTCAAATCTTGGTTCAAACCTGTGATAAAGACATGACTCTTCTTCAAGGTTGCAGCCTTCAACACCCCGAGGAAAATTCGCAAACCACTGGATGAGATGTATTGGAGTTGCGTGCAATCGAGGATGATATCACGCCCTTCACAATCGTAAAGAGGTTTGATTTCCTGTTCGGTCTTCACCGCAGCAGCTGTGTCAAGTCGTCCTTGCAGCAATGCAACGATATTGTCGTTTTCGTATTGGATGATAGTCTCCATTCGCTTCGCTTTATAAAAAATGATAAATGCCTATTATTTTTAACGGGACAAAGTTAGGAAAAAAGGGAAAACGTTGCCTGATTGTTTACTAAAAATTAGTGATTTTTAACTCATGCGTCAACCTGCAATCAGTTTTATTTCGTAAATTTGCACGATAAAGAAGACCATTCACAATTAAAAACCATCAAATTCTGTAACAAGACAAAGTATAGAAAAGACCAACTGACAATCGAGATTAAGGAGAGATGACTGACATTATACTTTCGAGCTTCCTTAGTTTGTTTGCCCTATTCGGCAAGGAGGAAGGTGTTGATGAGTCACGAGCACGAAGGATGCTTGTGAGTTATCTTCGTCATCACTTCGGAATCAGGAATACGAGTGGTTATGTGGATTTCTATAGCGATATGCGAAGCGCCTATGAGTTGAGGGACGACCTTGACGACAACGCTGTTGTTGCATCAATTTGCGACAATCTGCATGGAAAAATCCGCAAGGAAGAAGGTTGGATGTTGCTGTTGCGCATCATGGAGTTTTGCGGCACGAACACACGCCACCCGATGTTCAAGACAATGGCTGAGAAGTTCGAGGTTTCAGAGAGGTTGTTCGACGACTTTGTTGACTATGTGGATGGGAAAGAATCGGAGCACGTGATGGTTTTGCATCCTGATGGTTTCGGGGGTGAGTTGAAGACGCTGCTGATTACAGATGAGGATGCTAATGATAAAGAGATAAGCGGCAGAAAACTGGTTTTCACTTATAATGGTGATGACAAGGTTCTACTGAACGACGTACCAGTGCTGGCTGGTGCCTATCAAGTGTGGTTGCAGAGCAGTGTCTTGAAGGGTGTCAGCGGCAAACCGCTCTACTATTCGTCAATCCTATCTGAATACAACCGAAGAGAAGAGAAAGGAGAAAAGAACGAAGAAAGCCGCGTGGTGTTCTGCGGACGGGATATAGAATTCCGCTTTCCCGGTAGTGATAATGGCGTGCACGGCTTGAGCTTCACGTTGCATGGTGGCGAATTGACGGCTATCATGGGCGGTTCAGGGGCAGGAAAGTCAACGCTATTATCGATTTTGAATGGAAGTTTGATTCCTGATGAGGGTAACTTGACGATAAACGGCACTCCCCTGCTGTCTTCTGAAGGTGAGATGACGGATGAGAGAGTGAAGAACCTGATAGGCTATGTGCCGCAAGACGATTTGCTGATTGAGGAGCTGACGGTTTTCCAAAACCTCTATTATACAGCAAAACTTTGTTTCGCTTCCCTGACCGAGGATGAGATTGAGGAACGCGTGCTGAGAACGTTGAGAGACTTGGATCTCGAGGGTGCGAAAGATTTGAAAGTGGGTTCGGCTATCAACAAATACATCAGCGGTGGTCAGCGCAAACGCTTGAATATCGCATTGGAACTGATTCGCGAACCATTGGTGCTGTTCCTTGATGAACCAACGTCGGGTTTGTCATCATCAGACACGGAGCGATTGATGAACTTGCTGAAAGAACAGACCTACAAGGGGCGGCTGATCGTGTTAACCATCCACCAGCCATCGAGCGATGTATATAAGCTATTCGACCGTTTGTGGTTGCTTGACAAGGGAGGATATCCTGTCTTTGACGGCAATCCAATCGATGCTATCACCTATTTCAAAGAGGCTGCGGGATATGCTGATGCAGAAACGAGTGCATGTCCGACATGTGGGAATGTGAATCCTGAAATCATGTTGAACATCATCGAAGAGAGAGCCATCAGCAGTGGTGGTGAGACATCGGATGAAAGAAAGATGTCGCCTCAAGAGTGGCATGAACTCTATCTGAATCAAAGGATGAAGAATGAAAGCCTGTCGGCTTTGTCTTCATCAAAAGCAGATTCGTCTTCTTCCGCCAATCTTCCTTCATCCCAGTTGAAGAAACCAGGAAAACTAGAGCAGTTCATCATCTTCCTAAAGCGCAATTTGAAAACGAAGATCACGAATGTCCAGTATCTGTGTATCGCCTTGTTAGAGGCTCCTGTGCTGGCGGTGATTTGTGCTCTGCTGACTCGCTATGCTCCAAAGGAGGGCTACAGCGTGATGGAAAACAAAAACTTGGTGAGCTATCTTTTCATGTCGGTGATTGTAGCGACATTCATTGGCATGAGCGGCAGCGCGGAAGAAATCATCAAGGATCGCGCCTTGCTGAAGAGAGAGAAATTCCTGCATCTGTCATATGGCAGCTATATATGGTCGAAGATTGTCTTCATGGCAGGCGTGTCGCTAATACAGACATTCCTGTTCATCGTGATTGGCAATAGCATTATGGGCCTGCATGGATTGTTTGGCACTTGGTGGCTGATATTGTTTGTCACAGCATTCCTTGCCAATCTGACTGGGTTGTTGTTGTCGCAATGTCTGAATTCGATTGTGGCCATCTACATCAGCATTCCTCTTCTGCTGATTCCGCAGATTCTGCTTTGCGGATTGGTGGTCAATTTCTCTGACTTGACACCAAAGAGCACGACGGGAAATGTACCCTTGATTGGCGACCTGATTCCTTCAAGATGGAGCTATGAGGCTTTGGCGGTCACGTCTTATACGGACAATGCTTATGAAAAGCCTTTCTTTGAGATGGACAAGGCTCGTCAGGAGAATCAGTTCTACAATGTTGGATTCTTGAAGGAACTCCAGTCACAACTTGAGACGATGAAGGATGAGGAACAACGTGGGAAGCCAGTTGACCCGACTCATTTGAGGGTGATACGCACGAATCTGCCCGTTCTGTCCGAATTCTGCGAGATGGCACCATATACGGGAGGCGAGGACTACGAGAGCCTGCATGAATACATGAATGAGGCAGAGAAGATATTGTCGAAACGTGGCAACCAATGGACGCTCAAGAAGGACACCCTTGTGACAGCTTTTGTGAAGGAGAATGGTAAGGAGGGATTTCTCGAATTAAAGAGAAACAACTATAATATTAAACTCGAAGAGTTTGTCACAGGTGCAACAGAGAGGCGGCTATATGACGTCATTGATGACCATATTGTGCCACGTAGTGGCATAATATATCTTCAACCATACAACAAAATGGGACGTGCTCCGTTTTATAGTAGTGAGAAGATATTGGGTAGCTGGCATATCAAGACACTCTGGTTCAACATCGGTGTGCTCTTGCTGATGTCGGTCATTGCTGTGATTCTGCTATTAACCGACTATCCAGGCAGATACATGAGAAAAAACAATTGACAACAAATAATATATATTCAATAATTAATTCACAACAAAAACCAAAACAAAATGAAGAAACTATCGATTTTCGCTGTCGCATTAGCAGCAATGGCTTTCACTGCATGTGGAGGCAACAAGAGTGCAAAAACCGAAGAGGCTGCTCCTGAAAAAAGCTTTGAGCAAGAGCAGGTTGAAGCCAAGATCAAGATGGAACTCGACAGTCTCGCTGCCGAGCTTGGCAAGTTGAAGGATCTCCCCATCGTGAAAGAGGATGATGGTGTGAAACTGACTGACCAGGAGAAGCAGGTGAAGCCTGACTATCTGCTGAGCGCCGCTGTGGCTGAGAACGCTGCCACACTGGCTGAGAAGTATCGCATGATTAGTGCATTGAGCGTGGACAAGACCATCGCAGCCATGTACGACATGCCTACGGATGAATATCAAGCAGCTGTAGCAAAACTGATTGCTGACGTTGACGATCCCTCGTTCAAGGACATCAATGACACAGCTTCCATCTTCAAAACAGGACAGGAGCTCTACACAGCAATGGAACAGAACGGCCGCATCAACAACTATTGGCAGATGGTAGCTGCTTCACTGGTGGAAGAGATCTATGTGATGTCGCAGAACTCTGAGAAGTTCCTCAAGGCCTTCGATGACGACGCTGCTGCTAACGTCACATACCGCATCGTCCTCTTGTCTGACGCCGTTTCTCGTCTGCAGGAGTATGATCCTGAAATTGAGCCTATTGCCAAAGCTATTGAGGCTCTTAAGCCACTGAATGCCGTCTCGGTTGATCAGCTGAAGACTCAGTTGGCAGAAACAAAGGACAAGATTGTTGAGGCCCGCAACAGTCTCATCAAATAATGACTGTCCTTTTCCAATTCGCAATTTAGCAAACTAACGGAGATCAACTCCATCATTCATAACGAAAGGGTCCGTACAGCATTTGTACGGACCCTTTTGTATATTATCAATGGAGACAATCTCATGCTTCATCCTGTTCAGCTTCAGGCTTTTTCTTCAGTCTTTTGCGCAATGTGAAGATATTCTGACCATTGATGCGTTCATAATTGATACTGTCCATGATACGCCTCACCAAATAGATGCCGAGACCACCAATACCACGTTCGTCAGCAGAGAGCGTAGTATCCACCTCACCGCGTGTTGTAGGGTCAAAAGGCATACCGTCATCGCTGATGATAATCTTCAGGCGTGCTTCATTCGCCACAGCATTGATACGCACATCCCCCTGTACATCAGAAGGATAAGCGTATTCCATCACATTCACCACAGCCTCCTCGATGGCAAGGTTCATTTGCATCGTTGTGGACATGTCAAAGCCGACAGCCTCGCACACTTCATCGACAAAGGTCGCCAATTGAGGAACTTCTTGAATGTCATTGTGCAATGTGATGCTGCGATTCAGGATTTCAGCCAACCTCTTTGCAGTATATTGAATGGCCAACATTGTCAAATCGTCGCTCTGCTCCGTTCCGTTCACAAACTGATGCACATCGTCCAACACTGAGGTTATCATCTCTTGTGGATTGTCAGGTGCATTTCCAGCCGTGTGCAAAATTCTCTCCATGCCAAATTGTTCATGACTTGCATTTTCGGCTTCAGTCAATCCATCGGTAAACAGGAAAATGGTGGTTCCTGGATCTATGACTGTTTCCTGATCTATATAGTTCCAACTAGGCATAACTCCCAGAGGCAGGTTTGGTTTCACATCCAGTATCTCGCATTTTCCGCCAATAGTCGCCTCCACTTCATCATCCATTGTGCCTTCTATAAGAATTGGCGCATCATGACCCGCATTGCAGTAACGCAATCGACCTGTAGGCAAATCGAGCACACCAAGGAACAAAGTGACGAACATGTGCGTTTCATTACCCTCGCACAACGATTCATTCAATGCCATGACTATATGATCCGGTTTCGCTGTGTGGGCAGAGATATTACGGAACAGCGAACGAGTGACAGCCATCACCAACGAAGCCGGTACTCCCTTTCCTGAAACGTCACCAATGCAGAAGAACAACTTCTCATCGCGAATATAGAAATCATACAGGTCACCGCCCACTGCCCTTGCAGGGATCAGTTGACCATACAGGTCGATATCTATACGGTCGGGGAAAGGTGGGAAAGTCTTCGGCAACATGCTCATCTGAATATTGTGGGCAATATGCAACTCCTTCTCCATCGACGCCTTCATTGTGGTTGTCTCCTTCAATTCCTCCACATACTGCGACAGCGAATGTTGCATCGTTTCGAATGAATCACGCAATTGCATGATTTCATCGTTGTGCTTGATCTGCGGAAGAGGTGTTTTGAAGTTTCCCTGCGCCACCTGTTCAGCCGATGTAGAGAGGAAGCGCAACGGTTTCGTAGCACGCCAAATGGTGTAGTGTGTCGTAAAGAAAACTATCAATCCTGCAAAAATCATGACCAGCAGGATAATAACACTGATGGCAATACCCCAGCCAAACACCAAGAGCCAATGCTGCACTACGGCCATCGTCCAACCCGTGTCGCCCATCTTTTTGTAGCTGATAAAATATCTCTCGTTATCCAGCCGTATCTTCTCTAACATGCCGAAATCGCCTGCCAACATCTTTCGACACACCGCGTCATCCAACGTGTCGGGCGTGGCCTCAACAATATCCTTGATATTTCCATGCAGCACCTTCATCTTGTTGGGATGCACGATAAACTGGCCTTTGCTTCCAATCAGGAAACTATAAAAAAGCAAATAATCGACTTCATCAGAATTCACCTCTATAAACCGGCTATTACCTCTCTTTTCCTCCTCGCGAATCAATCTGCTCAGCCAATCCAACGGAATGTCAATGCCGAACACACCGACCTTCTTGCCATCCTTGTCGTGAATGGGCAGAATATAACTACACAGCATCGCCCTTGCACCATCCACATCGAAATACGGATCCGACCAGTAACCATGCCTGTCGTCCTCCACATTGAGTCCTTTCGCATACCACTCGCGTTTGAAATAGTCATGCGCTGAAGAACCCATCTGAGCCCGTTCTATATGCACACTGTCACGACACACCACATAGGGTTCGAACCATTTTCCCTGACTCTTATAGTAGTTGGGTTCGAAAGCTGCAAAACAACCAAAATAGGTCTTGTTCAGCTTCAACTCTTTCTCCAACACATCGAATACCTTTTCCGGACTTTCCAGATGCTCCTCCAATTCAGCCACATTGTTCGTAGCAGATACTTCCACAGATGTCAGCATCTTATCCAATTCGCCACCTATCACATTGATCATGTCAAGCGAACGTTGCTGACTTTGTATTGCCGAACTAACAATGACAAGAAACACCACTGCGCCAATCACAAACAGATGGATTAACGACAATATGAAGATTATGCGCCACGTCAGACGACGCGCAAATGAACGATGTTTCTTCTTTTTCGTTTTTTGCGATACATTCACCTGTCCCATTGTAAATGCCTATTTTGGTTAGTCATTGTAGGTTCTCATTTCCAGTCTCCGATGCAAAGATACATCTTTTTCACAAAATAACCTCATCTTGTTGTTTAAAAAAGCGAAGTGACCCTTTCTATCCACTAAAGTGGCGCTCTATATGGACATAAATGACGATATTCCATCAAAAAGTTGCATCCGCGATTGGTTCATTCCATGTTTTTATGTATCTTTGCACCAAAACCTATTACACTATCTATTCAATGAATATGAAAATACGAACCATCGTTTTATCGACTTTGCTCATCATCGGTTTTTCAACAACCGACAACCGAATTTGCTCGGCTGCTACACACCAATCCTCAACACCTGTCGTAAGCACACGGCAAGGACGCGTGGAGGGCATCATGCAAGAAGGGACAATGGGATTCCTTGGCATTCCGTATGCCAAGATTGAACGCTTCCAACCACCAATGCCTGTTGACAGATGGCAGGGTGTCCGACCTTGCAAGAAATGGGGCCCTCAAGCCATGCAACCCGTCAACGGCCGCGAACTGTCCGATGATGAGATGTCTGAACTTCGCTCGTGCGTGCTCAACGTGTGGACCACCGACCTCAAGGTCCATCGTCCAGTGATGGTATGGCTTCATGGTGGAGGTTTTGACTCAGGCACCTCCGCATGGAATCCAGGCATGCAGTTGGCAAAGAAAGACGTTGTTGTCGTCAGCATCAACCATCGACTCAACATCCTTGGATTCCTCGACCTCTCGGCGGTTTCCGAGAAATACAAGTATTCGGGCAACGTGGGAATGCTTGATATTGTGCAGGCATTGCAATGGGTTCGCGACAACATTGCAAAGTTTGGTGGCGATCCCAGCAACGTCACTATCTTCGGCGAATCGGGAGGTGGCGGAAAGGTTGGCACATTGCTCTGCATGCCTTCTGCCAAAGGACTTTTCCATAAGGCCATCATCATGAGTGGTACTATTCTCAACGTCAACAACCGTGAGATGACACGCGAACTGGGCAAGGCGGTGCTGAAAGAACTTGGTATCGACAACGAACATATCGACCGCATCAAAGATGTTTCCTATCAGGAACTCTACCAGGCTGGACAGCGGGCCATGGCAGCCAGCATCGGCACTCGACGCCCTGGCACACCTATGATGTGGGGATTTGGTCCCACTCCTGATGGCGAGACATTGCTCCAACAACCCTTCCAACCCGACTTCCCCACCCTTTCCGACAACATCCCTATCTTGATTGGTACCACCTTCAACGAGTTGCAGCGATTGCGTTACAACCGCGAGATGACTTTCGACGAAGCACGCGTTGAACTCGAAAGAACCTTCGCCGAGGAAACCGATTCCTATATCCGTGCCTTCAAAAAGGCATGGCCCGATTGTACTCCGCAAGACCTGTTGAGCATCGACTGGTTGTTCCGACCGAAAACATTGATTACAGCCGATGCCATCACTTCCACCGAACCAGGAAACCGAGGAGCCACACGCAAGGCACCCACCTATATGTATATGTTCACATGCCGCTCTCCCAAATCCAAAGGTTCGGTGCATGGCTACGAGTTGAACTATTGTTTCAACACCCTCAATCTGGCGCGTCAGGATTTGCCTATTGTACCCGAAGAAGACCAACATCTCGCCGACGTGATGAGCAATGTATGGGCTCAATTCGCACATACGGGAAATCCCAACATCAATGGATTGCCTGCATGGAATCCCTATACGCCAAAAAACGGAGAATTGATGGTCTTCGACCACAAATGCTACATTCTCAACAATCCTGATCGCGAATTACAACAAATCATCGACCGTCATTGCTTCAAGCAATTGGACGAATTCAGAAAGAATCATCAATAAACAACACCCATGAGACTAAACACGCAAATCAAAGAAGAGGCTGCAAAATGCTTATTATGTATAGATGCACCCTGCAGCAAAGTATGTAAAAACGGAGACCCGGCACGCGCCATCAGAGCCATCCGCTTCGGTAATGAGAAATATGCTGGACAATGGGTCGCCAAGTGTACGGACGAGGAATTGGAAGCCGCCGAAAAAGCCTGCATCCACTTCAAACATCCCATCCACATCAAGGAAATGGTTCGCTCGATGGATACCACCGTTGATTCGGATGTGAAACCGAACTTGGCCATCACCTTCTGCGGCATTCCTTGCGAGAATCCTTTCTTCCTTGCATCTTCGGCTATCTGCACCAACTACGAGATGGTAGCACGGGCATTCGATGCTGGTTGGGCAGGAGTCTTCTACAAAACCATCTGCCTGCAAGAAATCAAGGAAGTGTCACCACGCTTCGATGCTGTCAGCGAGGTTGGTACATCCGATTTCTTCGGATTCCGCAACATGGAACAATTGAGCGAGAATCCCGTGGATGTGGACTTCGACATCCTAAGCCGGTTGAAACGTGACTATCCCACAAAAGTCGTCATCGCCTCCATCATGGGGCAGACGGAAGAGCAGTGGATTGAATTGGCGAAAAAAGCTGAACAGGCAGGTTTGGACGCAGTGGAGTTGAACTTCTCGTGCCCACAGATGCGACTGACCGGCATGGGAAGCGATGTTGGACAAGACTCGGAGTTGGTGTTGTTCTACACGGCATACGTAAAACACAACATCAAGATTCCCGTCATACCGAAGATGACACCCAACATCACGCATATCAACCAACCTGCCATGGCTGCATATTTTGCCAGTGCCGATGCAGTCTCTGCTATCAACACAATTAAGAGTGTTACTATGGACAACCGTGGCGCAGTATCAGGCAAGAAGACCATATCAGGTCTTTCTGGACGTGCCGTGAAGCCCATTGCCCTTAGGTACATCTTGGAATTGGCAAAGAACCCCGTATTTAATGGTTCTCATGGCAAACCTCTGGAACTGAGCGGAATCGGTGGCATTGAAACATGGCGTGATGCATTGGAATTCATCCAATTGGGTTGCCGAAATGTGCAGGTATGCACTGCCGTCATGCAATATGGTTATCGCATCATCGACGACCTCATTCTCGGCCTTTCTTCCTATCTTGAGGAACGAGGTCTTTCTTCCCTTGAAACTCTCGTAGGTGAGGAATTGCCAAACTTCGTCACACCTTCCAATCTCGACCGCGACACGATTGTCTATCCAAAGATCGATCGTGACACATGCATCGGTTGCGGACGTTGCTACACCTCTTGTATGGACGGCGGTCATCAAGCCATTGCTTTCGACTATGAAACCCGACAGCCACGCATTGTCGGCACCAAGTGCGTTGGCTGCCATCTCTGTCGCCTTGTCTGCCCAACGGGAGCCATTGGCATCACCAAGCGTATCAACAAAAAGGAAAAATAAACTATCGTTTAGAACCAAACGTCACCCGTTTCCTTGCGTTTCTTCTCCTTCACCTCATCGGCAGGATAACCGATGGGGATGAGCACTGTTGGTTCTTCGTTTTCCGGAATGGAGAACAGTTGTTTGCAACGTTCCACATCGAAATTGCATACCCAGCAAGTGCCCAGACCTTGTTCAGCAGCAGCCAGACACAAGTGCTCCACTGCAATTGCCACATCGATATCGCCATGATGTTTTCCGTCACTACGCACCCATTCCTCATCGTGAAGCACAGAGGCAATGACATAAAGAGGGGCGGTCAGGAACCATTCGCGATGATAACACTCTGAAAGCTTCTTACGCTCCACTTCGTCAGCGACAATGCGGAATCTCCACGGTTGTTTGTTACATGCCGACGGAGCCAGACGAACACACTCCATGAGATAGTCCATCTTCTCCTGCTCCACAGCCCTCGACTCGTAGTCGCGGCAGCTGTATCTGTTCCTTGCAAGTTCTATGAAATCCATATTTTATTGTTTTTAGTCAATGCCTCTCACTCCCCTTTATACCCTTTAGGCTTTATATAACCCGAGTGCAAATATACAGAAAAAAAACACGAAAAACAAATGAGCAAAGAAACTTTAACGTTGCACCCCCTCCAACAGGGAGGTTTTCCCCCTGAAGGTTTAGGGATTTTCACCTTCACGTTTAGGATAAATCCTTTTCACAGGTGGCAAAAATTCCATTATTTTGCCGTTGTAAACAAGAAAGAAGAAACAAGATGTTTAACATTTAAAGAAGAGGAGATTAGATTATGAAGAAGATGATGTTCATGGCAATGATGATGGTGATGACCGTCTCGGCCAACGCAATGAGCTACAACGCAGCTAAGTACGAAGCTCTTTTCCTCAGCGACAAGATGGCTTACGAACTGAACTTGACGAATGCTCAATATAATGCAGTCTACGAGATCAATCTGGACTATCTGATGAGTGTTAACGGTCGCCACGACGTGTTCGGCATCTGGTGGGATCGCCGCAATACCGACCTCAAGTACGTCTTGACTGCCTGGCAGTATGAGAAGTACATGGATAAGACCTACTTCTATCGCCCATTGACTTGGACAAATGGTAGCTGGACATTCACCGTTTACAGCCACTATTCTAACAAGAACCACTTCTACAAGGCTCATCCCAAGGCTTTCAAGAGCTACTTGGGTGGGAACAACCGCAAGGCCGATCGCTTCTATGCTGACATGAAGGTGAACAAGCCAACCACTGCACCAAATGTGAAGACGGGTGGCGGCAAGCCGAACGGCAATCCTGGAAAGACTTTTGGGAACGGCTCTAATGGGAAGAATACTTTCGGGAAGAACAATAAAGGCAACGTGAATCCTGCCAACAATGGCAACAACAAGCAAGTTGCTCTTAACACCAACAAGAGCAATTCGGCTGGCCACTTTGGAGGTCGCAAATAGGATGTATACTTGCCTCTATATATGCCTCTTCCAGAGGACTCGGGGGAATCTCAGCAATGGGATTCCCTTTTTTCGTGCTCTATTTGTTGGCAATGAATCCCTTTGCCGTCAGCCACTGAATCATCTGGCGGCTCCACGATTCGGTGGTCGTGGCACCCGTTTCGGGCATCAGCTCGTAAGGACCTCTGCCATCGCCATACATGTGCAACTCGGCATTTGCCCCAGCCTTCTTCCATTCCATGAACAGGGCGACAAGTCCAGCAGCCACATTCGGATGGTCGGCACGCGTCATGATGAGCAAGGGAGGAGCATCGGCAGTCACCGTGACGGGCATCAACGAAGGTCCGTAGCAGGTGCAAAGAAAGTCGGGACGCTCAATGGCTTCAGCCGACATCGTGGCGGCAATAGCCACCCCACCACCAGCCGAGAAGCCCAGATAGCCAATCTTGTCCTTGCTGATGTTCCACTCACCTGCGTGCTCCCTCACCATACGTATGGCAGCATTCGCGTCCTTCGCAGCCAGTCGGATGATGGAATCGCCGTGAGCATTGTGCATCGGGTTGGCGTCAGCCTGCGGGAACCGCTCAGGATGTGTCACGTCAACCATTGGAGGCATTTGTGCACCTTGTGGCATTCCTCCTCCACCACCCTTGTTCAGATGGTAGCGCAGACCGATGGCTGCAATACCCCGCTCGTTGAGGAACGAGGCCATACGCACCACATCGTTCTCCCACGACAGCCACCTCATGGCACCACCTGGGCACAACACGATGGCACAACCATTTGCCGACTCCTTCTTGGGCAAATACACTTCGATGAGTGGTCTTTCCTTCTCGTCCATCGAGCCGTCGCCCGTAGGAAGGAAATACTGCTTCTGGGCCGATACCGACATCGACACGAACAGCATACAGAACAATACGACTTTCTTCATAGAATCTCCTAAATTCATAAAGTATCTCAAAAACTTGCCACAAATATAGTGAAAATTCCGCATTTTTGCGTATATTTGTGCTCGGATTTATAAAAATTCAACTTTCAAGTTGAAGCATAAAGGGTATAAAGGGAAGTGAGAGGCATAAAGGGAAAGCCTCACCCCCGGCCCCTCCCCCAAAGGGAGGGGAGGAAGAAACAGCCCAAATTGGGACTCGCTACGCGCTTTTACAAAGCGAAGCGACTAAAAGAAATCAATAGTAAATTGTCAATCGGCAAATTGTAAATTATATACGCTCCTTCACTCCTCTTTAAGCTCTTTAAGCCCTTGAAGTGGAGCTTGCGGAACAAACCTAAACAACCCACTATGGAAGAAAACAAGGAAATAGGAAGAAAAGTGTCCATCGACATTGTGAAAGCAAATGGAGTCGCCGTCATCATCATGATTGTGGCGATTGTAGTGTTCTTGTTCCCGTTCTTTTTGATTTGGAGCGGACCGCAATCCATGAGCGAACGGTTCTCCATCAGTTGGGGTTGGTTCCTACTCGCTGTCTTTGTCGGCATCATCGTCCACGAGCTGATACACGGCCTCACGTGGTCGTTCTATGCCAAACGTGGGTGGCGCAGCATCAGTTTCGGCGTCATGTGGAAACTGCTCACTCCCTATTGCCACTGCAGCGAACCTCTGCCCATCCGAGGCTATATGGCAGGTGCCCTCATGCCTTTCATCGTCATGGGATTGATACCAGCCATCGTCGCACTCTTCATCGGCAGCCTTCCCCTGCTCACGTGGGGCATCATCTTCATCGCTACGGCAGCTGGCGACCTCTGGATGGCTTGGCTGCTCACCAAGGAGCGCCCCGACTGCATGGTGCTCGACCATCCTTCCGAGGCCGGATACTACATCATCGATGAAAAAGAGATGGAAGAATCCGCAAACGACGTGTTGAAGGAAAAGTAGTGTTTCATCCCATGCGGGCATCAATCAACGGATGCTCCCAGTCGATGCTTCCGTTTGCTTCGGCGGCCAACTCGTCGGCAATGGAACGAAGTTCGTCCAACAGCTCCTTTTCCCTCTTCTTCGACCTTCTGCCCGATGCCTCGTAAACCACCTTGCTCAGGTAGGCATCGTAAGAAATGGCAAAGTCGTCCTCCTCACGATGAGGGAAGAAGTTCACCGCCACCTCATATCTGATGGTTCCACACTCTGAATCGGAAATCAGCAATACCGAGGCAGCATGCCGCTCCACACCGTTGAAGATGCAGTCAGCCAAGAAATACTGCTCGTACACATTAATTGTTGCCATTGTTGTCGTCAGTTTAAAATCAATTCTGATGCAAATATACGTTTTTTCTCCCAAAACCATGAAAAAAACACAAAAAACAAGGACAACACCTCCGAAATTGAATTTTAAACATTATCTTTGTATCGTCTGACGCTGACCTAAATGACTGACGCTACGCTAAATGACAAGCGCTACGCTAAACGAAAAATGATAAATGACAAATGATAAATGATAATTGCGTACAGAAGGAAACACTTTAAAATGAAACGATATGAAAAAAGTAATTCTGTTTTTGGTAGCAGTCGTGTCTGCCACCATGATTCTTAGTTCCTGCGCTGACAAAGCAGGAAAAGTGAACGATTTCCGCATCAAGCGAGGTACCAACCTGAGCCACTGGCTGTCGCAGTCGGAGGAACGTGGCGAGGCTCGGCAGCTGCACATCCAGGAAGACGACATGGAGCGCCTGGAGCAGTTGGGATTCGACTTCGTGCGCATTCCCATTGACGAGGTGCAGTTCTGGGACGAGGAAGGCAACAAGCTTCCCGAGGCTTGGGACCTGCTCACCAACGCCCTCGACCTCTGTGTGAAGCACCATCTGCGTGCTATTGTCGACCTCCACATCATCCGCTCTCACTATTTCAATGCCGTGAACGAGGGAGGTAGCAACGCCAATACGCTCTTCACGTCCGAAGAAGCCCAGCAAGATCTCATCAACATGTGGTATCAGCTATCGGATGTTCTGAAAGGCTACAGCAACGACTCTGTGGCTTATGAGTTCATGAACGAGCCTGTTGCCGAAGACCACGAGCAGTGGAACCAGCTCATCGCGAAAGTCCACAAGGCCCTGCGTGAGCGCGAGCCCCAGCGCACCCTTGTCATCGGCTCCAACATGTGGCAGAGCTACGGAACCATCAAGTATCTGAAGGTGCCCGAAGGCGACAAGAACATCATCCTCTCCTTCCACTACTACAACCCCATGATTCTCACCCACTACGGTGCATGGTGGACGCCCATCGGCAAGTACACGGGCAAGGTGAACTATCCTGGCGTGCTCGTCTCGAAGGAAGACTATGAGGCAGCAAGCGACTCAGTCAAGGCTGTCATCGACGAGAACAAATTCACCACCGAAGAGTGGAACATCGACCGCATCCGCAGCGACTTCAAAGACGCTATCGAGGCAGCCAAGAAATACGATCTGCAACTCTTCTGCGGCGAGTGGGGAGTCTATGAGCCCGTTGACCGCGAACTGGCCTACAAGTGGTACAAGGACATGCTGACCGTGTTCGACGAATTCAACATTGCATGGACCACATGGTGCTACGACGCCGATTTCGGCTTCTGGGATCAGCAGAAGAACGACTACAAGGACAAGCCGCTCGTTGACATCCTCGTTTCCGGAAAGAAGCTCGAAGACAAATAACACGAAGCCGTCAGAGACTTCCACCGACCACAGCGCCCCCCTCATGCTATCACGAGGAGGGCGTTGTTTTTATCCGTTCCATACTTGACCGCCTACCACCTTGTCGTGAACAACCGAGGCGTGATGATCAGCGAGAACCATCCCCACCTCAGGCTGCTGTTTTCATCGGCAAGCTTCAGCTTCTGCATGGTCTCCGTACCCGTCATATACGAGAATCCAAACGACAGACGGGCATCTTTCATGATTTGGTACGACGCCTCGATATCCATGTCATGACCCAGTGTCCTTTTGTAGTCTTTGAGTTCTGTGGCAGTAGCCAGATAGTGATATGTCATCTTCAGATTCAGGGCTTTCACGGGACTATACGTCATTCCCGCATACAGGTTCTGCAGACCGGGCGAGAATTCGTCGAGATAGGTCTTCACATAGAAGAAGTCCATCATGCCATAGAACTTGTGGTGGGAGCCATAGACAGACGAGAAAGCCTTGAAGATCTCATGTCGAGGAGTTCCAACCGTGCTCTTTGCACGCATAGAAAGGTAGTCATCGCCACTCAGATAGTCATATCCCACCACGACACCCAACTGCCTATTGACCTGCAGTTGTGCTTTCGCGCTGGCCATCCACGCTTTAATCTTTCCATTGTTCTCGTTGCGACCCATCTGGCGATAGTAGGAAGCCTCAACCTTCAGATTTTTAGGACTGTACGACCAATAAGTACCCAACAACTGTTGATACCTGTCGTGTGGTCCATTTTCACCATCTTTGCCCAACTCTCCACCCTGCATACCGATGTTCATGAACAGCAGTGAAGCACCTATCGGTGTCTGCGGAATATCATAATGATACCACGTCGTCAGCATGGTCTTGTACACTTGCGAACCATCCTTATAATAGGTACCGCCATATGTATTCTCGGCATTCTGGTTGAAGCCCAAGATGAGGTGGGCCTTGTGGCCATGACCTTCATAACCAGTCCTGATCACGTCGTGCGAACTCGCAGCCATCGCCCAGTCGTTGACGCCAATGATACGCTCGTCGTCGTACGACAAAGCCTGCCGACCGATTTGGGCGAACAAACCATTCTTCGTACTCAATTTTGCCCAGGCCTCATAGAGGTTGAACGACCCCTGGCCCTTCTGTCCCCAGATGCCCTGATGCTGCGCCACCACCTTCGTCTCCAGTCCTGTGCGTTGGTAGTCCACCGTGAGGCGCGAGCGTTCCATCATGAAATACGCTTTGTCTTCCACTTCGCCCTCTTCCGTCGACGACGCATCCAATCCTCCCATACGCATCTCGCCATGGCTCAGCATCTGAAGATTCACGTTCAGCACATTGTCGCCCTTCTCGGGGCTCGCCTCGCCAGCCTCGTTCTGAGCCATCAAGGTCGTGGCAGGAAGCAGCAGAAGCAACAGGCTTCCGAGTATTTTTAGTTTATGATTCATTATATTGGTTGTTTCGGTCATTATCAGATTCGTTTTTCGAAGTCACGTCCACGTGCCGACACCAATCTGCGGAATCTCAAGATTGTTGTTCAACCTCATCATCATCCCCCCCTTATTTCAGCACGGCTTTCACGTTGGTCACCATGTCCTTGTGCTGCTCGTCGGCTTTTGTGAGCTCCGAGGTAAGGGCGATGTCTCCAGGCTTGTCCTGTGTGGAGAAGGTGCCTGTGTAGATGATGTCGCTGTCGAAGAACAGCGTGGCCTCCACCTTCATCTTGTAGGTACCCTTCGCTACGGCTTTTCCATTCTCATCGGTGAAGTCCCACGTGAATGTCTGAACGCCGCCCACCTGGGGTGTGGCTCCCGTGACAGCATCCAACTGCTGGTCGGTCTTCTCCTCGGCCTTCGATGTTTTCACCCATGTGGGCACACAGGTCGGACGAACAATATAGCCACGTTTGGGTTGCTCAGCACCGCGTGCACGACCTTTCGTGGTGTAGGCGGTGACAAAGAGGGTCTTCACAAACTCGCCCTTCTCGTTCTCAATCCATACGGCATACTGGTTGGAGCCAGGTCCTGCCTGCTTCTGATAGTTGAACGACACCTCGAGGTTGTTGGCCTTTGCCACCTTCCCCTTCTTGCTCTGAGCCATCGCGAAGATTGACAACAGCATGGCGGCGAGAATCACGGTAATAGTCTTTTTCTGTCTCATAAATGCAGTTTTTAGTTGGTTTTTAATCGATACATGGTAATTGTTGGTGCAAATATAATGAAAAGTCGTGTATTATTCGTATTTTTGTGGTCAGAATTTTAATGAATTGATGTGTTTTGAATATGATTGACCAAATAATCGCCTTTAACAAGACATTCGTAGAACAAAAGGGCTACGAAAAGTATCTGACCGACAAGTATCCTGACAAGAAGTTGGCTGTCCTTTCATGCATGGACACAAGGTTGACCGAGCTGCTCCCTGCGGCGCTCGGCTTGAGGAATGGTGACGCCAAGATCATCAAGAACGCTGGAGGCCTGGTCATCTCGGCCTTCGATTCAGCCATGCGAAGCCTCATTGTGGCCATCTACGAACTGGGAGTGAAGGAAATCATGGTGGTCGCCCACTCGCATTGTGGAGCCTGCCACATGAGCTACAGCCATTTCCACCACGAGATGATTGCACGTGGCGTGACCGATGAGACACTCGACACCATCCGTAAGTGCGGCATCGACCTGAACCAATGGTTGGAGGGTTTCAAGGACACTCCCGAATCGGTCCGCAAGACGGTGGAGACCATCAAGACACATCCACTCGTTCCCAAGGACATCGTTGTCCGTGGCTTCATCATCGACTCCGAGACGGGCGCTTTGGATGAAATCGTGTAAATCAAAACCAGCCATGCAATACTCCATCAGAGAGATTCGAGCGGAAGAGATCCCATTGTTGGACGACTTCCTCTACGAAGCCATCTACATCCCGCCTGGCACACCCGCTCCGCCGCGTTCCATCCTTCAGGAAGAAGCCTTGCAGGTCTATGTCCGAGACTTCGGTCAGAAGCCCGACGACAAATGTCTTGTAGCCGAGGCCGACGGGACCGTCGTGGGGGCAGTGTGGACGCGAATCATGCACGACTACGGACATGTGGACGACCATACCCCCTCGCTGGCCATCGCCCTCTATCCCGACTATCGCGGCCAAGGAATCGGCACCGCCCTCATGACCCGCATGCTCGAGTGGCTGCGCCAGAGCGGCTACCAGCAAGTCTCGCTCTCCGTCCAGAAAGACAACCGCGCCGTCCTGCTTTACCAGCGAGTCGGCTTCCAGACCATCCTCGACCACGACTCCGAATACCTCATGATTTGCAGGGTGTAATGCACCCGAACAAGTACAGGACAAGTTACCCCTCAAGTTACCCCTCAAGTACCCCACAAGCTTAACACTAAGAATCAGTACGTCAAAAGGAGAAGTTAGGCTATAGCCTCTGAAACTAGCAAATTCTTGCTAATTCTGCAAAAACTTGCAAGAATTGGCAAGAAATAATAACCACATCCACAATGTTACTTTACACCCGTGAAGGTAAAATAATGCAAATTTTTATTTTATTTTCGGGCGAAAAAGTAAAATAACAAATTATTTATTGTATCTTTGCGACAAAAACAGGTAATATGATAGAAATCGAGAAATTTGAATCAGGGCACTACGAACAAAGTTATGGATACAAATACTTTGTTCCATCTGTCATCAACGATGAATGGACGTGGAATGATCCTTCAATAAACCATTTGTTGGAAAAGGCTGCTATCAAATTAGGTGAACTCAATTCCTTTTCACGACTAGTACCTAATATAGACTTGTTTATAAAACTTCATGTCATGAAAGAGGCTGTTGATTCCAGCCGAATAGAAGGAACTCAAACAAGGATAGACGAGGCTATTCTTCCTCAAAATGAAATTCTGCCTGAAAGGAGAGATGACTGGCAAGAAGTTCAGAATTATATAATTGCCATCAATCAGGCGATTGAGGAGTTAAAAAGGTTGCCAATATCGTCGCGACTCATTAGATCCACGCACAAGATTCTATTGAATAGTGTACGTGGAGAACACAAAATGCCTGGTGAGTTTCGAACGAGTCAGAATTGGATAGGAGGTGCATCGTTAGCAGATGCCAGATATATACCTCCTCACCACCAATTACTCAATGACTTGATGAGTGATCTGGAGAAGTTCATGAACAATGATGAAATACATGTCCCAGCACTCATTCGTATTGCCATTGCCCACTATCAGTTTGAAACCATTCACCCCTTCCTCGACGGTAACGGGCGAATAGGCCGATTGCTTATCACATTGTTCTTGGTAAAAGAGAATATCCTGAACAAGCCTCTTCTGTATCTGTCTACGTTCTTTGAAAGGAGAAAAGACATCTATTATGATAATCTTAATAATATTCGTGTTAAGAACGATATGCTACACTGGATAAAATACTTCCTTGTAGGTATAGAACAGACTGCAACGATTGCCGTAGAAACCCTGTCACAGATAATTCAATTCAAGGACAAGATGGAGGAAGACATTCGTGAGAGATATGGAAGAAGGAGTACAACTGCTATTGTCTTGATGCATAAATTGCTGGAGAACCCTTACACGAATGTAGAAGAGGCTGCAAAGACATGTAGTGTAACATATAAGTCTGCCAATTCACTCATTAAAGATTTGTGCACAGACAGTTACCTCAAAGAACTGACAGGACAAAGCCGAAATCGCATTTTTGTTTTCCAAAAATATATGGACATCTTTGAAAAAGATTATTACGCATCATGACATACAGACAACAAGGACCACCAAACTCAGGACATTGAACATTGAACATTGAATATTGAACATTGAAAAGCCACCAAACTCTCCCGAGTTCAGTGGCCCCCTTTTTAATTTATTAAATATCGTGCAAACCGAAGGCAATAAGCTTGCTTAAATTGCTGAGGTGCAGCCGATATTCAAACGTAGTTTAATTCCGCTAAGCCAAACAGCTAGCAACGCCTAGGCTGGTAGCGATAGCGGTCAAAATCGCAATGACCGTCTGAATGATGAATTTCCATCGTTCTTTATTGTTCATAAGCATTAGTTTTTTCAGACCCCCTCACTCCCCCTGTTTAGGGGGATGACTCTGCAAGAGAGCTTGGGAGTCGGTGGTTAATAGATTAGTTTAAGTTAGTCTCGCTCTTCGAGTAACCTCCCCCCTCGCCCTTTGGAGAGGGGTCGGGGGTGAGGCTTTTCTTTCCCTCCTGTTTCCTTGGGGTTTCGGTAGCCTCACCCTTTTGGGGGAGGTTTGGAGGGGGCTGCTGTTACGGATTACTGGGCTCCTGCTCAGCATCCTCTTTGGGCAACAGGTCCTTCACATTGCGTACGGTGACGTTGTTCAGGAACTGACGGTTGCGCTTCTGGGTTGCCACGTCCACGGTGTACTCCGGCTGGAACAGCACGCGGCTGCCCACGATGTTCTTGGTGGCCGAGAAGTCCTCCTC
>JAFYYV010000015.1 GCA_017557405.1 Prevotella sp.
ATTATATATTATAATAACCTATAGTAGAGGGAGGCATTTTGCACATGTGGAAGGTGCTTAATGTAACATTGTAACAATGTAACAATGTAACAAAATGCCCCCAGAGCCTGTGTCAAAGACCATCTTTAAGTGACTCATAGCTATGCAATGAGCGGGTCAAAGCTATGCAATGAGGCTGTCAAAGCATAGCTATGACAGCCTCATTTGTGGTCTTTGACAGAGATGAAAGATTTGAACAGATAACAGATATTGTTCAATCGGTACCGTTCAACAACTTTGCAAGCGTTACATCCAATTCATCTGAGTTGTCGCGGGCAATAATCTCACCCGTTTTGCAATCGATGAGCACGAAGGTGGGGATGCCGTTGAGGGCGTAGTTGTGCCAGGCCTTGCTATTTTTACGTCCCGGTTGGTCGTCGAGCACGTTAATCCAAGTCATACCGTTCTTGGCGATAAACGACTTCCAGCCTTTGGCGTCTTCGTCCTCAGAGAGGCTGTAGATTTCGAAACCTTTGGCGTGGTATTTGGCGTACAACTCCTTCAGGAGGGGGATGGACTGCCTGCAAGGTCCGCACCAGGTTGCCCAGAAGTCGACAAGCACATAGCGGTTGGCAGGGTTGTGGACAACGGAACTCAGGCTGATGGCCTTTCCATTGGCGTCTGCATATTCCATATCGATGAACGTGGGAACGAAGTCGCTGCCTTCAACGCGGGGCTCGGTCTTCATGCGGCGTGTCAGTTCCTCTCTCAGCTCTGCCAAATAGGGCTTGCCGGCAAGGTCGGACGACAGACGATCCAACACGCTTAGTCCCTTGGCGGCGGAACATCCTGCATTGCTGGCATAATACAAGGCCAATGGACCCGTTTGTTCGGCATTGAGAACCTCATTCTTCAACGAGTCGGCGGTTTGCTTGTCATCACTATGATACAAGTCGCGTATCTTCTTCATCGTATCGTTGGAGACAGTTCCTGTGGCTCCCAGCGCGTAGTCTTCCTCATCGTCGGCGTCGACATCGGTAACGATAGTTCCGGGCTCCAGGAAGAAGTCTTTCAGCTGTTTCCCGCTCTTGGTGTAGAGATACACATGGGTGGGCTCGGTGATGTGAGGATGGAACTCGAAGGTGCCGTCCTCCACCTCGGTGGTGGCAATGACTTCGAAATGGTTCCAACTGTCTTGTAACTCGAGCTTTGTCCCGTTTTTCACTCCCTTGATGGTACCCTGCACGGTGCAGAACTCAGGTCCCTTGTCGCCCGATGCGGGTTTGTTGACGCAAGCGTTCACGGCCAGCATCAACACGATTGCAAATAAATACTTTTTCATTACACACATTTTCATTATACACATTCTTTGATATTAAATTGTTGCAAAGATAGAAAACTTTTTCGAGAGTTCCAAATGCAAATGTGTCAACAAGTGTCAAAAAGTATTTTAATTAAAAATTTTATGGCAAAAATATGGCCAAGGCATGAATAAATTAATTCTTCTTTACAAATCAGTCTTGGAAATACACCCGCTTCACGCGGTTGGAGATGCTCGTGAGCACCTCGTAGGGGATGGTGTCGATGAGGTCGCTCAGCACCGTCACAGGCAGATGGTCGCCGAAAATCTCCACGGAGTCGCCCTCCTGGCACAGGATGCCAGTCACATCTATCATGGCCACGTCCATGCAGATGTTGCCCACGTATTCAGCTTTCCGTCCATTGACGAGACAATAGCCTTTCCGATTGCCCAGATGGCGGTTGAGTCCGTCAGCATAGCCAATAGGGATGGCGCCAATCTTGCTGTCGTGCTCCAAGATGGTGCGCCGGCTATAACCAATGCTGTCGCCCGCTTTCACATGACGCAATTGCAGGATGGTGGTCTTCAGGGTGGACACATTCGAGAGCATGGTGTTGTTGCGTGGGTTCACGCCATAGAGCCCCAACCCCAGTCGGCACATGTCCATCTGGCGCTCGGGGAAGTGCTCGATGGCCGCCGAGTTGTCCATGTGGCGCAGAATCTTATGGTCGAACGCCGCCTGAAGCTGGTCGCTGCCCTGCATGAAAAGCTGGTATTGCTGGGCGGAGAAGGCATCGAAGGAATCGCTGTCGCTGCCCACGAAATGGGAGAACACAGAGCGTGGGATGACGGCATTCTGTCGTTTCAGTCGGTTGATGAGCTGTTCGATGTCCTCGTTCACGTTGAATCCCAAGCGATGCATACCCGTGTCGAGCTTGATGTGGACGGGCCACCCGGTGATTCCCTCGCGTTCGGCGGCGGTAATCAAGGCATCGAGCAAACGGAAGGAATAGACTTCAGGCTCGAGGTCGTAATCGAATATCGTCTTGAATGACGACAACTCGGGGTTCATGACCATGATGCTCTGCGTGATGCCAGCCTTGCGCAAGGCCACGCCCTCATCGGCTACGGCCACAGCCAGATAGTCAACACGATGGTCCTGCAAGGTCTTGGCAATCTCCACCGCCCCTGCTCCATAGCCGTCGGCCTTGATCATGCAGACGAGTTTCGTGGTGGGTTTGAGGAACGAACGATAGTAGTTGAGGTTGTTGACCACCGCTCCGAGATTCACTTCGAGCGTAGTCTCATGCACCTTCTGCACGAGGAGTTCGGTAAGTTGGTCGAATCCGAACTGGCGGGCGCCCTTGAGGAGAATCACCTCGTTGCGCAAAGAGTGGAAGATATCGCTCTCAATGAAGTCATCTACGCTCTCAAAGAGGAACTTCTCGCTAATCTGTATCAGCGAACCCCATTTGCAAAGCATGGGTCCGATGCCGATGAACTTCACCACCCCACGCTTGCGAACCAGCTCGGACACCTCGGCATAAAGTTGCTGGGGAGGCTCACCCGTCTGGAAGATATCGCTGAGGATGAGCGTGCGCCGACGACCTTTCTGGTCAGGACGACGATTCATGAAGTCCAAAGCGATGTCAAGTGAGTTGATGTCGGAGTTATAGGAGTCGTTGATGAGCGTGCAACCATGTTGTCCTTGCTTCACCTCCAGGCGCATAGCCACAGGCTCCAAGCGTTGCATACGCTCGTCGAGCTGATCGGGAGTCAATCCCAAATGAAGGGAGATGATGGCGCTTACGATGGCGTTGCAGATGGAGGCATCGTCGATGAAAGGCAACGAGAACCAATCCTCTTTCGAGGTCTGCTCTGCGTTGTTTCCATTCCAAACGTAGGTCACCGTGGTCATGGTTTCTTTCTTCTCAACCGACTTCACATACATGGCGACCGATTTGTCCTTCGTTGACCACGCCAACCGCGTGCTTTTTGATCCCAGTTCATCCACACAACGAGCCACCGTCTTGTCATCAGCGTTATAGACGATATATTGCGCATCGTGGAAAAGAATCAGTTTCTCGCGGCATTTGGCCTCCAACGACTCGAAATGCTCCTGATGGGCGGCTCCCAGATTGGTCAGTACGGCGATGGTAGGTTGTATGATATCGCGCAAGGCGAGCATCTCGCCTGGCTGACTGATTCCTGCCTCAAAGATGGCGACATTCGTGTCGGGTTGCATCAACCACACCGACAAGGGCACTCCTATCTGCGAGTTATAGCTACGAGGGCTGCGAGTGACAACTCGGTCGCTCATGAGTTGGTAAAGCCACTCCTTGACCATCGTCTTTCCATTGGAGCCCGTAATGCCCACGATGGGGATGTTGAACGAATCGCGATGACGCTCGGCCAATCGTTGCAGGGCCTCGAGGGTGTTCACCACGCGAAGGAAGTTGGCATCGGGGTAATCGGAGGCATATCCGTTGGGCACATCCATCACAACGAAATTCCTAACACCACGACGATAAAGCTCGGGGATATAGTTATGTCCATCGTTCCGCTCGGAGCGAAGGGCGAAGAACAAAGTCTCTTCGGGGAAGCAAAGTGAACGGCTATCGGTCAGCAAAAAGCCGATGTTGCATTCTCGATCTCCATAGCGACGCGCCCCAATCAGGGTGGTCACTTTCTCTATTGTGTATTTCATTTCATTGAGAGTATATGATTTGAATGCAAAAGTAAACAATTATTCGAGAAAGAACAAACAAACGGAAAAGAAATCATCAAGGATTCTACGATTTCATTTCCTTCGACGCATGTAGGCCATCATCACAACATAGGCAACGACACCCAAAAGACCGACCACCACTATAGCCAAAAGGCTGAACAACAGGGCGTGGCCGCGAGATATGAGGTTCGTTTTGGGGGAGTCTGAACGAATGGGGGCGTTTCCTTTGAATGGCTCGTCGGTGATTAGTTCAGGATCGAAGATGCCTTTCTTGAAACGGCACTCAAGGGTGACATGCTCACCTGCCGCCAACTGACTACGCTTGAGCGGCCACACGGTGATTGTTCCATCAACGCGAGCTTTCTGAGGAAAACCTGTGACTTCAGCCTTCACCTCCTCGGGAACGAACTTGCGTCCGTCCAAGCTCATGATGACGCAAAAGAAACGAGGAAGAGGCTTGACATCGGGGGCAATAATCTGCCGCACAAAAGCATCGCAATCGCCATAACCACGAACGAGCGACGTGATGACATACTCTACCCAATATTGCCGATATCCCTCGTGCCCCATGCCCCAACAGAGTTTGTATCCTCCGTCGTCGCCATACATAATGCTACATTTCCCGGTTTGCTCGTGCCGCCCGTGTACAGTACTCCAATCTGCCACATATTGATAATAATGCTCGCCATGATCATCGAACACCTTGAAATCCTTCATGTGGCTTCCTTCTTCGAGCGGGGCAACAATGGTGTAGCCTTCGGAATAATCGCCCTCCACACGCATCACACGCTTCTCCAACACTCGTGCATCGCCATTGGGTTGCAGATACACCAACACGCATAGCGAATCGAGCACGGGCTCTATCTTCGTTGCACCACTTGCCATCTGGCAGGTGCCCATCAGAATCATTATCAAAAGACAAACACGTTTCTTCATATCACAATATCTCCCTCGCTATCCACGCACAAGCCTCGGCATCGGCCAAAGCGTGATGATGTTGTTCCAAACAATAACCACATTCAGCCGCGACGGTTTGCAATTGATGGTTGGCCAAATAGCGGAATGCCCGACGCGACGCCTGAAGGGTGCAAAGGAACTCGTAGTCGGGATAGTCCATCTGGTAACAACGGAAAACGGCCTTCAGGCAACCTTCGTCGAACGCCTTGTTATGAGCAACAAGGGGCAAACCTTCTATCAACGGCTCTATCTGATGCCACACCTTGGGAAAAACGGGCGCCTCCTCTGTATCGTCTCGCGTAAGTCCATGCACCCGGCTACATGCATAATTATAATAGTTCGGCTCGGGTTGGATGAGCGAATAGAAAGTATCGGCGATCTTGCCATCCCGCACAACCACCACCCCAACCGAACAAACGCTTGTGCGCTCGTAATTGGCCGTTTCAAAGTCTATTGCCGCAAAGTCTCTCATTTGTTTCGATGATGGTTGCAAAAGTAATCAAAAAAAACGAGAATACGATGGAAAACAAAAGAAAAAAGGCTAGCACACCACTAAAGTGCACCAGCCTTTCATATCATGGTTAATTTCGCCTATAAACTACTTGTTCTGCAAAAGCAGTTGCTCCAAAGCATGACGACGGTCCTTCCAAGTCTTGTAATCGTCGGCACGAAGCGTCAGAATCTTGAAGTCAGGACGAGGTCCATTATTATTGTTGTTGTTCTGCATGAACTCCATCTTGCTGGTCGTAATCACGCAAGGTTTCGTCTTCTTCTCAGCCACCAACTTGTCGGCAATAGCATCAGCACCACCCACCTTGAACCAACTTTCCATCGTCTGATCCTTGCCAGGAACGAGTTGGATGAATGTGGGGATGGCTCCACGCTCAGGCATTGGCGACATATACCAAGCCTCCAGACGATTCATGTCGTATCCTGTCGATCCATGCTCGATGTTGCCCATCGTGGCAAAGCTATAAGTACCGAAAGGATTGGAAGCAACACTCGGTTTGAAGCCATCGCACGGCGAGAGATACATGTTGTTCGGGTCGGCCACCTTTGTACCATCGATAAGGAAATAATATTCGAATGTCTCAAGCGCGTTGTCTTTGATGCTCACGCTCCACACGCCTGCCGTATCTTTCTCCATAGCGAGAGGTTTGTCGAGCAGTTCGGTTTGCAACAACACCTCTTGTGCTTCAGGAGCCTTGCAACGGAATGTGATGCTCTCACGATCGTACTGGGGCGAAACAATTGGCGTTGGGAAGAGACGAGCCATCGTACCAGCCGTGAATTGCTGTTCGTTGCCCGTAGCAGCAGGAGCGGGCTTTCCGTTCTTCATTGCTTCCTCCGAAGCCTCGGGATTGAAGAGCAGACGCAAAGTCTTGTCGAGGAAATACTTGGCATTCATCCAAGTGTGTCCGAACTTGTCGGTAGTGAATTCCTTCACAGAGCGGATTCCCTTCTTGTCAAGGAACTCCATATAATCGCGAGCGGTTCCATACAAGAAATCGTCAGTTCCTACACCCAACCAGAAGAGATGCACCTTCTTGTTGAGCTCCTCGGCATTGTCGTAAACATCGGGGATGTCGGTCGATGTGAACGAGCTATAAGAGCAGAGATAGGAGAACTTGTCGAGGTTTCTCAATCCGTTCATCAAGCCTTGGTTTCCACCACGCGAGAAGCCGCCAATAGCCCTATGGTCGCGGTCGTTGATCGTGCGGTATTTCTCTTCGATATAAGGCATCAGGTCGTTAATCAGGTCGTTGCCGAATACATCGCCACCGAATCCAGCCATTCCACCCATACCAGGCATTCCGCCCATTCCGGGCATACCGCCTTGTGGCATTCCTTGAGGCATTTGCCCTTGCGGCATTCTTCCTTGACGTTGACCACCTTGACGCATTCCGCCTTGGCCCATACCTTGTGGCATTCCCTGCCCCATTCCTTGAGGCATACCACCCATACCGGCCATTCCTTGAGGCATTCCGCCCATGCCGGCCATTCCCTCAGCTCCGCCTTGAGTCATTCCTTGAGGAGGACCACCGGGGAATCTGCCAAAACCTGCACGGCCACCACGACGACCGCCGCCCATTCTGCCGCCCATGCCGAACATGCCACCCATACCAGACGTTGGCAACAGCTTGGTGGGATTTCCATAAGGCAACACGACAATCATTTCTTGGGCTGCACCTTGAGCCAACAAGTTGTCGAGGATATAGTTGACACGACCCACCTTATAATATACTTCTTCGGTGTCGGTCGTTCCACTAATCAGATAGAATACGGGATATTTGCGATCGCGAGATGCCATATAGCTCGGTGGCAGATAGACTATCGCATTGTTGGTAGCATGCAAGCTTTCCGAATAATAGTGAATATACTCCACTCTTCCATGCGGCACTCGTTTGATGTCATGAGGCAACTCACCCGTACTAATGTCAAGAAGGCTGTTCTTGAAGCCCTCGTTGGGGAAATACTGATCGCACTCAGGGTCCATCACGCTCACTCCATCAACGATGAAGCAATAGGGATACATGTCGGGAACGGCAGGACCCACGGTGGCTGTCCAAAGCCCTGTTTTCGCATCGCGTTTCATGGGTTTACGTCCAGCGAACTGCACATCCACCTGCACATCTTTGGCCTTGTCGTTCTTGTACGTGAACGTCACCGTCCCATCATTGTTGTAGACGGTCGACGGTTGTTGTGCCCAACCTGTCATCGTCCAAAACAAGGCAGCCAAGCACAATAAACTTGCTTTAAATCCTTTTTTCATGATATAATGATATTTAATTTAAATTGTTAGTTACTGGTTTCAATCACAAATATAAGGAATTTATCGTCAAGTTGTATTAAATTTAATATTTTTTAAATAACAAACGCTTAATTGTTACTTCAGGGAAACTTTATTTTACCACAAACAAGGGTTTATATTAAAAAATATGATGAAACAGCAGCAGACACATGCACCCTTAAGGGCCTTGGGCAGCAACGGTTATGTCATAGAAAGAAACATTCGGCCTTTGTCAAATAAAATCTGAATTTCACCCCCTCAAAACGGGCCACATTTCAAAAAATCTTTTCCTCGCGGGCAAATACGCGAGTTTTGAGCGTTTTCGGAAAACGTTGATAACCAGCAACTTCCGTTTTCTTTACATCTTCTTGACTTGTCAAAGCTATGCTTTCACCTTGCAAGAGCTATGCTTTGAGCTCGTCAGATGTGGCAAATGACCGCGCTAGATGATACATTTGAGGGCGTCAAATGCCACATATGAGCCCCTCAGATGCCACATGTGACAATTTTATGGCACAAATAGCAATGAAAAGAACGGGCGGAATGAAAAACTTTTACATTTTCTTTTTCTAGATTACAAGAAAAAGTTGACAAGAATTTGTCATGTTTTTTCAGCGGATCAAAGCGTTTTCCCGCCTATCTTACAACTACGTTGTCTTGAACGCCACGAATGCCACATCGCTTCATTTCAAGGGGAAAAACCACCTGAATGATACAATTTGAAACGCAATCGTTACATTTCAAACAACACTTTTGCGAACAATATACTAACTTTGCAACATCTATCCGAGGAATATGAGAAAACTATTTACCTTCATGCTACTGACGCTTGCAACAACCATGCAAGCACAAACAGATTGGACCGGCACATGGGCCACTGCTGCCGAATTCACAGGACCCAGCGACATGCCTAAAGCCAGTCTGGCATCAACTTCGTTGAGGGAAATCATCCAAGTGAGTTTTGGCGGTGAGCAATTATCGTTGCATTTGTCAAACGAATTCAGCAAAGAACCCGTTGAAATCAAATCCATTTATATCGCTGATGCCAAAGATTCGTGCGACATCGATGCAAAAACGGCCACTTACGTGCGCTTCAACAAGCAGAAGAGCGTGGTCATTCCTGCTGGCGGAACTGTCGCATCCGACATCATTCGCTATAAGTTGAAACCTCTGCAACGGTTGTCAATCACCATCAACTATGGACCTAACGTTCCCCAAAACGCAACCTCACATCGCGGTTCGCGTACCACTTCGTATCTCGCACAAGGTGAGGTGAAGCCAAACAAGCCTTTCAAGACATTCGAGCGATTTGAGCATTGGTACAACATCACCAAGCTGAACGTGCTCGGAACAGGAAACAAGGCTGTCGCCGTGTTGGGCAACTCCATTACTGACGGACGTGGAAGCACGACCAACCATCAAAATCGTTGGCCCGACTTCATGGCAAAAGCCCTTTCTCAGAATGAAGGGTCTTCTCTCAAGGGTGTGTTGAACCTCGGTATTGGCGGCAACTGCGTGATAGCCGGCGGATTGTCCGAACCTGCTTTGAAACGCTTCGACCGCGATATTCTGGGGCAGCAGGGCGTTGAGACGCTCATCATCTTCCAAGGAACCAACGACATCGGTACCAGCAGAAATGCTGAACAGACATCTCGTAGCCTCATCGAAGCATACCAGACGCTCATCGACAAGGCTCGTAATGCTGGTATCAAGCGCATCATCGGAGCCACCATCACAGCCTTCAAGGGCAATGGCTGGTATTCTCCTTTCCATGAAGCCGCCCGCCAGGTGGTGAACGAATGGATTCGCACAAGCGGAAAATTCGATGCTGTCATCGATTTTGACCTATTGACCCGCGACCCGAATGACCGCGAACGGTTGCAACAACAATACAGCGAAGACTGGCTGCACCTGAATCCCGCTGGCTACAAGGCTATGGGTGAGGAAGCCGCACGTGTGGTGATGGGCAAATAGTAGTGAATGAACATTATACGACAATAAAAACAAACAAAATAGATTATGAACAACAACTATCAACTAGAAGTTAATGGCTTCTACAAACTGAATTGGGCTCAGCGCATTGGATTTGGTTCTGGAGACTTGGCTCAGAACCTCATTTTCCAAACGGTGGCTACTTATTTGATGCTTTACCTTACTACGGTGTTGAAAATCAATCCTGCATTTGTAGGTGGACTTATTCTCACCGTTCGACTCATCGACTGTTTTTGGAGTCCTGTCGTAGGTAAGTTTATTGACAACCGCAATCCTAAGTTAGGTAAATATCGTGCATACCTTCTTTATGGTGGCATTCCTCTTACTGTTGCCGCCTGCTTGTTAATGCTTCCTCAGGCCGCTACTTGGTCTATGACCATGAAGATGATCTATGCTACAGTCAGCTACACCGTGCTGAGCATGATCTATTCAGTAGTGAACATTCCTTACGGCTCCATCATGGCCAGTATGACCCGCGATAACGATGAAGTGCTGATTCTTACCTCTACCCGTATGGTATGTGCCAACATCGGTCAGATTGTGGTTCAGGCTGGTTTCCCAATCGGTCTTGCAATGTTCCTCCATCAGGCAGTAAACTGGGATCAGGCTATATTTATGGCTATTGGTACGATTCCAGCTTTCATCATCCTGCCTTCTCTGCCAATATTGAAGAAATGGTTGGGCAAGAAAGGACTCTATTATACCCTTCTTGCGATAGGTTTAATCGGCTTTGCCATCTTGTTCTTCATAGGCAAGTTCGGCGATGTTCAAGCAAGCGCAACAATTGTTAAGATTGCAAAGATTATGACCGGCGTAGGCCTTCTTGTAGGTTCGCTGATGTGGGCTCTTGTACCTGAGGTAATCACCGATTCGGAATACCGCACAGGCAACCGTCCCGCCGCTACTGTCAACGCCCTTGCAGGTGTTGCTTTCAAGGCAGGTTTCTCAATAGCAGGATGGATTACTCCTTTAGCAATGGGTCTTATCGGATTTGACCTTGCAAGCGAAGAATCTGCATTGCCCACCGATCCAATGGCTTGGTTTACAGTCATCTGTATTTTTGCCATCGTTGGTTTTGTTCTTCTGACCCTCTGCTTCTTGGGCAGCAAAGAAAACATCACCACTACACCAGAGAAACCTGTTACATTCGGTGAGATGTGGCAGGAGTTCAAGGCAAACAAGTGCCTCCAACTCGTGCTCGGCATATTCGTGGTAGTATTCTTGGCATCGTTTATCAGCGCACCTGTAAACGCTTACTACACCGAGTTGGCTAAATATTCTCCTACAGTGCAGAATGCAATCCTTTGGTTCACCACTATCATTCCCGCATTGCTTCTCATTGTTGTGGCTCTCTTAGTCAAGAAGTATCCTCTCACTGACGAGCGTCTCGACGAAATGAACCGCGAAATTGAGGCACGCACAAAAGAAGCCCCAACATCTGAATAAGATTAAAAATCTCTGATTTCAAAAGAAAAAAACATAAAAACAAAAGAAAAATGAAAGCAAGATATCTTTTCCCTCAAGATTACATGGCCGACCCTGCGGCTCACGTGTTTAATGGACGCCTCTACGTCTATCCCAGCCACGATTGGGAGGCTGGTGCAGCCTTCGATGATGACGGCGGACATTTCCAGATGAAAGACTATCATGTGCTCTCGATGGACGATGTGATGGAAGGTGAGGTTACTGACCACGGAGTTGTCCTCGATGTGAAGGATGTGCCTTGGGCAGAGAAGCAGATGTGGGATAGCGATGTTGTTGAGAAAGACGGCAAGTATCATCTCATCTTCTCGGCCAAGGACTACAATGGCGTTTTCCACCTTGGTGTGGCCATTGCTGATCGTCCAGAGGGTCCGTTCATTCCCCAAGAGCATCCCATTCGTGGTGCCTATAGCATCGACCCCTGCATGTTCAAGGACGATGATGGACAGGTTTACTGCTACTATGGCGGTCTATGGGGCGGACAGCTGCAATGGAACGTCGCTCCTCAGAAGGTGTTGAAGGAAGGTGTGGACCTTGGTCCCGCCCCTGACCGTAAGACCCAGCTCTTCACGGCTCCCGATATGCCTGCCCTGCCTAGTTTGATGGCTCGCATGAACGATGACCTACTGCAGTTTGCCGAGGCTCCGCGTCCTGTGCTTATTGTTGATAAGGACGGACAACCTCTGAAAGCTGGCGATCCACATCGTTTCTTCGAGGCTTCTTGGATGCACAAGTACAACGGCAAGTATTACTTCAGCTACTCGACAGGCGACAGTCATCTGCTGTGCTACGCTACAGGCGACAACCCCTACGGTCCCTTCACCTATCAGGGTGTCATCCTAGAGCCCGTTGTTGGCTGGACTACCCATCATTGTATTGTGGAGTATAAGGGGCAGTGGTATCTTTTCCATCACGATTGTGTTCCCTCGAACGACATCACTCATTTGCGTTCGCTGAAGGTACTTCCTCTATCCTACAACGAAGACGGTAGCATCGAAACCATGAAGAGCGAATAATCAATAAAGCAAGAACTATGAAATGTTATCATACATTGACTTGATTTAGTTGTACTAAGAAAGGCATACATGCACGTGTATGCCTTTTCTTGACAACTCCAACCAACAATTCTCACAAAAACCAGCATCACAAACGAGATGTTTTATATATCTTTGCAACTAGATTTGACACAACTACTAACATTAATATGAAAATAAAGAATCTCATAACTGCCGTTCTGATAGTCAGTACCGTTCAGGTTTGGGGCCAACAGCTTCCTTATCAGAATCCTTCGCTGACAAGTATGGAACGCGCCATAGACCTCTGCTCACGGCTTACTTTGGATGAAAAAGCTAAGCTGATGATGGACCAATCGCCTGCTATAGAACGATTGGGAATCCCTGCGTTCCAATGGTGGAACGAAACGCTTCATGGTGTGGGAAGAAACGGTTATGCCACCGTATTCCCTATCACAATGGGCATGGCAGCCTCTTGGGATGACGCTTTGGTATACCAAGCATTCAATGCCGCCAGCGATGAGGCACGAGCCAAGAACCAAGAAGCCAAACGTAAAGGTGAAATGAAACGATATCAAGGGCTCTCTTTCTGGACGCCTAACATTAATATATTCCGCGACCCACGTTGGGGTCGTGGTCAGGAAACCTATGGTGAAGACCCTTATTTGACCTCACAAATGGGATTGGCCGTTGTTCGTGGATTACAAGGCATCGCCCAGCACCCAACAGCCAACACCCAACAGCCAACACCCAAATACTATAAGACCTTGGCATGTGCCAAGCACTTTGCTGTTCATAGCGGTCCTGAATGGAACCGACATCAATTCAATGTTGAAGATTTGCCCGAACGCGATTTATGGGAGACTTACCTGCCTGCTTTCAAAGCATTGGTACAAGAGGGCGATGTGGCAGAAATCATGTGCGCTTACCAACGATTCGATGGGGATCCATGCTGTGGAAGCAGTCGTCTTCTTCAACAGATCTTACGCGATGATTGGGGATTCAAGGGCATGGTGGTCAGCGATTGCGGTGCTATCAGCGACTTCTGGGTGAGAGGAAGACATGGTGTTTCTGCCAATAGGCATGAAGCTTCTGCCAAGGCTGTTCGTTCGGGAACGGATGTGGAATGCGGAAGCGATTACAGAAGCCTTCCTGAAGCGGTGAACGCTGGTGAGATTTCTGAAGCCGAAATCAACATTAGTGTTATTCGACTGCTGAAGGCGCGTTTCGACCTTGGCGACTTTGACCCCGACAGATTGGTGGAATGGACAAAGATTCCATCAAACATCGTGGCTTGTCAGGCACACAAGCAAATCGCACTCGACCTTGCAAGAGAAAGCATGGTGCTGCTGAAAAACGATGCTCCAGCCAACCAGACAAGTCCGATTCTGCCACTTTCCAAGAACCAACGCATTGTGGTCATGGGAGCAAATGCCTGCGACTCCACCATGATGTGGGGCAACTATAACGGCTATCCCACCCACACAGTGACCATTCTTGAAGGAATACAATCCAAAGCGCCTCAAACCCGCTTCATAAAAGGATGCGGACTGACGAGAAACATCGTCGAAGAAAGTCTTATCAATGAGCTCCTGACTCCTGACGGAAGACGAGGCATGCGTGCCACCTATTGGAACAACACCGAAATGGAAGGTGCACCTGCTGCCGTTGATTACCAAACACAATCCATCAACAAAGACAATGGAGGTGCTACGGTATTCGCTCCTGGCGTGAATCTGGAGAATTTCAGCGCGAAATACGAGGGCTCTCTCACAGCGAAAGCAGACGAGACCATCATTCTGAATATGACCGTCGACGACGGTTATCGCATCATCGTAAACGGTGATACACTGGCTTCGCGATGGACTGTCTGCCATCACACGATGAACATCAACCGCGAGTTCAGGTTGGAAAAGGGGAAGACCTACAACGTGGAAATCGACTACGTGCAATTCAATGGTGTGGCCCATCTTGACTTCGACTTCATTCGCAAGAGCACTCTGCCCACTTCCGATATCATCGCCCAGGCTGCCGATGCCGATGTTGTGGTGTTTGTGGGTGGTATTTCACCACGTTTGGAGGGTGAGGAAATGAGAGTCAACGAGGTTGGATTCAAAGGCGGAGACCGCACAGACATCAATCTTCCACAATCCCAACGCGATATTCTGCAACAACTTCACGAAGCTGGCAAGCATGTGGTGTTCATCAACTGCTCTGGTGGAGCCATTGGCTTCGAGCGTGAATCGAAACTCGCAGATGCTATTATACAAGCATGGTATCCAGGCGAGCAGGGGGGAACGGCTGTAGCCGATGTGCTTTTCGGCGATTACAATCCTTCTGGCCGTTTGCCCGTCACGTTCTACAAGAACGTTGAGCAATTGCCCGATTTCGAAGATTACACGATGAAAGGACGTACCTATCGTTATTTCAACGGGCAGCCACAATATCCTTTCGGTTATGGACTCAGCTATACCACTTTCAAATATGGCAAGATGAAATATAAGAAAGGTAAAATCTTTGTAGATGTCACCAACACGGGCAACCGAAAAGGTTCTGAAGTGGTGCAGGTTTATGTGCGCAATATAGCTGATGCCGAAGGTCCGCTAAAGACTTTGCGTGGTTATAAACGAGTGACTTTGAATGCTGGCGAGACACAAACCGTGGAAATCGATATGCCTCGTGAACGTTTCGAAGGTTGGGACAAACAAACCAACACCATACGCACCGTAAAGGGCAAATACGAACTAATGGTGGGAGGAAGCAGTGACGATAATGACTTACAAAAAACAATCATAAAAATCAATTAAACATTATGCAACAAAATGAAACTGGCTCAAAAGCCTATCTTATCTCCATCGTGATGGTCGCCGTATTGGGCGGCTTGCTCTTCGGTTACGATACCGCTGTGATCTCTGGTGCCGAAAAAGGTCTCCAGGCGTTTTTCATGGAATCTAAAGACTTTGCCTACACTAATGGTTGGCACGGATTCACATCCGCTTCCGCTCTCATCGGATGTATTATCGGATCGGCATTGTCTGGATTGCTGGCCACCCGTTTGGGTCGCAAGCGTTCGCTCATCATCGCCGGTTTGCTGTTCTTCATCTCAGCACTCGGCAGCATGGAGCCCGAATTCTTGTTCTTCGAGCATGGAAATCCTAGCTTCTCGCTGCTCATCATGTTCAATATCTATCGTATTATCGGTGGTATTGGCGTAGGACTTGCCTCTGCCATCTGCCCGATGTACATTGGTGAGGTGGCTCCTTCGAACATCCGAGGCATGCTTGTTTCTTGGAACCAGTTTGCCATTATCTTCGGTCAGTTGGTCGTTTACTTCGTCAACTTCTTCATCCTTGGCCAACACATCCAGCCGCTGGTGGAAGAAATGGGCAAAGGCATTGCAGCCATCAACCCCGCTGCTCAATGGACAGTCACCACAGGTTGGCGCTACATGTTCGGTAGCGAGGCCGTTCCCGCAGGTCTCTTCGCACTTCTCATCTGCTTCGTACCCGAGACTCCGCGTTATCTTGTGAGCATCGGCAAAGACCAAAAGGCATTGGGCATTCTGTCTAAGATTAACGGTAGCAGCAAAGCCGCTCAGATCCTACAGGACATCAAGGACACCATGGTGGTGAAGACCGAAAAGCTGATGACCTATGGTTTCATGTGTATCTTTATCGGTATCATGCTCAGCGTGTTCCAGCAGGCTGTGGGTATCAACGCCGTGCTCTACTATGCTCCGCGTATCTTCGGTGATATGGGCATGGACAACCCGATGATGATCACCGTATTCATGGGTATCATCAACATCCTGTTCACATTGGTTGCCATCTTCACTGTCGAAAAGTGGGGCCGCAAACCGCTGCTCATCTACGGTTCGCTCGGTATGGCTCTTGGAGCATTTGGTGTAGCCCTTACCTTCGGACATGCTGGTATGGAGTTCATTACGGCAGCTTCTCTGCTCCTCTACTCGGCTTCATTCATGTTCTCATGGGGTCCCATCACCTGGGTACTCATCGCCGAAATCTTCCCCAACACCATCCGTGGTGGAGCTGTAGCTATTGCTGTGGCTTTCCAGTGGATTTTCAACTTTATAGTCTCCTCTACCTTCGTGCCAATGTTCAACATGCACCTCACTGAGGGTGATGACTTCGGCCACTGGTTCACCTATGGCCTCTATGGTGTCATCTGCGTCATAGCCGCCATCTTCGTGGCCAAACTGGTGCCCGAGACCAAAGGTAAGACTCTGGAAGACATGACCAAACTGTGGGGCAAGCGCCAAGCATAACATGTAAACATTTTTCAAATCGGATTCTTCGCATTGAGAGTGCTTTTTGCGAAGAATCCGATTTTTATGCTATTGATTATCAAGTAGTTGCAATACAGAAAATCAAAGCATGCTTTTAGTTCGGTCAAAGGTATCTTTTGGGCGAACGAAAACTATGCTTTTGAAGCATAAGAGCTATCCTTTGAGACAACAAAAGGATAGCTCTTATCTCGTGTAAAGATTTTTCAGATTCTATTTCGTCACACGGAACCAATCGGCATCAATCCATCCACGATTGGTATTCCCAGCAGGTTCTACGGCAATGAGTCCAATTTTTGCCCCAATCCATTTGCCTTCTTTCATCTGAAACTCTGTGCCAGCCTCTTTGTATGTCTTCCCATTGAGACTATAGAAGAACCTACATTTACCATTGTCAATCACCATCTGTAGGTAAATCGTTTCGTGAATAGCCGGCTGATAATCAATCTTATCGCTTTCGGTAGGTTTGAGCGTGGCAATAAGTTCTTCCCCATGTGCTTTACGTTTATCGGTTGTATTGGTGATTTGAAGCAAATGGAATTCATCCCCCACTCTTTTGACGACAAGCGCGCTATAGTCAAGCCCCATCATGATGAGTCCACCCAGTTGATTCTGGTCTTTTGCCGTCATACGAATCTTAGTCGTAGCAGTAAAACTATCCGCTGGTGTTTTTTGTAGCAACATGTTTGGCACATTCAAAAAACTGAAAGAAGCATCATCTAATTTGTACGTATAGATACGCATTGTTCCAAATGCAGTAGGCATTCCGTACTTCTGGTCATAATTTGCTTGCCACTGCCATTGTTTACCCAAGACGGGCGAATTGAACTCATCACTCTCCACGGGATTCACGATGGTTGTGGAATTGCTTTTCGGCTTGCGATAAGTTGTGACAGGCTCCCCACAATACCCTTTAGCAGGCACCTTCCCCATTACAGGCCAGTTGTCTTTCCATGTGACAGGTTGCAGATGCACCACTCGACCATATGCTTCTTTGTCCTGAAAATGCATGAACCAATCTTCTCCTTGTGCCGTATGCACCCATCCACCTTGATGGGGACCATTTACATTAGTGGTGCCTTGTGCCAACACCTTTTTATATTCATAGGGCCCATATGGTGACTTCGAACGCATAGCCAACTGGAAGCCAGTGGGTACTCCACCAGCTGGGCACATTATCCAATACCATCCATCTCTTTTATAGAACTTCGTCCCCTCACAAGTGCGATTCTCAGTTCCATTTCCATCGAACACAATTACTGGGTCAGAAACGGCTTTTGTTCCTTCAGCATTCAACTCACGCACCGTCAACACCGAAGCAAAACGGCTACGACTATTGGCCCATGCGTTAACAAGATAACATCGTCCATCGTCATCCCATAACGGGGTGGTGTCTATCATTCCCGTTCCGGGAATCACACATACTGGTTCCTCCCACTCTCCCGCTGGGTCTTTTGTCTTCACCATGAACACACCGTAATCGGGGTCGCCCCAATAGATGTAGAACTCGCCATTGTGATAACGAATGCTGGGGGCCCATACACCCTTGCCATGCTGTGGTTTGTCAAACACTTCGCGAGGTTTCAGTTCCTTCAGCGCATGACCGATAATCTCCCAGTTGACCAAATCCTTTGAATGCAAGACGGGAAGTCCTGGAATGCACTGGAACGAAGAAGCGGTCAAATAATAATCATCGCCCACACAAATCACATCAGGGTCTGAGTAGTCAGCATTAATCACAGGATTGGTATAGGTTCCATCCCCATTGTCAGGACTCCACACCTCAGACCTATACTGAGCCAATGCCATCATTGGCAACATAAAAAAGAATGATAGAATAGTTTTTCTCATGTTTGCTTTGATTTGACTGCAAACATACAAAAAAAAGAAGAAAACTACAAATACTAATTGAAAAACTTTCACAAAGTACAAAAAAGAAGTGCGCCAGTTTAAAACTAGCGCACCACCTTATAATATATCGAACGTTGTGTCGATTATTTGCAATAGAGAGCTACGATGGTCTCGTATTTCTCCTGCTTGCCAGAAGTCTGCTTGGGCTCCTCAACCTTCTTACCATACTCGTAGACCTGCTCGAGAGTAAGCTTGCCATCCTCGAAGTCCTTACCAACACCAGCATCGAACGAAGCATAGCGAGCCTTCTTCATTGCGGGCAGTTCGCTCTCTTCCAAGATAGCTGCAGCATTCTCAAGAGCGCGAGCCATTGCATCCATACCACTGATGTGAGCGATGAACAGATCCTCGAGGTCAGTTGAGTTACGACGAATCTTAGCATCGAAGTTGGTACCACCATTGCCCAGACCACCATTGCGGATGATTTCCAGCATGGCCTGTGTCAGTTCGAAATTGTCAATGGGGAACTGGTCGGTATCCCAACCATTCTGAGCATCACCACGGTTGGCATCGATGCTACCCAACATACCAGCGTCAACAGCGCAAGCCAGCTCGTGCTCGAAGGTGTGACCAGCCAAAGTAGCGTGGTTGACCTCGATGTTCACCTTGAAGTCCTTGTCCAGACCATGAGCCTTGAGGAAACCGATAACGGTCTCAGTGTCAACATCGTACTGATGCTTTGAAGGCTCCATAGGCTTCGGCTCAATCAGGAACGTACCCTTGAATCCCTTTGCACGAGCATAGTCGCGAGCCATTGTCAACATGGTAGCCATGTGCTCCTTCTCGCGCTTCTGGTCGGTGTTCAGAAGGCTCATGTAACCCTCACGTCCGCCCCAGAACACATAGTTCGTACCACCGAGCTTGATAGTAGCGTCGATGGCGTTCTTAATCTGGACAATAGCGCGAGCCACAACATCAAAGTCGGGGTTGGTGCTGGCACCATTTGCATAACGCTTGTTACCGAAAACATTAGCTGTACCCCACAACAGTTTGATGTTGGGGAACTGCTTCATCTTCTCCTCAGCATAATCGGTGATAGCCTTCATGCGAGCCTCGTACTCAGCGATGGTTGCACCCTCTTCAACGAGGTCAACATCGTGGAAGCAGAAGTACTCGATGCCAAGTTTGTCCATGATCTCGAAACCAGCATCCATCTTATCCTTGGCGCGCTGTACAGCGTCCTCAGCTTTGTCCCACTCATAGCTACGGGTCTGACCACCGAACTGGTCAGCACTTGCGCCACCCAGTGTGTGCCACCATGCCATGGCGAACTTCAGCCAATCCTTCATTTTCTTACCCATCACAACCTTCTCGGGGTCGTAATAATGGAATGCCATTACGTTCTTACTGTCCTTTCCCTCGAAAGGAATTTTACCGGTAAACGGAAAATACTCTTTTGCCATAATTTGTTGTTATTAAAGTTATTGGTTTATAATGAATTTCTTTGGTTTATACGTCTATCAAATGCTCTTGGCCAATGTCTCCTTCCAACGAGCATAGGCAGCCAGATACTCATCGCGTTTCTGAGAATCGGGTTCGATGACTGCCAGTTTTTTAAGTGTTGCAAATGCCTCGTCGTTGTCTTTATAGATACCACAACCGATACCAGCGCCCTTGGCTGCACCCACAGAGCCATCAGTCTCATAGAGTTCGATGGTAGCGCCACTAACACCTGCCAATGTCTGACGGAAGATGTCGCTCAAGAACATATTGGCACGACCTGCATGAATCTTCTTGATGTCCATACCCATCTGCTGCATGACTTCCATGCCATAGCAGAATGAGAACACGATGCCTTCTTGTGCGGCACGCATGATGTGAGCCTTCGAATGCTTGTTGAAGTTGATGCCGTGGATGCTGCAGCCAATCTCACGATTCTCGAGCACACGCTCTGCACCATTGCCAAATGGAATGATTGAGACACCTTCGCTGCCGATGGGAATGTTCTCCATCATTACGTTCATATCGCTATACGAGATTCCCTCGGGAGCCACATTGCGACGAATCCAAGCATTCAAGATGCCTGTGCCATTAATGCAAAGCAATACGCCCAGACGATCAAGATCCTGCGTATAGTTCACATGAGCAAAGGTATTGACACGGCTCTTCGGGTCGTAGTTCACATCGCCCAGAACTCCATAGACAACACCGCTGGTTCCAGCTGTTGAGGCTATCTCACCGGGATTGAACACGTTCAAACTCAAAGCATTGTTAGGTTGGTCTCCTGCACGATAGCTGATAGGAGTACCTTCCTGGAGTCCTAGTTCTTCAGCAGCAGCCTTCGACACTACCGACTGAACACTGAAAGTAGGTACGATAGGAGCAATCAGGTCTTCTGAGAATCCGAAATAGTCGAGCAAGAACTTTGCAGGGCGCTTCTCCTTAAAGTCCCAGAACATTCCCTCGCTCAATCCGCTGGCTGTTGTGTTGATCTCTCCACTCAAGCGCATGGCGATATAATCACCAGGCAACATGATTTTATAGATGTTTTCGAACAATTTCGGTTCGTTCTCTTTAACCCAAGCCAACTTGGCTGCGGTGAAATTGCCCGGAGAATTCAACAAATGTCCCAAACATTGATCAGCTCCCAGTGCATTGAAAGCCTTCTCTCCATATGGAACGGCACGCGAATCACACCAAATAATGCTATCGCGCAACACCTGCTGATTCTTATCAACACATACCAATCCGTGCATCTGGTACGAAATACCAATGGCTTTCACTTGTTCGCCTTTGGCACCAGCATCTGCCATAATCTTACGCAAAGCCAATTTGGCATTATCCCACCACATCTCTGGGCTCTGCTCGGCCCAACCAGCTTTCACAGCCTTGATGGGAGCCTCATGCTCAGGAAAGAATGCTGTAGCGGCACATTGACCGCTTTCTACATCCACGAGGGAAGCTTTGACCGAGCTGCTACCCACGTCAAAGCCTAACAAATATTGCTTATCCATAGATTCTATAAATAGATTTTATTATTTATGAAAATTCTGATTGCAAAGTTAAGGAAAATAATTGAAATCAAATGTTTTTTATAAGTTAATATGTATCAAAAAACTATTTAAAAGTTTCAAATTGCAAAGCCTGGATATTTCTCGGCTAACAACCGGACCTTTTCATGCGTCTTGGCCAAGAATTCTTGATACTCTTTTGATGCCGAATTGAAGGGGCGATGTCCTAGTGCTTCCTTTATCGGACGCCACTCTTCCATAAACTGCCATGTATCTTCACCAAAAAACGTTTCACCGAAACGTTGCCATATGAATTCCACAGCCTTCTCTGAAGGATGTATCATGTCGGCGGCATAAAAACGATAGTCACGCAACTCATCGTTTAGAATCTCATAAGCAGGGAAATACACGACATAATCTGCAAACTCTTTTGCCACTTCATTTGCTGCCAATAACAATGTCGCCTTAGACAACTGACTGCCATGAAAACCATATTTTGCATAACGAATAGGGCTCACTGTCAATATTACATGTACAGACGGACATCTTTCTACTAACAATTCTATCGTCTTCACCAAATAGTTACGGCACTCAGAAACACTCAGTTCTTCCTCGTTAAACAACTTTTGTGGACGTTTCTGACAATTGTCAACTATTTCGCCCGTCTCTTTCAACCGATAAACATGGTTGGTACCCAACGTAATCACAACATAAGGAAAGGGTTCATCTAATCGCTCTATAGTGTGAAGAATACTCGCTGGATTGTACATCACACCGAAAGGATTGGTTTCTGCTCGGAATTTCTCTTCAAGAAAACGACGCCCCATGTTGTCAGCAAAACATGAGCCAACAAACAAAAACCTCGCACAAGGAGGTATCGAGAATGATGCACGAGCAATCTGGACAGGCGTTCTAAACTCCATATATTTGAGTGTTATTATTAACAAAAAACATCAACTACGGCTGACTTGCAATCCTTTGTTGCTCAAGGTCATATCCACAAAGCGAGCGTTTTTATTGATTCTGTTTTCGTTCAATATCTGACGAATACGAATGGCGGCTTCAGGATCTTTAGCAACCATATAAAGATAACCACCACCACCTGCACCTGGCAGTTTATAACCCAAACAAAGATCATCAACGAGGTTGGTGAGCCTTTTCACTTCTTCAGGATTAGTTCCATTATCCAAGGCCTGATTCTGTTTCCACGTCTTTCTCATCAAATGTCCCATACGTTCAAAATCTTCGCGTTGGATTGCATCATACATATCGAGTGTATGTTCTTTCATCTCACGCAACATGGAAAGTTCTTCATGATGATTCAAAAACATCTTCCTCACTATCTCCCCCAATATTTTTTTAGCTGTGCGTGTGATTCCTGTATAATACAACAAATGACAAGCCCGATATTCAGGCTGAGTATAGATGCCTGTTGGTAACCACCTGACAACAGGATTCTGGTCAAAACCTCGAGACGTTTGCAACAATTTGACACCGGCCAGCAGACCACCAAATTGATCTTGCCAACCACCACCTGTAGTCAACAATTGCTCAAGTACAAGAGTACGTCGGCCGATTTCGTTCTTATCCCAACCCAAACCACAGAAATCATTCAGCGAACCTAACACTGTAGAGGCCAATATACTACTTGTACCAAGACCACTGCCTGCAGGAATGGCAGAGAGCAAAGTCACTTCGATTCCACTACCAAAGTCACGCAATTGGTCTTCTAAGCTGGAGAATGAGTATTGTGATGGGGCGAAATCAGGATGGAAACCAGCAAGTGCGAGTGCTGCTTTTGGTATTGCGAATGGACTGCCAACTTGTTTAAACTCTATTAATTCGCTATAAGATTTCACAATTTCCGAAGCACCAAGGTCTATGCTTCGTAAAACGATATGAAATTCACTACATGGTTTCACATACGTCTGAATAGGAGGTTGCCCATTCAACTCAATAGCCAAGTTAATGACATTTCCACCCTCCATCAAGCAGAAAGGTGGTGTATCCGTCCATCCTCCTGCAATATCGATACGTACAGGACTACGCCCCCAAACAATCTGATCGGCACAAACAGACATTCGTGGAACGCAAGGATACTCCTTTGCATAATGTGTGAGTCCTTCCTGAAGTAGCGAAAAAGATTGTTTTTCATAAAATGAATAACTCTTCGCGTCGTCTTCAAGGGCATTTCTCAAGAAACGTTGACGATGATATTCTGAACGGAACATGGCATCGTGAATACGAGTCAATAACGGTTCGTTATCTGTCAAAGGATGTGGTTTGGCTATGTTGCCGACGGCGAAATCACGCGCAGCCTCTTCCAAATCAACTTGATAGAACACACTATGTTGGTAATTCTTAGCCAAGAAAGGCCAATTCTTCATGCGGAACTGTCGCCTTTGGTCAGTCAATCGACGCAAATTGGCTTCAGCGGAGATTTCATCAGCACTCATTCGACGCGAATTCAACCACAACATCCGCCCTCCTGGCTGGAAAGGCTCGTTCAACATCCAACGAAGCACCAATCCAATGTCACCCAAGTCGCGAACAATGGGGAATATCTTTGCAGATTGCAAGTCTTCGCAACCTATTACAGAGGAAATATCTATTTTTCGTTCAGTAGCCCATTCCTTGAAAGGATGACCCATGAAAAGCGTGTCTTCATGACGAATATCACCTCTGAATTTGTCATTAAAGCCGTATGGTCGCACTACCCACTCGTCTTTATCAATAGGAACGATATCTATGCATTGCCCCTCTCGTACTTCAATCTGCCATGCGTTTTCAGGAACGCCCGTGATGATGTTGTCATGGGAGATTCTCCACCCCTCACTCACACACGAATTTTCAATCCAAACGTTTTGATTATCTTCCGTGAGTTTTATCCAAGTTTCGGCATTTTGAACAAACATCGAGGGGCGCGGCTTACGGTCGAAATGCATGATGGCGCGTTGATCGTGAACTAGATTCTGCACCGCCAATGTCGATGATATGATTTCATGGGAAGTACCATAGTGATAAAACTCACCCCCAGGAAGCGGCAAGACTGCCACACTAAGTTCATTGATGTCAGGATCATTAAGAGTGGGGTGAGTACCCAAACAACAACCAAATTCGCCATAAAGGTCATAGTTGACGACATCACCTTGACGCATCGAGCGTTCCATCAACACCTTAACAGCTCGATCGCTCAGCAACCACACGCCGATGTCAGTCAGATAAAGATGGTCATTTTGCAACTCATGAAGCGTTTCTACAGATGGTTTCTGCAACATGCACTTCAATTCCATCGGTGAACGACGAGACGAGACGAATACACCATGATTCGTGGCTATTTCCGCTCCAAGCCACAATCCATAACAAACCACGTCAGCCTCGGGTATTTCTCCGATAGGTTCTGTAGCACGAATATAAACATCGCCACTTACAATCATCGTATGCAATGAAGCAGGAGCCTCATCCATGATGTGCTCATAAAGTGGAATCTGAAGAGACAAAAGGTCTTGGGACAATCGTTGACCACGTTCCCAACGAAAGACAGGAATTGGTGTCAGAATTTTTCCCGAAGGAGCATAAGCGGGCAAGCGGCGGCATTGCCCACCAGCATGTAGCAACAAACGACGTTCGGAAGCAAGCCAGTCGCTAAAATCTCCTTCCTCAGTCTGCCCCTTCTTTTGGGAATCTTCGAAAGCCTGCTGCAAAAGCCACGTGGTCCCACCACCCGATCCCAATTTACGCCCGACAGGATCATTCGTGCAGAACCACTCATCAGGCGAATAACCGGTGATTTCATGGAAACATCCCACCAGATTGGGTGGCAACGATAATAACTTCTTCATGGTTTTTATTTCACGACCATTTTTCGGGTTGTCCCATCACTCTCTTTCTTGATTACGACACCTCGATTTGGCGTTTTCTCCTTTATTCCACCTATATTATATAGAACAGCATCGGAATCGGCGGACGGCAAAGCATCAACACTGTTCGTCAAGTCTTGCATTACATTCTTCACCTCATCTTCTGTCAACGGATAATTATAGATACGCATGTCATCTATAAAGCCAATAAACATGGGATCCTTTTTGAACTGACTACGTCCCACATAGTTGAGCGAAGGACGGATATCACTCGGTTTAATAGTCACATCTGTGCTCGAAGCAGCCTCCTCCCCATTGACATAAATTGTGATTTTATCTTTTCCTATGACCACAGCCACATGTTTCCATGCATTCGATTGCAATTTGGTTTTGCAATCAACCTGTTGTTCCTCGTCGCCATTCTTGATGGCGAAACGCATCACAGAGCCATTGCTCGGCGTGAGGAACATATAATGGTCGGTGTCGTTTCCAAAGTCGAAGATGCGTTGCCACGTACTATTTGAACTACGCCAATTCACCCAAACAGCAATGGTCATTTCGTCCATGTCGGCAACTTGGTAAGGCAATTGCAAATAGGCGTTATTAGAGAGATTCAACGCTTTTTCACCCGACTTATGAGCATTAGTGAAAGTGGGTGTGGCAGAATGAATACAATCCATCAAGTTCTCAGTATTATCAAAAAGATCATCATCAAATTGCCAATTCGCAATCAACGACCTTTCGCCAGATGGTGTAGCCAAGACTGATGTGGAAGCATCGGAAAGATTCTCCGATTTGTCAATGGCCTTCACCTTATACTTATATTGAACGCCTTGTCGGCATGTGTTGTCGACAAATGCATTTTGAGGGACTTTTCTTGCAATAACATCCCAATCCTCTCCATCAGCTTTCGCACGAAGCACCATGTATCCCTCCAAATCAGCATCACTATTAGCCATCCATTCCAAGCGAACGGAAGCCGATTGAGCTTTGGCTGTAAGTCCTGTGGGTTGCGCGGGTGCCTCAAACTCACACTCAGCATCCAACGGAAGGAAGCGCCACTGCTGGGCGAAACGTGAATCTTCAGCTCTCAATGTTGCTTGACGGATATTACCACCTTGATAGGCAAATGCGAATTGCGAATCCAGATAAAGTCCGCTTTCGCGGTTCTTGATATAATAGAAACCGTCGCCTGCGTATTCCAAATACCATTGTTCGTTAGAAGCGCAATCGGCATTATAAGCAATGACATTACCTTGCGACTTCGTGGAGTTGTTCAAGACGTTCATGTACTTGCCGTCGTTAACATTCGTGATTTTATAGAAGCTGTAATCGCCTCCAATGCGGCTATCCACCAACGTCACGTCCCATTGCTGCGCCTTGTCGCCCGTGTAAGTGACCTGACTGATATTCGGGTGTCCATCTCGGGTTCCATTGATGGCCACCACCATTCCCGAAGCCCTGTTCACAATCTTGTATCTTCCATCGATGGCACTGGGGGGGACATCCTCACCATAGTTCACGTCAATCACGCGCTCGGCATTTGTTTGCCCCGATTGATACCCACCACCACCAGGAATCTCCATTCTGAACTCACGGAAGGGGCCTTGACCATCGTAATAAACCTCGCGCTCGGGGTTCAAGAACAAGAACGATGACTTGTTAGCTTGACGCTCTGACGACCCTACAAAGGCCTTCACATCGCCCGTCTCATCGTTTCGATAGACAGAAGCCATTGTCCAAGCACTGCGATTCTCGCCATAACCAATGCGCGAACCATGATTGCTGATATGGCAGAACTCACCTCGGGCACGACTATCGAAGCCCCACCACACGGCAGCTTGCACACCATATTCGGCGCCTATCATGGCTTCGCCCACATTATGCACCTCGTCGGCATAAGCATATTTGCCATCGGCAACCACCTGCTTATAGAAGTCGGCATAAGTATCGAATTCACCAGCCAATTGGTGGGTGTTACCCCAATCCACATACGGTTTCAAGCCATTGTACCATTCCAGTGCCCTGTCATTGTTAAGGGTATTTCCTCCCGTGATTGCAATGTCCTTGAAACGCGGATAATCCTCCTTCAGCTGTTTGGCAATCTCCTTGAAGTCGGCCATCGAACCCTGCCCCCAACCAAAATCCGGTTCATTGAACGGCGAGATGGCCACCACCTTATGCTTCGGGTAATTGGTTTCAATCCATTCCACAGTGGCATCAATCAGGTTGGTCCAATGGCCAATGTCGGCCACTCCATTCGTCACATAATAGTTGATGATGCCCTGTTCTTGGTCTTCGTTCAGTATCAAATCCACATCGTCGCCCACTATGTCCGTCAGTCGCATACGTTCTTTCAGCACAGTTTGCTGGGCACTTGTCAGTTTGGTGTCGCCCACCAATGCGTGTGTCGTCTGGAAACTGCCACGCACCAACGACAGATTTTCCTTACCGATATGGTTAACACCTTTTCGTATATTCTGCTCGCTTATCCACGCCACGTCAAGCCCCCATCGAATGGGCAGTTTCTTACCAGGGTCAGAGATGTAGAACGGAATGGTGCAATCGCTCGTGGCATTGATACGCAGGTTCATGCTCGACGACCACGGCCGATCTGTCTGCGAATAGGCGGAGGCAAAGCACAAACACCCCAAGGCCACGATGAAAAGCTTTTTGTGTCTCATGTTAAAGTATTAAGAGTTTTCAGTTTTTCCTTCCATTCTGCGTCTCCATACCAGATAGCCACCCAAGCAGGCAGCCAACAGCAGGACAGCGTAAGAGATATAAGCCACCGACTCCGTTCGGTCGAGCGACTTCGGGAAGAAACTCAGCACCACCTTGTGATTGCCAGGTTTCACATTCAAGGCTCGTAAGATATAGTTCACACGACCCAGCTCAGCTGGTTCCCCATCAATCGTGGCTGTCCATCCAGGATAATAGATCTCGGAGAACACCACCACGCCACCTTTGCCCGACACAACGTCATACGACAGTTGGTTAGGTTCGTAGGCAGTCAACGTTACCACCGAAGCCGTATCTTGCACGACAGCCTCTCCCAACTGCTGCTTGAAACAAGCATCTGCAACAGCTTCATGGCGCAGATTGAGTTTCGCAATGCGCTCAATCTCCTGGTTGGCATTGTCCACATATTCAATCTTGTCCACCATCCACGCATTGCCAAACGCATAGGGGTTCATAATGGGCACTGTTTGTCCACCCTGCAAAGGCATGATGACATATTTCATGTTCAGCATGTTCAGCACGGGATAGATGGAGTCGCCAGCCACCTTTGTCATATCGCCTTGTGCTTCAGCGATGGCAGGCATCATCTTCTGCATCTCGGGCGAGATGTATGCCTCTATCATCTCCTGATAACGGCGTAGTTTAGCGGCATGATAGCCACCTATCGACTTGTGGTAATAACTGGTTTCGTTCTCATTGAAGGTATCGCCCGCCAGATTCAACACACGATAATCGAGCGACTTGTCTTCAAGTATCTGCTGATCGGTGGCGGTCATTTGCTGCGGAGTCTCACGCACGCTTCTCTCCACGAACATGTCATCGTTCAGATAGCGCTTGTTCACTGTCCACATGTCCACCAATGCCAACGCGCATACACACAGCACCATATAGACGGCCTTCATTTTCCGTGCACGATAGAGCAACAGCAACAACGTACCTATCACAATGATGAAGAACGAGCGCCAGCAGTCGGCGGTAAACAGAGGTACGCGCATCTTCGTCAACGTTGCCAATATCTGGTTCATCATCTCGGGCGGAGCATATTGGGAAAGCATCTGCGCATCCTTCTCGGAAGTGAAGGTGAAGAATGCCGTAGGCAGCAAAGCGAACAACAAACAAAAGCCTGCCGTGAGACCGAACGCGATGTAAATGTAACGCTGGGTGTTAGGCGTTGACTGCTCGGTGTTGGTGATCAGTTGCTTTAAGGCCATCACAGCAAGCAACGGGATGGTGAACTCGGCGATGACCAATATAGACGACACCGTTCGGAACTTGGCGTACATGGGCATATAGTCGATGAAGAAATCGGTGAAGCCCATGAAGTTCTTTCCCCACGACAGCAATATCGACAGAATTGTGACTCCCAACAGACACCACTTCATGGGGCCTTTCACGATGAACAATCCCAGAATGAAGAGCATCAACACGAACGCACCCACATAGACAGGACCTGCCGTGAAAGGCTGATCGCCCCAATAAGGGAACCATTGTGCCAGGAAGTCCCTCAATTGCGGATCGTCGCATTTAGCCATCGCATTCTCATGCTTGCCCAGACGGTCGCCGTGGCTACCACCCTTGGCATTTGGAATGAGCAATGTCCACGTCTCGCCGATTCCATAGCTCCACTGTGTGATATACGAACGTTCCAAACCACTGTTTGTCTGGTCGCTCTTGTCGGCTTTCACCAACTCACTCTTGCCACGCATCGACTCCTGTCCGTATTGCCAGGTATGATAGAGGCTTGACAGATTCATGCCGATACCCACTGCCGCCGCAGCCAGACACACTGCTGTAGCTTTGACAAAACGAGCCAACTTGCCGTTTCTTATCGAATCGATGAAGAACGCCAACACCATCGCTGCGATGACGAACAGGAAATAATAGGTCATCTGCACGTGGTTGGCATTCACTTCGAAGGCTGCAAACAAGGCTGTTACGATGAAGCCCCACAAGTATTTGCCCCGATAAGCCAGCACCACTCCAGCTATCATCGGCGGCAGATAAGCCAACGCCCACACCTTCCAGATGTGGCCGGCAGCGATGATGATGAAGAAATAGCTGGAGAACGCCCACACAACGGCTCCCAACGCAGCCAGATGCTGCTTGAAGTCGAAGGCGCGCAACAGGATATAGAAACCCAGCAAATAGACAAACACATACCACACATTCTCGGGCAGCCACAAGTGATAAGCCTTGGCTGCCGACTCCAACACGTTTGTGCTCTTATAGGAAGGCGCCGTCTGATAGGTCGGCATACCGCTAAATGTGGCATTCGACCAACGAGTGCGCTCGCCCGTCTTCTCGTAATAAGTGGCTGCTTCCTGACCGGCACCACGACCAGCCGATGCGTCATGCTGATACAAGATGCGACCTTCCAAATCGGCTGGAACGAAGTAAGCAAAGGCGATGACGGCGAACAGCACCACCGCAATGACATCCCACAAATATTTCTTCAATATCTCCATAAATCAACGTTGTTTTTAATTTCAGCTACAAAGATAATCAAAACCAAGGGCAGAACAAAATAAAATCATCGATTTTTTGTCTTTGAACCCGCCATTCACCACATTTCAAAATCGCCATGAAACATTTTAGCCTTGTCAAAGACCACAAATGACATGCTCAAAGCTATGCAATGACACGGTCAAAGCTATGCAATGAGGCGGTCAAAAGCCACAAATGACAAGGTCAAAGATGGTCTTTGACAATGCCACTTGTTCTAAAAAGAACGCGGACATGTGAGCGAACAGCGAACGAACGAACAGTTGAACAGTTTCTATTTTTGCGCGAACAAAACTTTTATTATTATATAATATAATAATAACCTTCTATTGCAGTTTCACACACAAAACTGTTCAACTGTTCGTTCGTTCGCATGTAACCATCACACTTAACAAGGCGAAAACTATTTCTCTGAAATCTTTTGTCCATTTCAACGATTCTTTGTAACTTTGCAACGGAAAACAGAGAGAGAGAAAAAACATGAAAATTGGCATCATCGTTGCGATGGACAAGGAGTTCACGCAACTACGCACACTGCTCGATGACAGCCACACCGAGCGAAAAAACGGAAAAGATTTTGTGATTGGTGAACTGGATACTCACCGCACGACTGACGACGGGCAACCAATAGCCCACCAACTCATCATGCAGCAATGTGGCATCGGCAAAGTGAATGCTGCTATTGGTGCAGTGGAGATGATCAACAACTACAAGCCCGACCTCGTGCTTTCAACAGGCGTGGCAGGTGGAGCCGACGTCAATATGAATCCGCTCGACATCGTTGTGGGCTCACACTATTATTATCACGACGTTTATTGTGGCAGCGAAGTGCAACGCGGGCAGTTTGTGGGTATGCCTCCTTTTTTCGTAGCACCCAAGGAGTTCGTGGATAAAGCACTAAATTCCGACAACGCCCAACAGCCGACATCGAACATCTATTCAGGCCCCATCGTCAGCGGCGATTGGTTTGTTGATTCACGTGAGAAGATGATGTCGATCCTGGAAAACTTCCCCGATGCAAAGGCTGTGGATATGGAAAGTTGCGCCATCGCACAGACATGCTACATCTACAAGGTGCCGTTCATCTCGTTCCGCATCATCAGCGATGTGCCGCTGAAAGACGAGAAGGCCGCTCAGTATTTTGATTTCTGGAACCGTATGGCGGAAGGCTCGTTCAACGCCACACGCCGTTTCTTGATGAACATTTAGAACTATGGAGAAAATACCCAGTTTCACAATCGACCACTGCCGTTTGAAGCGCGGCATTTTCGTATCACGACGCGATAAGGTGGGAGGCGAAGTCGTCACAACATTCGACATCCGAATGAAAGAACCCAATCGTGAACCAGCGCTCCACAATGGAGCCTTACACACCATCGAGCATCTGGCTGCCACATATCTACGCAACAACCCCGAATGGAAAGACCGCATCATCTATTGGGGGCCTATGGGCTGCCTTACGGGCAACTATCTGCTGATGAGAGGTGAACTGCAACCCAATGACATCCTGCCACTGATGCAGGAGACGTTCCGTTTCATCGCCAATTTCGAGGGCGAGATTCCTGGTGCGGCTCCACGCGATTGCGGCAACTATCTGCTCCACGACCTGCCTATGGCTCGATGGGAAGCACAAAAGTTTCTCGACGAGGTGCTGCTTTGCATGAAACCTGAGAACACTATCTACCCCAACACGTAACGCTCACACATACAATAAGAGACGCCCCCGAAAGCTTGAACTTTCGAGGGCGTTTCCTTTTATCTCTGTACTGAATTACTCTTTGTTAGCACGCTTTCTCTCCAAGTGGTCGAGGATTGTCTTGCGCATACGCATCGATTTGGGTGTCACCTCCACCAACTCGTCGGACTTGATGTATTCCAAGCACTCTTCGAGCGACATGATGATCTTGGGGATGATGCGAGCCTTGTCGTCAGAACCCGAAGCACGAACGTTAGTCAACTGCTTGGCTTTGGTCACATTGATGACCAAGTCGTTATCATGGACATGCTCGCCCACCACTTGTCCAGCATAAACCTCGTCGCCTGGGTCGATGAAGAACTTTCCACGATCCTGCAACTTGTCAATGCTATAAGCATAGGCGGTGCCTGTCTCCATAGCAATCATCGAACCGTTCACACGACGCTCAATCTCGCCTTTAAAAGGCTGGTATTCCTTGAAGCGGTGAGCCATGATAGCTTCGCCCTGACTAGCAGTCAACACGTTGGTGCGCAAACCGATGATACCACGTGAGGGAATGTCGAACTCAATGTTCACACGGTCGGCCTGACTCTCCATCGAGGTCATCTCGCCCTTGCGACGTGTGACCATATCAATCATTTTTGAAGCAAATGTCTCTGGAACATTAATGGTGAGTTCTTCGATAGGCTCGCAACGTTGGCCGTCAATCTGCTTGTAAATCACTTGCGGTTGACCCACTTGCAACTCATAACCTTCGCGACGCATAGTTTCGATGAGAACCGAGAGATGCAACACACCACGTCCGCTGACAATCCAACGGTCGGTACTGTCTTCGAACGGCTCTACGCGCAGAGCGAGGTTCTTCTCCAACTCCTTCGTCAAACGGTCGTTGATGTGACGAGAAGTGCAGAACTTGCCTTCCTTGCCAAAGAATGGCGAGTCGTTGATGGTGAAAAGCATCGACATGGTAGGCTCATCGATGGCAATAGGTGGCAATGGCTCGGGATTCTCAATATCGCAGATAGTATCGCCAATCTCGAAACGCTCCAAACCAATGACTGCACAAATGTCGCCACAATCCACCGACTGCGTGCGTTGGTGACCCATTCCCTCAAAGGTGTGCAGTTCCTTGATGCGCGTCTTTTCCTGCGAACCGTCGCGATGGCAAATGGTGATTTGCTGACCATCAGTCAGTGTTCCACGATGCACACGACCCACAGCAATGCGCCCCGTGTAGCTACTGTAATCGAGTGAAGTGATGAGCATCTGCGGCGTTCCCTCGATTTGTTGGGGAGCGGGAATCACTTCAACTATCTTGTCGAGCAAATAAGTAATGTCATTGGTGGGATTTTGCCACTCCTCTCCCATCCATCCATTTTTGGCTGATCCGTAAACAACAGGGAAATCGAGTTGGTTTTCTGTGGCGTTGAGCGAGAACATCAAGTCGAACACCATTTCATAAACCTCCTCGGGGCGGCAATTGGGTTTGTCAACCTTGTTGACCACAACAATGGGCTTCAAACCAATCTGCAACGCTTTCTGCAACACGAATCGCGTCTGGGGCATCGGGCCTTCAAAAGCATCAACCAATAGCAAACAGCCATCGGCCATGTTCAGCACACGCTCCACTTCACCACCAAAATCGCTGTGTCCCGGGGTGTCAATAATGTTGATTTTAGTTCCTTTCCAATTGATGGAAACGTTTTTGGAAAGAATAGTTATACCACGTTCGCGCTCCAAGTCGTTGGCGTCGAGCACTTGGCTGGAGAGGTTCTGCCCTTCGCGGAAAAGATGTCCAGCCAGCATCATTTTATCTACAAGCGTCGTCTTGCCGTGGTCAACGTGCGCTATGATGGCGATGTTCCTAATGTCTTGCATTTTTATTATCCTTTGAATTTGGGTGCAAAGGTACGAAAAAGAATGAAGAATGAAGAATGATGTGTAAAGAATTGGTAGTCAAGCGACTAAAAATATGTTAAAAACGCATTTCCACACGAAGATTCTTCTCGGAACATTCTTCATTATACATTAAAAATCGTAACTTTGCAGCCGATTTCGGAAAATCCGATGCATTCTGGTGATGTCTACCGTTGTGATTAAGGCGGCAAGTGCATCCGAAGGATGTAATTTCAAAACATTATTAATCAAAAAACATCATGTATTTAGACAAAGAGAAAAAAGCAGAGATTTTTGAGAAGTATGGTCGTACAGGCGCACAAGACACCGGTTCTGTTGAGAGCCAGGTCGCTTTGTTCACCTATCGCATTTCGCATCTGACCGAGCACCTCAAACAAAATCACAAGGACCACGTGACAGCTCGTTCGCTCACCATGTTGGTTGGTAAGCGTCGCAAATTGCTTGCCTACTTGAAGGATCGCGACATCGAGCGCTATCGCGCACTCATCAAGTCACTGGGTCTGCGTCGATAATCGCTGCCAGTTTTTTGAAAACAACAATCCCCACAACCTCTTCAGAGTGTTGTGGGGATTTTGTTTGCGTTGGTAATATGTACATCACATATCAATCGTGGGGTTTATTTCGCGTAAAGGACGCATCACGAAATCACGTTCACACATCAATGGATGAGGAATCTTCAAGTCAGGTTCGTCAACGCTGATGTCATCATAAAGCAAGATGTCGATGTCGATGAGCCTGTCTTGATATTCCGTACCCTCGGCAGGAAGCCCATCGGCGTTTTTACGGGTCTTATGAGTTCGTCCCAATTGCCGTTCAATGTCTTGCGTGGCCGTCAACAACTCACGCGGCGTCAACGATGTCTCCACGCAGATGGCTGCATTCATGAACCGATGAGAAGATTCGAATCCCCAAGGTTCGGTTTCGTAGAGAGCAGATTGGCGCACAACAGCGCCAATCTGCTCTCCTATTTTCGCTATCGCACGACGAATGTTGCGCCGACGATAACCAAGATTCGTCCCCAAACTGAGATAAACGATGTGCATTAGTCGTTCACTATTAGCAAAGCATCACCATAACAACCGAACTTGTAGCCATTCTTCACCGCCATTTCGTATGCCTCCATCACGAGTTCGTAACCACCAAAGGCTGCAGTTTCCATCAACAAGGTGGATAGTGGATGATAGAAATTGGCAATCATAGAGTCGGCCAATCCGAAGTCATAAGGCGGGAAGATAAACTTGTTGGTCCATCCCTCATACTCCTTCAGCAGTCCATCGGTGCCGACAGCGGTCTCTGTGGCCTTGATGACGCTTGTGCCGACAGCGCAGACTCGATGTCCAGCCTTCTTGGCTTCGTTGACAATCTGGCAAGCCTCTTTGCCGATGAACATCTGCTCTGAATCCATCTTGTGCTTTGTCAAATCCTCCACTTCAATGTCGTGGAAGTTGCCTAATCCGCAATGCAAGGTGATATAAGCGAAGTTCATTCCGCGGATCTCCATGCGTTTCATCAACTCGCGACTGAAATGAAGTCCTGTTGCAGGTGCGGTAACAGCTCCTTCGTTCTTGGCAAAGATGCATTGGAAGTCGTCCATATCTTGCTCGTCAGCATGATGACTCTCGCGATTGTCGATGACGTAGCGAGGCAGCGGAGCCTCTCCCAAAGCAAAAAGCTCGCGTTTGAACTCATCGTGGGGGCAATCATAGAGGAAACGCAGGGTTCGTCCACGGCTGGTGGTGTTATCGATGACTTCAGCTACCATCGTGCCACTTTCATCAAAGAACAGTTTGTTGCCAATCCTGATTTTACGTGCAGGCTCCACCAAAACATCCCAAAGGCGCATCTCCTCGTTCAGTTCGCGCAAAAGGAACACCTCTATTTTCGCATCGGTCTTCTCCTTCGTGCCATAAAGGCGTGCAGGAAACACCTTGGTGTCATTGAAGACGAACGTGTCACCTTCATCAAAATAGTCGAGCACAGAACGGAAATCCAGGTATTCGCCCTCAATAGGGTTGCCTTCATCATCGCGCTTGAACATGTCAATAGTCTGCGACTTACGATGGAGCACCATCAGACGGCATTCGTCACGACGCGTGAAGCGCACTGTTTCTTTTGTGCCGTCTTCGTTCTCGAACTCTCGATACAAACTGCTGGGATAAAGAGCAATTTGTTCTTCGGGTAGTTTGAATTTGAATTGTGATAACTTCATATTTTATTATTCGATATTCTGTTTGTCTAGCCACTCTCTGAAATGGTCGAAATCCACACAGTCTTCCACACGGATGTCCCCCACTCTAGTACGTCGTAGTGCTGTCAAGAACGCCCCGCTACCCAACGCCCTACCAATATCGCGGGCCAACGAGCGGATATATGTCCCTTTACCACACACGACACGAATGCTCATTTGCATCTTCTGGGCATCAAAGTCGGTCAGTTCGATCTCGTCGATACGCACCATCTTGGCTTTCAATTCCACTTCTTCGCCCTTGCGCCTCAACTTATAAGCCCTGTCTCCACCCACCTTGACAGCGCTGTAGGTAGGTGGAACTTGCGGTACTTCCCCTATGAATTGTGCCAACACCTGTTCTACTCGTTCACGTGTGATATGACGCGTAGGATATGTCATGTTCACCGTGTGCTCCTTGTCATAGCTGGCCGTCGTAGCGCCTAGTTGCAAGGTGGCGGTATATTCCTTCGTATCATATTGCAACTGCTCAATCTGTTTCGTCGCACGTCCCGTACAAAGCACCAACACGCCAGTGGCCAAAGGGTCCAACGTCCCTGCATGTCCTATTTTCACTCGCTTCACTCCGATTTTCTTGGAAATCAAGAAACGGACGTGGGCTAAAGCCCCGAAACTCGACATGCGATAAGGTTTGTCGATGGCAAAAATCACTCCTTCCTGAAAGTTCATCAGTCAACCATTACGAGTGAATGTCCTGTAAGCAACAACACGATGATGATGGTGCCAACAAGAATGCGATAATAGCCAAAAGCCTTGAATCCGTATTTTGTAAGGAATCCCACGAACCACTTCATGGCAAGCAAGGCCACAATGAAAGCAACGACACAACCAAGGACGAGCATGGCAATGTTGTGACTTGTAGCCCAAGCGGTCTCTTCCTTCATTAAATCCAGCAAGTCCAGAAGTGTCGCTCCTGCCATCGTGGGAACCGCCAAGAAAAACGAGAACTCAGCAGCACGTTTGCGTGTCAATCCTTGTGTCATACCACCCACTATTGTCGCCATAGAGCGCGATACACCAGGAATGACCGAGATACATTGATAGAGACCTATATTGAAGGCACGTTTCTCATTGACGCGGTTGGCATCAGAGCCTTTATTGAACAATTTGTCGCAAAAGAGCATGAACACACCACCCACGACCAACATCACGGCCACCACTTCCACACTATTGAGCAACCAATCGAGCAATCCCGACTTCTTGGCAAGCAACCCAATGATTACCGCAGGCAGAACTCCCACGATGAGCAACCAATAGAAGTAATACCGATGTTTCAACCTCTGTAGGAAGTTGCTACCAGCAGGTGCAGGCGTATTGTCAAACTGAAAGAAGCGCTTCCAATAAAGACATACCACCGAGAGAATGGCACCAAACTGAATGATGAAAGTGAAAGCATGCAGAAAAGCCAAGTCGTCACCCGACATAGCCTCTGGAGTCAATCCCAGAAGATTCTGGGTAATAATCATATGCCCCGTAGACGAAACTGGCAGAAACTCTGTCAATCCCTCCACAATAGCTATAATAATCGTTTCAATCCAATTCATTTCCTAATTCGCACTTTATAGGTTCTAGTTTAGTCCTTCGGCTTGCGAATAATGGCATAAATCATCGAAACAAACCCGATGAAACACACTATCGGAGCCACTTTGATATGGCGAGCGTCAAAAATGGAAGGATCGTAGGTTGTTTCGTTCGAACCTCCACCACTCATCAGCAAAAAGCCGATGATGACGACAACCATACCAACAGCCAACAAGATGAAGTTCGTCTTGCCGAATGCGAAATTCTTTTTATCCATATTTATATTTGTTTTTTTATTATTCAATGATTAAATCTTGTATAGCTCTCCTGCGGTCATACGCAAGAACTTGTTCACCGAAATGTTCGAGCACAACACCGTGATGACCAATCCGAAAAGGAAGACAGCACCAGCCGTAATGCTCAACTCTTTCCACGTGATGACCGACTGTATCTCTGGTTCGTTCAGATAGACAGCGTAGAAGAAACATCCCAGCACCACGCAAGCCAACACGGCGGCCACAACTCCTATGAGAATGGCTTTCTTGAGGAAGGGGCGGCGGATGAATCCCCATGAAGCTCCCACCAATTTCATCGTATGGATAGAGAACCGACGGGCATAGATGCCCAAACGTACCGTATTGTTAATGAGCGAGAACGAAACAAACGTAAGCAGAGCCGCCAACACCAGCAACACCAAGCTGATTTTTGCCAGATTGTGGTTCACGGCCTCTATCAAGTCCTTCTGATAACTAATCTCTGTCACTTTTGGAAAGGCCTTCAACTCTTTGGCAATCCATTTCAACGAGTCGTTGTTGGCATAGTCGGCCTTCATCGTCAATTCGATGGAAGGTGTGAACGGATTTCCACCCACGAACTCCGATGGATCGGAGCCCAATTCCTTCACGGCCGCTTGCAAAGCCTGCTCCTTGCTGACATACTCCAAGCCATTCGCATAGGGACGAGCCTCCAGGTTTTTGCACACCTGACGAGCCTCGGGATCAGTCATGTCTTGCTCGAGCATCATCGTCACCACCAAATGCTCCTTCACGTGCGAAGAGAGATTGCGGCCCAACAACACCGAAAACACAACCAAGCCCAACAACACCAACACCATTGCCGTACTGATACATAAAGTAACAGCCTGCAATCCATGTCGATTGCGGGGCTTATTTCGTTTTTTTCTCATTTCGTGACAAGATATAATATACCAATTTCCTTGCAAAGGTACAACATTATCAATCCACCGCCAAATTATTTAAGAAATATTTTGCAATATACTCGCCGCATGCACTCAAATTTCCAGATTATTTTCTATCTTTGCAGCCGAAATGAGCACGATTATCTACCCTTCGCCCATCTTCGGCCCTGTTCACAGCCGCCGACTTGGCTTGTCGTTGGGCATCAATTTGATGCCTGCCGATGGAAAACTATGTACTTTCGATTGCATTTATTGCGAATGCGGTTTTAATGGCCAGCATCGCCCCACTCTCCCCCGTCCTACGCGTGAAGAGGTTGCGAATGCCTTGAAAGAAAAACTGATGGCTATGAAAGCAGAAGGCCGCATGCCCGACGTGTTGACTTTTGCTGGCAACGGTGAGCCTACCGCCCACCCGAAGTTCGCAGAAATCATCGACGACACCATCCTGTTGCGCAACCAGTTCTGCCCTGAGGCCAAAGTCAGCGTACTCAGCAACGCCACAATGCTTCACCGCACCGATGTTTTCGAGGCCTTGATGCGCATTGACAACAACATTCAGAAACTCGATACCGTTGATCTGTCGTTCATCAACAAGGTGGATGTCCCTCAAAAGCATTACGATGTGGAGAAAATAGTGGAGCAACTGGAACAATTTCATGGAAACGTCATCATTCAAACCATGTTCCTGAAAGGTGAGGACATCGACAACACCACCGATTTCTACGTCACCCCTTGGTTGGGAGCGTTGCAGTGCATAAAGCCACGTCAAGTGATGATTTACACCATCGATCGCGAGACGCCTACACAAGGACTTCAAAAGGCAACACACGAAGAACTCGACCACATTCACGATATGGTCGTCAAAGCAGGTTTCGATTGCACGGTCTCCTATTGAACAATTTAATTGTTCTGCATTTTATCTACAAAATACACAAAGTGATGAAAAGTCATTGAAAGGAAGAAAGCGAACAGTTCGAACAGATAACAGTTAGTTTCCTGACACCCCTACTTCTCCATCTATACTCTAATTCCAACTTTATTTATATATATAAATAAAAAATCTTTATACTTAAATACAGGCCTCAATAGTACCCTCAAAAATCGAACTGTTATCTGTTCGATTTGTTCGGTTGTAAATACGACACCTATTCTCGCGGCCTGCCAAAGACCACAAATGGCATTCTCATTTGTGGCTTTTGACCGCCTCAAAGCTATGCAATGACGTGGTCAAAGACCATCAATGACACGCTCAAAAGCCATCAATGACAAAACGAGGAAATATTCGAGGATATAATACAGGTCAACTGCCATATCGTTATAAAAAAATCCAAACCACTAACAGCGGTTTGGACTCTTTTTTGTCGGGATTACTGGACTCGAACCAGCGACCTCGCGCCCCCCAGACGTGTGCGCTACCAACTGCGCTAAATCCCGATCCTTTTTGTTTTGCGGTTGCAAAGTTACGCAGTTTTATCGACATGTGCAAATTTTTGATACATTTTTTCTTTAAAATTCGTTATATAACTGAATTGAAAGACCTATTATTTGGCTATAACAGGAAAAATTCTTACCTTTGTACATCATTTATGAGATACGAGAACTGAACCATCATAACAACGACATGCAATATATCATCAAAGCACCCCACCATATCAACACAAACATCAAACTGCCCGCTTCAAAAAGCATCAGCAACCGCGCACTCATTATCTATGCGCAAACAGGTGGTACCGTAGTGCCACAAAACCTATCGGATTGCGACGACACCGAGGTCATCATCAACGCTTTGCGAGACATGCCCGAAGTGATTGACATCAAGGCTGGAGGAACGGCAATGCGATTCATGACTGCCTATCTGGCGACCCTCAAAGGACACGAGCACGTCATCACTGGTACTGAGCGCATGCAACATCGTCCTATCAGCGTACTTGTGAACGCTCTGCGCTATCTGGGAGCCGATATTGAATACGTGAACGAAGAAGGCTTCCCACCGCTCCGCATCAGAGGAAACGAACTGGAAGGCGGAGAGGTTGAGATGCTTGGAAGTGTCAGTTCGCAATTCATATCCGCTCTGTTGCTCATCGGTCCCAACTTGCGCCACGGCCTTGAACTGAAACTGAAAGGCGACATCATTTCAAGACCCTACATCGACCTGACATTGTGGATGATGAACGAATTTGGAGCCGACGCCAATTGGACTGCCAGCGACACGGTGACCGTGAAACCTCAGCCATACAAGCAGCGTGATTACCTGATTGAAAACGACTGGAGCGCGGCTTCCTATTGGTATGAAGCGATGGCTTTGTCAAGCAGCCTCGACTCGGAAATCACCCTATCAGGATTGATGGACGGCTCCATGCAAGGCGACTCTGTGGTGCGCTACCTATACACCATGCTTGGCGTCAAAACCACTTTCGAATCGAAAGAACAGGGAGTGCCCACCACCATCACGTTGAAAAAGAACAGACGTGTGGTGCCACGACTCGACTATGATTTCGTGAATTCGCCCGACCTCGCACAAGCGGTGATTGCGAGTTGTTGCGCATTGGGAATACCTTTTCACTTCAAAGGCTTGAGTACACTGAAAATCAAGGAAACCGACCGCATTGCCGCCTTGAAGACCGAACTACGCAAACTGGGATTTGTCGTCAAAGACCAAAATGGCGGCGAACTGATTTGGGACGGAGAACGTTGCACCCCCTCGATGGAAGCCATCGACACTTACGAAGACCATCGTATGGCCATGTCGTTCGCTCCGTTGGCACTCGTATTTGGCGAAATAGCCATCAACGACCCTGAAGTGGTGACGAAATCGTATCCAAACTATTGGAACAACATGATTGCCGCAGGATTTGAAATTACAGAAATATGAGTTTCACGATTATCTCTATCATCGCCCTATTCGCCATTGGGGCCATCGCCTTCATCTTCACCGTATGGGGCAAGAAACCAGGTGAACCTATTGACAAGGTTGACGTGGTGCCTACCGACTGTTCAACATGTAATGGCGACAACGCCAAATGCGAGCAGGAATGCATGATGGAAGCCGCAACGAAGCCTACTGAGTATTTCGATGATGAGGAACTCGACGACTTCATAGGTAGGGCAAGCGACGATTATAACAACCAAGAGATTGAGCAGTTCGCCTATGTGATGCACACCATGCGACCCGAGGAAGTCAAAGCATGGGCACGAAGCTTGACATTGAGAGGAATCAACCTGCCCGACCCGTTGAAAGACGAATTCGTCATGCTCACGGAGGAATGACTCGTGGAAAAAACTGAGGAATAAGAAATAAAACCTAAATAACAAATTCTAAACTCACATCACGTTATGAACAAACGTATAGTCGTGGCTGCCTTCATGATGGCAGCATCTATGGGTCTTTACGCCCAGAAAAGCATGACCGCACCTGCTGGCGGAAAGGCCATTAGTGATGAACTTATCGGCATCTTCTTCGAAGACATCAGTAGCGCCGCCGACGGTGGTCTCTATGCCGAACTTGTGCAGAATGGCTCCTTCGAATACTCTCCCGCTGAGCGCGATGGATGGGGTCCTGGTACCGCTTGGAAGCAAGTGCGACCTGGCCACTCGTTGGGCACCATGCAGGTTCGCATGGACAATCCGCTGAACGAGAACAATCCCACCTACATACGCTTACACACTGAGCGCGTGAAGGAGTATTACGACTACAAGGGTTGGAAAGGCTATGGCCTGCAGAACGACGGCTTTGACGGTATCTCGGTAAAGGCTGGCGCGAAGTACGACTTCTCAGTATTCCTCCGCAACGTGACAGGTGTGGGCAAATTGGTGCGCGTGGTGCTGGCAAAGCCCGGACAAGGCTGGGGTGCTGAACCCACGGTGCTAGCCGAAACCAATTTCGACGTACACAACACATCGTGGCAGAAGTACAAAGCAGAGCTCACTCCCACGGAGGATTGCAAAAATGCCAACCTTCAGATTCTGGTGCTCAACACGGGCGATTTGGACATTGACCAAGTTTCACTCATGCCGCAGGACACTTACAAGGGACACGGATTGCGCAAAGACCTTGCTCAGGCACTTGCCGACCTGCAACCCAAATTCATGCGCTTCCCAGGTGGATGCGTCGTTCACGGTGGTGGTGACGGTTTCTGGGATACCTATCGTTGGAAGACAACTATCGGTCCGAAAGAACAGCGCAAGAGCTTGAAGAACACGTGGGGTTACCACCAGTCTATGGGATTGGGTTACTATGAATACTTCCAGTTCTGCGAAGACCTCGGTATGCAGCCCCTGCCCATCCTGCCTTGTGGAGTTTCTTGTCAAGGAACCAATGGAGGTTGGGGAATGCGCGGACAAGCCCAGGATGTTGTTCCTATGGAGGAGATGGACGAGTGGGTTAACGAGGCTCTTGATCTCATAGAGTGGGCCAATGGCGACCCTGCCACTTCGAAGTGGGCGAAGATGAGAGCCGATGCCGGCCACCCGAAACCCTTCAACTTGAAGTATCTGGGATTGGGCAACGAAGAGCGCATCTCACCTGAATTCTGCGAGCGTTTCACTGTCATATACAATAAGGTACGTGAGAAGTACCCTGATATTGTCATCGTGGGTACTGCCGGTCCTGGTTCACATCCCGGCAACGATGACCTGAAGAATGGTTGGGAGCTGGCCGAGAAACTCAACATGCCCATCATTGACGAGCACTACTACGAGCCGAACAGCTACTTCTTGAACAAGCGCCAATACGACAGCTACCCACGCGACCGTAAGACGAAGGTGTATCTTGGTGAATATGCCGCCAAAGACAAGAAGCTCATCGATGCTCTCGCCGAGGGACTCTATCTGCTTCATGTGGAGCGCAATGGCGACATTGTCTGCATGACGAGCTATGCACCTCTCTTCGCTCGCAAGAACGCCACCAACTGGAATCCCGACCTTATTTATTTCGACAACGAAAAGCCCTTCCTCACCTGCAGCTACTACGTACAGCAGATGTTCGGACAGTCGGCCGGACAATACTATTATGGCGATTGTGTGACCTTCGAGGGCGATGCCGCTGGTGTTTGCCAACCCATCGAGAATGTGCACTATGGTCAGTCGGTCGTCCTCAACGTGAAGACACGCAAGCTTTATGTGAAACTCTGTAACGCTGATGCTGAGGCCAAGAAGGCAACGGTGAACCTCTCGCGTTTCAAGAGCATGAAGAAGATGGCACAAAAGACCATCCTCACAGGTCAACCCAACGATGAGAACAACTTCGACCAACAGCCCATTGCTCCAAAGACGGAGACCATCAAGGCACAAAAGAAGATGAACGTCGAACTTCCTCCTTATTCGTTCACGATGTTCACCTACGACCTGTAAACCTCGACTTCATTGTTGAAACAAATATAGAGTGGTGCTCCTCATTTGAAGAGTGCCACTTTTTTTAGATAAGGAGATAAAAGAAAATAGATAAAAAGATAGAAATAAAGGGGCTACGCAATAAAAACGATGAGAGAAACGTTATATAGAAAACTAAAGAATTTAAAAAATATAGAATTAAAAAAGGCATAAAGGATTAAACAGAGGAAGACCATAAAGTTGCTCTTGCTGCTGATTCTGACAGGATTGGTGGCAGGATGTTCTACACATAAGAACACCGCCAACAGCCGTTGGTGGCACTCGTTCAATGCCCGTTATAACACGTATTATAACGGCACATTAGCGTATATCGACGGCTCGTTGGAAAAGGAGAATGGCAATAAGGACAACTTCACGGAAATCCTACCCCTCTACACCGTCGGCAACAAACAAAGCAAGGAGATCGGAAAGGGCAACTTCGACAAAGCCATAGAGAAATGTCAGAAGGCCATTAAGCTACATAGCATCAAGCAACGACCTGAATGGACAAAGAAACGCCGCAAGACAGAGCGCGATTTGGAATGGCTGAGCCGCAAGGAGTATAACCCATTCTTGTGGAAGGCGTGGATGCTCATGGGACGCTCGCAATTCCACAAGGGTGCGTTCGACGATGCCGCCTCCACCTTCTCCTACATGAGTCGCCTCTACCAGACACAACCTGCCATTTATGGTCGTGCTCGCGCCTGGCTTGCCAAATGCTACATCGAGCAAGATTGGATCTATGACGCCGAGGATGTGATTCGCAATATGTCGCGCGACTCTATCCACTGGCGGGCGCAAAAAGAATGGAACTACACCTATGCCGACTACTACATCCACACGGGTGACTACGAAAAGGCAGTTCCCTACCTACGGAGTGTCATCAAACAAGAGATGCGCAAGAAGCAGAAGGCTCGCGAGTATTATTTGTTGGGACAGTTGGAGGCGCACTTAGGACATAAGGAAGCCGCTTACAAGGCTTTCAAGAAAGTCATCAGTCAGAACCCACCTTACGAGATTGAGTTCAATGCCCGCATCGCGATGACCGAGGTGATGGCTGCTGGTCAGTGGAAGCAGATGATTGGAAGGCTGAAGCGAATGGCGATGTCCGACAACAACAAGGATTATCTGGATCAGGTGTACTACGCCATCGGAAACATCTACCTTGCCCAACGAGACACCGCGAGTGCCATTGCCAACTACGAGAAAGGCAATGAAAAGGCTACTCGCAACGGCATAGAGAAGGGTGTGCTGCTGCTGAAACTCGGCGACATCTATTGGCAGAAGGAGAAGTTCAACGACGCCCAGCGCTGCTATGGAGAGGCCATCGGACTGCTCGACAAGGAACGCGAGGACTACAAGGAACTTTCGCAACGTTCGAAGGTGCTCGACGAGCTAGTACCCTATACCGATGCTGTCTATCTGCAAGACTCGTTGCAAGCGCTCGCCAAGATGAGCGAGAAAGATCGTAATGCCGCTATTGACCGCGTCATTGAGGCGTTGAAGAAGAAAGAGAAAGAGGAGAAACGAAAGGAAGACGAGGCGAAGGCTCAACAAACCATGCAACGCAATGGTGCCACTGGAAACCGTGTCAACACCAACCAGCAGACGGCGAACAACAACCAACAGCAAGGTGGAAAATGGTACTTCTACAACACATTGGCCATCCAGCAAGGAAAGATTGCGTTTGAGAAACAATGGGGCAAGCGTGAGAATGTGGACAACTGGCGGCGCATCAACAAGACCGTCGTAGCAGGATTGGGTGAAGACGGTATGGGCGAACTGACCGAGGAGATGCGCGACTCCATTGCCCGTGCCGAGGCCATTGCCGACTCGTTGGCACAGGTGACCGACAGTGCCCAGAACGACCCCCACAAGCGTGAATATTATCTGGCTCAGATTCCTTTCACCGAAGATCAAGTGGCATCGAGTAACCTCATCATACAAGACGGATTGTTCAACTCGGGTGTCATCTTCAAAGACAAGCTCGACAACCTACCCTTGTCGGAAAAAGCCTTGCGCAGGCTCATTGACAACTTCCCCGAGTTCGAGCAGATGGCCGACGTATATTACCATTTGTTCCTGCTCTACTCACGTCTGGGACGACCAGACATAGCCGACAGTTATGTGCAAAAATTGAAGGATAACTATCCTGACAACCAATGGACCACCATACTGACCGATCCTTATTTCACGGAGAACGCACAGTTTGGCAAGCAGATAGAAGACTCGCTTTATGGAGCCACCTACGACGCTTTCAAAGCCGACCGCTTCGGTGAGGTAAGGGGCAACGTCCACATATCTGAGACCCGTTTCCCATTGGGTGCAAACCGCGACAAGTTCATCTTCATCAGTGGATTGAGCAAACTCAACGACGGAAATGGCGATGGATGTTTGGCCGACATGAAACTGCTGGTTGAGAAGTTCCCGCAGAGCAAGTTGGCAGAGATGGCGGGCATGATTGTCAATGGTGTGAAAGAAGGACGCCGCCTGCACGGTGGAAAATTCGACCTGGGTGATGTGTGGAGCCGCCGAAGTGTCGTGTTGAGCGACAGCGATTCCATTGCCGCACGCCAGTTGTCGCCCGACCCGAATGCCAACTTCATCTTCATGATTGCCTACGAACCCGACTCGGTGGACGAGAACAAACTGCTCTTCGAGTTGGCACGCTACAACTTCACGAGCTACATGGTGCGCAACTTCGACATCACCATCGACGATGTCGAGGGACTCAGTCGCATGCAGGTATCGGGCTTCCGCAATTTCGACGAGGCTCTGCAATACGCTCGCCAGCTCTATCAGCAAGAAAACATCGTGGAGCGGTTGGGGAAGAGTAGGACCATCATTGTGAGCGAACAAAACCTGCCGTTGTTGGGTCAGCAATTCAGTTACGAGGACTATCAAGAGTTCTACGACGAGCATTTCGCCCCGTTGAAGATAAGCACTGCTCCCCTACTCTCTGAGCCTGCCGAGATTGGCTATGAGAAAGAGCCCGACCTCATCCAACCTTCAAGTGGCGAAGATGAAGAGGAAGAAGGTGAAGAGGGAACAACCAACGAACCTGAGTCCGACAACTTCTTGATTGAAGACGCCAACAACCAGAAGGCTGTTGAGGAAGACAATAATTTCACGATTGAAGATACTAACACCCAACAGCCGACTCAGCAAGTTGACGACAATAATATCACTATTGAGGATGTTAACACCCAACAGCCAACACCCATCACCCAAGTTGATGACAACAACTTCGTGATAGAAGACGACAACAAACAACAAGAAGATAACGACAATAATTTCATCATCGAAGACACGAACACCCAACAGCCAACCAACAACCAGGTTGACGACAATAACTTCGTGATAGAAGACGAAGACAAGCAACAGGAGGATGACGACAACATCATCATCGACGATGACTCGCAATCCAATTCCAACAACCAACAAGAAGACGATGAGGTCATCTCTTTCGACGATGATGACGTTCCACCATCCAACCAAAAGGAGGACGCCACCGAACTCGAAGATGAGTATTTCGACCTTGACGGCTTCTAAGTCTCACCCGTCCACAAGTTTTCAGTGGAATATTTTGCCGTTGCGTTTTTTTTGATTATCTTTGTTGGCGAAAGAAGAAAGGCAAGCAAAGATGACGAACGGATTGATTCTTTGGGTCGATGACGAGATTGAACTGCTGAAGGCCCACATCATTTTTTTAGAGAAGAAAGGCTACGAGGTGGTTACCGTGAGCAACGGCAACGATGCCATCGAGGAATGTGCCCAACGCACGTTCGACCTCATCATGCTCGACGAGATGATGCCAGGTCTGACGGGGTTGGAGACCCTTCAGCGCATCAAGGAAATCTCGCCCGCCACACCCGTTGTGATGTGCACGAAGAGTGAGGAGGAGAACATCATGGATCAAGCCATCGGTTCGAAAATCGCCGACTATCTCATCAAGCCTGTCACCCCCACGCAGATCCTGCTGACGCTGAAGAAGAACATCCATCGCAAAGAGATTGTAGCGGAAGTCACACAGAGCGGTTATCAGCAGAACTTCATGGACATCTCGATGCAAATCAGCGATTGCAAGACGTTCGACGACTGGGTGCAGGTTTACAAACGATTGGTGCATTGGGAATTGGAATTGAGCAGTGCCGACAGTTCGATGACAGAGATTCTAGCCACGCAGAAAGAAGAGGCAAACATCGGTTTCGCGAAGTTCATCAAGCAGAACTACATGGAGTGGATTGAGGATAGAGGCAAGAAAACAGACGCTCCTCTTCTATCCCCCGACGTGTTCAAGCGGAAGGTGTTCCCCATGCTCAGCGCTGGCGAAAAGGTGTTCCTCATCGTCATCGATAACTTCCGTTACGACCAATGGCGAATCATTGCACCCGAAATCAACGACCTCTTCGACATCGACGAGGGGCTCTACATGAGTATTCTCCCCACAGCCACTCAATACGCTCGCAACGCCATCTTCAGCGGTCTCATGCCCGACCAGATAGCTCGCATGTTCCCCGACCTATGGGTGGACGAAGACGAGGAAGAGGGCAAGAATCTGAACGAAGGACCGCTTATCGGCACACAGATAGAACGGTTCCGTCGCCACGATGTATATTCCTACAACAAAATCAACAACTCCACCGACGCCGAACGTTTCCTGGGGCAGTTGAACACGCTGAAGCAGAATGGGTTGAACGTGGTGGTGTTCAACTTCATCGACATGCTCTCACATGCTCGCACAGAGTCGAAGATGGTGCGCGAGCTGGCCAACAACGAGTCGGCCTACCGGAGCATCACGCTCTCGTGGTTCCGCCATTCAGCGATGGCCGAGGTGCTCAGGGCATTGGCGCAAACCGACTTCAAGGTCATCATCACCACCGACCACGGTAGCATACGAGCCTCGAAGCCCATCAAAATCATCGGCGACCGCAATACCAACACCAACCTGCGCTACAAGCTCGGCAAGAACCTGAGCTACAACCCCAAAGAGGTGTTCGTCATCAAAGACCCCGCACGGGCTCAGCTGCCCTCGCCCAACCTATCGACGAGTTATGTCTTTGCTACAGGCGACTCCTTCTTCGCCTATCCCAACAACTACAACTATTATGTCTCCTACTATCGCGACACCTTCCAGCATGGTGGCATCTCAATGGAAGAGATGATCATACCCATCGTTACCCTCACATCGAGAAAGCGATGATTCTTAAGTTATGAATTAGGAGTTACGAGTTACGAGAATGTTCAATGGTCAATCTTCAATGTTCGAAATGGAAATAAGAATACAATCGTTAGAGAATATCAATGCAGCTGCCCGCCAATTCATCGACGAGGTCATCAACCAGACATCGGCCAACGTCTATGCCTTCTATGGAAAAATGGGAAGTGGCAAAACCACCTTCATTAAAGCTTTATGCGAAGAATTAGGCGTGGAGGATGTCATCACGTCGCCCACCTTCGCCATCGTCAACGAATACACCATTAGCCCCCTCCCAACCTCCCCCCATAGGGGAGGAGACTGCCAGACCATTTATCACTTCGACTTCTACCGCATTCGTCGAATCGAGGAGGTGTACGACATGGGCTACGAAGACTATTTCTACGCTCCAGACGCACTCTGCTTCATCGAATGGCCGGAACTCATTGAGGACCTGCTACCCGAAGACACCATTCGCATTGACATCACCGAACAGGGTGACGGCTCACGGTTGTTGCAAACAAGATAAAAGCAAAGGAGTTGGAGAATCATCTCACTTGCAAAGATACAAAGAAAAACTGAAACCTCCAAATTTCGACCTCGCTAGCTCGCAAATTTTTGTTAATTATCTGCAAGTGCTTAATAATTAGATAGAAACACCCAAAAATGCAACATGCAACATGTAACATTTAGGTGTTTTCATATTTTCCAAGTTGGAAATGATATTGCAGATTGACAGATCTGATGGGGTAAAAATTAATGGAGTATAATATTAATTATTTTATTATAATATATAATATA
>JAFYYV010000016.1 GCA_017557405.1 Prevotella sp.
ATATTTACCCCTATAAATCTTTCAATTTTCAATCGATTTTTGATTTGGGAAAAGTGGAACCACCTTATTGTTACAATGTTACAATGTTACATTGTTACATTTTTTGTGTTTCCCCTGATTTTAGAGGTCTTTTGTCATTCTCAAAAAAAGTTTGCTCTCTCGTTTGGCAATAGAACTGAGGTGTAAGAATGTATTAGATGCGATTGTCAAACATGTAGATGAAGAGGATAAGGGCGCGCGAAATAAGACACCTTTTGTGGAATACAGCAACTCGAGTCGAGTGTAAAAAATTTTTACCTCGAAATTTGGAGGTATGGAAGATTATTTGTATTTTTGCAACGACATAACACTTAAAAACAGAAACCATGAGAAGAATCTATTTCATTCTGGCAGCCATCGTGCTGGTGCTGACGAGCTGCAACGACAAGAAAGCGAATACGACGAGCAATGAGGAGGGGGCTGCGGCGAATGTGGAGCAGGCTACGGAGGACAACGAGCAGAAGGCGGAAGCTGTCACGCTCGACGGTGTGAGCCAACTGCTGAATTGGTCGTTTGGCGTCATGAAGGTGAGCGGTGGCGATGGCGAGTTCGTCGTCTCGGAAGTCAATGGGGAACTCGAGTGGAAGCTCAAAGCCAACGGCGACGGGACGTACCAAGAGACGTCGGGCAAGAAGGACATGATCGGGCAGAGCGCCACATTCAAGGTGCAGAAAGTGGACGGGGTGACCACGCTGAGTGCCTACAACGGTGAGATGCTGATGGCAGCACTCGTGAGCGGTGATGACCTGAAGGCGTTCCGCGACAGAGGATACAAACGGATACTGACGAGTAACTTCGAGCCTGTGGAGGGCGAGGAGGTGGAGATCTCGGACAAGGAGATGAAGGTGTTCCTGCTGCCCGAAGCGCCCACGATGGGCTACTTCTTCATCGAGGACGGAAAGGGCGACCTCACGGACAATATTCGCCTATCGGGTGGCCGTTTCTTCCTGAACTTCAGCCCTGCCGACAAGGGTGTGAACCTGCACTTCTGCCACCTGAACCTCGACACCGACGAGCTGGAGGTGCAATACGGCAGCGAGAACACCACCTGCCTGCGCTATGCCGAGGACCCGGGCTGGGAGTGGCTCAGCACAGACGTGCTCGACTCGGACTTCCTGATCTACAACTTCGAGAAACCTTACTGGAAACTGATGCTGAACAAGCTGAAGGAAAAGAAACAACCCAACGAGGTGGAGCAATGGAACCTGGCGCTGCTGGAAAATCTCATCGCGCACAATGAACCGTATACGGGGATGGAAAGCTCAGAATAGCCCCCTCCCATCCTCCCCCAAAGGGGGGAGGGGAGTAGGAAGTGAGGGGAAAGCCTCCCCAAGCCCCTCCCGTAGAGGGGATGTTGAATAGCTAAATGGCAAAATCAATTGTCAAATTGTAAATTGCTTTAGCTTCTTAACTACTACAAGCAAATAAGGTCATCGAAATCGATGACCTTATTTTGTTTTATCTCCTATTTATCGAGCCTCCACCTTTTTGGGGGGATTTGAGGGGGGCTCCTTATTTCACCACAAACTTCTTGCCGGAGCGGATGTAGATGCCGGGATGCAGGGTGGAGTCGTTCACACGGCGACCCATGAGGTCGTAGGTGGCGGCATCGGTAGCTTCGGCATTCATCTCTACGTTCTTGACAGCGGTGTTGACGAAATAACGATGGCGCAGAGCCGAGCGCACGGCATAGTAGGCGGGTTTCTTGTCCAACTGAGCGGTGAACAGCAGCGGATTGGAAGTCTCGCGCCAGCTGTTGTTGTCCTTCAGGCCCCAGAGCACCATACTCGGACAGTTGTCGTGGTTGAGCATGATGTCGGTGATGACACGATAGACGCGCGCCTGCTCCTGCAGACTCTTCTCAGAAGTGTCGGGAATGCCCAGGTCGAACTCGGTGATGATGCACAACAGCCCTGCCTCCTCGAAGCGGCGGATGGTGTTGTCGAGCTTCGTGCTGTCAACAGCACCTATCGAGAAGTGGCACTGCAGGCCCACACCGTGGATGGGAATGTCGGCATTCTTCAGACGCATGGCGAGATTGTAGAAAGCCGCCGACTTGGCCTGACCTTGGAACTCCACACCATAATCGTTCAGATAGAGAATGGCGTCGGGGTCGGCACGGTGGGCATAGACGAAGGCTGAATCAACATAGTCGTCGCCGATGGCATTCTGCCACACGCTGTTCGTGCGCAGGGTGTAGCCGTCGGGGTTGGTGCGCACGATGGCCTGATTGTCGTCAAGACATTCGTTCACCACGTCCCACTCGCGAACCTTACCCTTATAGTGCTGCATCACGTTGGTGATATGATCCTTCATGATTTTCAACGCCTCCTGGCGCGTCAAGTTCTTGTCGTTGGTCTTACCGCCATCGGACGAAATCCACGTGGGCGACTGCTGATTCCACACGAGGCAATGGCCGCGCATCACCATCTTCTTGCGGTTGGCGAAGTTGACCAATTTGTCGGCGGTGTAGAAGTTGAAATTGCCATTCTGACCTCCAAAGGCCTCGGGCTTCATCTCGTTCTCAGCCACCAGCATGTTGAACTGGAAGCCGACAGCCTCGGTCTCGGGCAGACTCGAGTCGGTGAGATCGTTCTTATACAACGAGATGGCGGTGCCGATGCTCTTGCCGTTCTGGTTGGCATAGTATTTCAGCGACTTCTTGTCGGTAGTGTCGTCGATTCCGTCGTCGTAGAAGGCTCCCATCGTGCTCTCGGGGTTGTCGGGATTGTCAGGACCATCGGGGCCAGTCATATCGTCGAGCGAAACGAGACGCAGCACGAAGACCAGCAAGCCATTCTCCTCGCGTTCCACCACCTCCCAAGTGTATTTTGCGGCCTTCACATCGAAGTGCCAGTCGCCAGCCGACTTACCCTTGGCGGTCATGATGCGGAACTCATCGCCCACCTTCACGTCGGCACCATCAGCAAGCACCACCTGCACCACGGGCATCTTGTCGCTCGAAGAAAAGTCCTCGGTTTGCGAGCTATACTGCACCTGACCGTCAACGGCAAGCTGGTCGTAGTTCGTTGTGGAGCCAACCTCCATGCGAAGCACCGAAGCGGGATGAACAAAGAGATGGGCATCTTTCGAAGCCGCATAGTTTTTCAACGTGAGCAATCCGATGCCGTCGGCACCTGGCTCGATGACACCATAGTTGTCGACTGTTCCACCAATGCTGCCCGTTCCACCAAGGACACCCTTGCCGAAAACGAATGCCACAGCCTCGGTAGCGCTGGCCTTGGCTCCGAGGGCACCACGCAACTTGCCGCTCTCAGCAGCAGCGCGGTCGTTCATCACCAAGACACGACCTTCCAAGACACGAAGAGAGCCACTCAGATAGTTGTTGTTGCCCGTAATCTGATAGGTTCCCGTTCCTTCCTTGATAATGCCCAAAGCGGTGTCGTCGCGGTAACCAGAAGGGGCAATCGTGCCAGCCAGCGTGGCATCGGTATTCGTGAGACCTAACATGTAATAGGCCGCGCGAGAATTCTTCATATAGCCCTGCAGCGTAGAACCGACCTCCGTCTCCAGATGTCCGATACGGAAACCAGAGCCTGCCGTATTCGCTTCAGTACACAATGTTGCACCCGCATGCAGAATCACGCGATTGTTCTCCATACTGCGGTTCACCTTGCTCAGGTCAATATTCTCTGGCGAGAAAGCCTTGCCGCCATGCATCAGCACCACGTTATAGGAACCTGCCGACGGAGCATTTTCCTTGTAGGGCCACATGTGTACATCACCCGTATAGCCACTCCAATCATTCCACTTCTTGTCAGAATTACCCAGATAGCCACGTTCACCGCCTGCATAAAGGTTCAGCACACCAGTGCCTGTAATCGTCGAGCTAAAATAGCAATAACGGGCCATTCTCACGTTAACGACGTCATTTGCGCCAATCGTGATAGCCGTGCTATAAGACGTGGCTGATTTGTCGGTATTGTCACCGCTGATGTTAATGTCGCGTTCGTCAGCGGCAGCAGGCAGCAACAGGAATGCCTGAAATAGGAAAAGAGTAATTGTTTTTCGCATTTTTTCTATTTTTGTATTATTATTTGTTTATGTAGATATTTCCATCACGTTTCATATTCCTCGGAGTACTTTAACGGCCTCCTCGACAGTCGGAACTTTCAACACGTGCATCAAACGGCGGCCCTTCACTTCGCGAAGCTCGCAACGGCGGAGCTCGTGGGTGGCGTAGTTGATGACGCTTCCAAAGACGGGACTCTGGTAGAAGGGGCTGTGGGCATTGCTCACGAACTGCATGATCATGCGACCTTGTCGCAGGATGATTTTCTCGCAACCAAGACGTTTACCCAACCGACGGAGCGTCACCACCTGCATCAATTCCTCACCCTCGTGGGGCACAGGACCGAAGCGGTCGACAAGCCGCTGGCGATAGGCAGCAAGTTCTCGTTCTTCGGTGATGTTGTCGAGTTCCCGATAGAGCAGCATGCGTTCGCTGGAACCAGGCACATAGGTGTCGGGGAAATACATCTCAAGGTCGCTCTCAACGGCGCAGTCCTCCACAAACTCGTCGCCTGTGACCTCGCGTCCCTGGGCAATCTCATCAGCGTAAATGTCGTGGAACTCATCGTTCTTAAGTTCAGTGACGGCTTGGTTCAATATCTTCTGATAGGTTTCGTAACCCAGATCCTCCATGAAACCACTCTGCTCGGCTCCCAACAGGTTGCCTGCACCACGAATGTCGAGGTCTTGCATGGCCAAATTAAAGCCGCTACCCAACTCCGAGAAGTTCTCCAATGCCTCCAACCGCCGACGTGCCTCGGGCGTAAGAACGCTCTTGGGCGGGGCTAGCAGATAGCAGAACGCCTTCCGATTGGAGCGCCCTACCCTTCCACGCATCTGATGGAGGTCAGAGAGTCCGAAACGGTGGGCGTCGTTGATGATGATAGTGTTGGCATTCGGAATGTCAATACCATTCTCGACAATGGTCGTGGAGAGCAGCACATCGTAATCATAGTTGATGAATCCCATGACGATTTTCTCCAGTTCCTCGGGCTTCATCTGCCCGTGTCCAATGGCGATGCGGCAATCGGGTATGTACTTCAGGATGAGTCGTTCTATTTCAGGCAGATTGGAAATACGATCATTGACGAAGAACACCTGTCCGTTACGGCTCATCTCGAAGTTGATAGCGTCGGCGATAATCTCGCCGCCATAGGTTCCCAGTTCGGTGTAGATGGGGTATCTATTGGGCGGCGGAGTACGAATGATACTCATGTCGCGGGCTCCCATCAGCGAGAACTGCAGGGTGCGCGGGATAGGCGTGGCCGACATGGTGAGCGTGTCAACATTCGACTTCAGCTGACGTAGTTTCTCTTTTGTAGAGACACCGAACTTCTGCTCTTCGTCGATGATGAGCAGTCCCAAATCTTTCCACTTCACGTTCTTACCAATCAGCTTGTGGGTTCCGATGAGAATGTCAATCTTTCCGGCCTCCAAATCTTCGAGCACCTCGCGTGTCTTTTTGGCACTACGGGCTCTCGAGAGATAGTCAACACGCACAGGCAGATTCTTCAATCGGTCGCGGAAGGTCTGATGATGCTGGAAGGCAAGCACGGTGGTGGGCACCAGCACCGCCACCTGCTTGGAGTCGCAAGCCGCCTTGAAGGCTGCGCGCACAGCCACTTCGGTCTTTCCAAATCCCACGTCGCCACACACCAGACGGTCCATCGGACGAGAAGACTCCATGTCGGCTTTCACCTCCTGGGTGGCCTTCAACTGGTCGGGGGTGTCCTCGTATAGGAACGAGGCTTCGAGCTCGTTCTGCATGAAAGTATCGGCCGAGAACGCGAACCCTTTCTCGTGTCGGCGTTTGGCATAGAGTTTGATGAGGTCGCGGGCGATGTCTTTGATGCGCTTCTTGGTGCGCTCTTTCAAGCGGTCCCACGCTCCTGAGCCGAGTATGGACAGACGTGGCGGCTCACCCGTGTCGCTACGACGATATTTCGAAATCTTGTAAAGCGAATGGATGGACACGTCCACCTTGTCGTTGTGCTGATAGACAATGCGGATGACTTCCTGGTAGGCTTGGGTGTTAGGATTCCCGCTTTCGCGCCTACCCGTAGCCTTTGTTGGGTGTTGGGTGTTGGGAGCTATGGGAATGCGAACCAACCCAGCGAACTTGCCGATTCCATAATCAACATGCACGAGATAGTCGCCCACCTCCAACTCCTGCAACTCCTTCATGGTGAGCGCCATCTTGCCCGCACGTGCGCCGTCGCTCTTCAGGTTGTACTTGTGGAATCGGTCGAATATCTGGTGGTCGGTGAAGAAGCAAGCATGTAGGTCGTGGTCGACAAACCCTTCATGCAACGTATGGTCGATAGGAATGAAGACTTCCTTCCCCTCTTCCTCGTGCAAGAGGATTTCGTGCAGACGCTGGTGTTGCTTCGGACTGTCGGCAAGTATGTAGAGCTGATAGCCTTGCAGCAGATAATCGTCGATGGTTTGCTTGAGCAGTTCGATGTTCTTGTGGAACAATGGTTGGGCGGAGATGGAGAAACGGAGTGTGACCTGCGGGTTGCCCTCTGCATGTGGACCATACTCGATGCGTCGGAACGATGCGGCTCCCTCGGTGAACTGGGTGGCTGTGGAGAGTTGGCTTTCACGTCGCATGTCGCGCATGATTTGCTGCTGTTCCATCTCGGTGGCTCCATTCAACCGTTCGGTCAATGCCTGCGAAGAAAAGCCATCGTTGTAGATTTGCTCGATGGTATCGTGAATGTAGGTGAAATCCTTCATCACCAAGACGCTGTTTGTGGGCAGGAAGTTGAGGAAAGGTATCTTCTCGGTCTCCATACCCGCCAACTCGGGTACAATCTCGATATCGGCACGGCGGTCTTTCGAGAGCTGGTCTTGCACTTCGAAGGTACGAATGGAGTCGATCTCATCGCCAAAGAAGTCAATGCGGAAAGGCAATTCGCATGAGAATGAATAAACGTCGAGAATGCTGCCACGCACGGCAAACTGACCTGGTTCATAAACATAGTCTACCTCCTGAAAACCGAACTCTCGAAGCGTGTTCTCTATCGCCACAATATCAGCCTCCTGACCAACGGAGAGTTTGATGATGCGTTCATCAAGTTTTTTCTTTGAGACCACCAACTCAGCCAATGCCTCTGGGTAGGAGACGATGAAGAAGGGTGATGGATGTTGGGTGTTGGGTGATGGATGTTGGGTGTTGGGTGATGGATGTTGGGTGTTGGGTGATGGATGTTGGGTGTTGGGTGTTGGTTGGTTACTCAATCTCGCCAACACTTCCGTGCGCAATATCTCGTTGGCAGCATCGCGTTGCCCAAACTTGATGGCACGACGATAAGACGATGGAAAGAACAACACTTGCTCCTGCCCCATGATTTGCGTCAGGTCATGGTAGAAATAGCCTGCATCGTCGGCATTCTGCAAGATGAAAAGGAATGTGTTGCGGGTCTTCTTGGCCAACGAAGCGAAGAACAGGGGAACGGCAGAGGCAAATAGCCCCTCCAGGAAAACGTACCGATTGGATTTGTTCTCCAGTGACTTTACAAGCGCCTGCAAACGGGGCGACTTTTCATAAAGTCCTTGTATATGTTGTATTTCCATTTACTCTTGTGGCATCGGTGGATACTTGCGGAACCATCCGTCCCAACGCAAACGCATCACACCGAAGAAAGCCTCGCCAAAGATGCCACCCGACATCTTGCTGACGCCCTCGCGACGATTGACGAAGATGACTGGCACTTCCTTGATTCGGAAACCAATCTTGTGGGCGGTGAACTTCATCTCTATCTGGAAGGCATATCCCTTGAATCGAATCTTGTCGAGTTCGATGGTGTCCAACACTCGCCGCTTGTAACACTTGAATCCCGCCGTCGTGTCGTGAATCTTGAATCCTGTGACAAAACGGACGTATTTGGAAGCAAAATAGCTCATCAACACGCGACCAATGGGCCAATTCACCACATTCACACCACTCACATAGCGGGAACCAATGGCCAAATCGTAGCCTTCATCGTGGCAAGCCGAATAGAGACGAGGCAAATCTTTGGGATCGTGGCTGAAGTCAGCGTCCATCTCGAAAATATACTCGTAGTCGTGAGCCAACGCCCATTTGAAACCTGTGATATAGGCCGTTCCGAGTCCCAACTTCCCACTACGCTCAAGAATGAACAGACGGTCGTAGAACTCGCCGCCCATCAACTGCTTCACGATATCGGCCGTTCCGTCGGGTGAACCATCGTCGATGACCAATATGTGGAAGCACTTTTCGAGTGAGAACACGGCCCGAATGATGTTTTCGATGTTCTCTTTTTCGTTGTAGGTCGGAATGATTACAATGCTGTCACTGAGATTCATACGCTTGATGATTTAAAGAAGGTGGGGTTAATCGTTTGTGATGGGAGTCACTTCCGGTTCTGAAGAACTGGCGGGAGCAGAGGGCTGGGCAGGAGCCGAAGGTTCATCACCAGATGGCAAAACTGATTCTGCAGATACAGGGAAATCAGACGACTCGGCAGAAGGGACAGGAGCAGCAGGAGCCACTGGTCGCGAAACCTTTGGCTTTTCCTTCTCTTCGTCCATGCTGTCGTCGACTGCTCGCTCGACACTCTTTTCAAGGTCAACCACATTCTTATTGGCCGTGTTGAGTCGATAGAGTTTGTCCACCTTACCAGCATGAACAGTCAGAATGATGAACTTCTCATCTTCTGAGAGTGCGGCATTCGCAATGTTTCCACTTTCAATACCACTAATTGCTATCTCCTCCAAATTGCGCGAACGTGCATTGAAACAATACATCACTCCACTGTTGAGATAGTAAAGGTCCTGCCGTTCGTTATCGGGGAAACGAGCCACGATAACTGTGCCTTTGGGCAACACTGAGACGATGCTGTCGAAAGCCTCAACGGTAGATAGACGACCACGTGAGCCGCCACCGCCTTTCGAGAACGAGCAATATCCTACCCACCCCAGCAACAATAGCAGCACAGCTATGGCTGCGTAGAGTGTATACTTGTGTCTTAACAGACTACTCAAAACTTGTTTGGGTTCTTTTTCTACATTCTGATCCATGGTCTTATCTTTGTTTTTAGTGTTTAGCGTTTATTGGTCAGGATTCTCAACATATCCTTGATATTCGGGTGTCAATCCACTCATTACTATTCGATAGCTCTCATCGGAGAGATAACTGATGTTCTCGGGGCCTTGGCCTTTTGACTCGATAGGCTGATGAATGGTCAATGTCAACGGGTGCCAAAACACCCAATACATGTCTCGCATACGAGGCTTCACATTGAACGAGCCATTGATGGTCAACGGAGCAACGGGCAATTGCAATTCGTCGGCCAGCATGAATGCGCCACGCTTGAAACTACCCATATGGCCCGTGAACGTGCGTGCTCCTTCAGGAAAGACGACCAACGACATTCCGCCTTGCAAGGTCTTTCGGGCTTGTTCGTAAGTAGCACGAATCTTACTCGGACCACGCTTGTCGACGAAAATATGATGAGCTGCCTCACAAGCCTTACCGATGAATGGATTGCTACGCAACTGACGTTTCATCATCCATTTGAAATTACGATTCAGGAAACCGTAAATCAAGAAGATGTCGAAAGACCCTTGATGATTGCTCACAAAGACATAAGACTGCCCTTCCTTCAGATTCTCGCGCCCCTCGACCTTTACGGGAAGCAACAAGATACGAATGATGAACCATCCCCACCATTTCCCAGGATAATAACCCCAGAAATGACCATTGCCCAAAGAACAACCTATCACAACTGTCAATGCCGTGATGATGGTTGCGACAAGGATGAGAGGAGCCGCAACAAACAACTGATATATGCGATACAAGTATTTCATTTCTTCTGATGTAAAGTAATTACTGCAATCTCTGATGTGACGCCCAAACGGAAAGGAAGTACCCCTCCGATTCCGCAAGTGACATACATGTAACGCCCATCTTGCTCGTAAAGACCATAGTCTTCAGCGCAAGTGATGCGCGAGGCACGCAATCCGAAAATCGAGATTTGACCGCCATGCGTATGGCCACTAAGTGTGAGTTGAGCTGAACTATTCGGCAAGATGGAACGCCTCCAAGCACTTGGGTCATGCTGCAACATAATGACGAATGCGTCTTCTTTCACGCCTTTGAAAGCCTTCTCCATATCTGCTTTTGCCAAAGCAGGGCGTTTTCCGTCGTTTTCTGTTCCCACAATGATGATGGAATCTTTATCACGACCAATCGAACGATGTTCGTTGAGCAACAAAGTCCATCCGAATTGACGTTGCCGACCAATCAGCTCACGCTCGTTTGCAGCCTCTACAGCTGGGTCCAACTCGGTATATTCAGCATAATCATGATTGCCAAGTACAGAGAACACGCCATCTTTTGCGGTCAACGACTTCAGCATGTCTTGAACGGGATATAACTCGGAAGGCTGGGTGTTTATCAAATCGCCTGTGAAGAATATCACATCAGCATGCTGCGCATTAATGCTGTCAATATCTCGTTGCAGCGTCTTTTTCATCGAACCACTGAACATTCCCACATGGGCATCAGCAAAATGCACGATTCGATAACCTTCGAACGAAGCGGGAAGATTGGACAGATAGACATCCACATGGTTGACTTTCAGTTTACGAACACCTATAGTACTTCCATAAATCAAGGCACAGATACAATAGAAACCGATGAAGATTCCTATCAGCTTCGCCCAATTCTTCTTGCTATGTCGCAACCGGCACCATACACGCCCCATCCACGTGAACAGAGCATAGATGGCCTTGGGGATGAAGATGATTCCAAACAACAGTAAGAACCAATTCAACAGCGTTGGATCATCGGGTATGAAATTGCGCTCAAAAGCCAACAGTATAGCCCATGCCAGCATCAGCAAGCCTGGCAACCAATAAACAATGCGCTTCCACCACAACTGTTTGACGTTGCGGCGACGGCGTCGGCTATCGAAATATAAATCAGGTAGCACGATGGCCAGCACTATCAATATGATAACCCTTGCTATCATTTTATGAACGTTCTCATCACTTGCAGAGGCAATCCACGGCGCTTGGCGTAATCACGCAACTGGTCTTCACCAACCTTCCCCACGTCGAAGTAATGCGCTTGGGGATGTGCCAACATCAATCCCGACACACTCGCATGGGGTTGCATCATTCCGCTTTGCGTCAATCGGATGCCGATGCTTTTCATTCCAATCAAATCGGAAAGAAGGAAATTCAAACTCGTGTCGGGCATTGATGGATACCCAACAGCCGGTCGAATCCCTCGAAACTCCTCTCGGAGCATTTGTTCTATACTCAATTGTTCGTCAGGAGCATAGCCCCAGAACGTTTTCCTTACTTCCTCGTGCAACCTCTCTACCGCAGCCTCCGCCAAACGGTCGGCCATAGTCTGGGAGAGCATTCGCATGTATGGGTCGGCTGAATGACCTTTCTCCATAGCTGCATCGACCGAGGTGGCAAACACACCAACCTGGTCTTTCACACCCGACGACAACGGTCGGACGAAATCAGCCAAGCACAAGCAATGCCCCTCGCCCGCTTTCATGGGCTGTTGTTGCCGCAACATGGGCATTCTCACATCGCCGACAATGATGTCATCACCATCGCTATTGGCCTCGAACAAGCCAAACAATGCTCGTACATGAATGTCTTTTCCGACAGCACGACAGAGCGATTCGGCTTCATTCTTTATGGCAAGTTTCTCGGCTTCAGGTTTTCCGCTCAATCCCCACGCATGATAGAAGTAAACCCAATTGACATAGGGCATCAACTCCTGCACGCTATATGTGAGTTTCCGAATCATCTGAAAGCTACCTCCTCGCCACGATATTCATTATCGAAAATGCCGTCATTATATACCAGGCGGCCATTGCAGATGGTCTGCCTGACTCGCCATCGATAGGAATGTCCCATCATGGGACTCCACTTGCATTTGCTTTGTATGGTCTCTTCAGTCACTGTCCAAGGCTCACCACAGGACACGATGACCAAATCCGCTTTATAGCCCTTGCGGATGAAGCCACGATTGCGCACCTCGAACAACTTGGCTGGATGATGACACATCAATTCCACAAGGCGTTCCACACCCAGCACTCCTTCGTCGACCAATTCGAGCATCGTTGGCAAAGAGAACTGTATCATGGGCATTCCAGAAACAGCCTTCGCACAACCGCCCTGTTTCTGTTCGAGCAGATGAGGAGCATGGTCGGTACCAATGGTCGTTATCCGCCCATCTACAATCGCTTTTCGCAAGGCATCGCGGTCTTCTACCGACTTGATGGCAGGATTGCATTTGATAAGCGCACGCTTTGTCGCATAATCCTGACTGGTGAAGAACAAATGGGCAACCGTCGCTTCCGCGGTAATCTGAGGCAATCCTTCTTGGGAAGGATTCTGAAACAGCTCCAGTTCTTTTGCCGTAGAGACATGAGCCACATGCAATCGTGTCCCATACGTGCGAGCCAACTCGACAGCCAAAGCCGACGACTCATAACACGCTTCCTCCGAGCGAATCAAAGGATGCAAAGCCACATCGGGATCATCGCCATAGGCCTTCTTCATCTGCGCCATGTTGCGGTTGATGATGTCAGTATCCTCACAATGAGCCATGATGGGCAAGTCCAACCGGGCAGCGGTCTCAAAGATCTTCAGCAGAGAGCCATATTTGTCAACCAGCATGTTGCCTGTACTCGACCCCATGAAGAGTTTGATGCCAGGAATGCGCTGACGATCCAGTTGCTCGAATTCAGCCCCATTGTCATTCGTGGCGCCATAGAAGAAGCTGTAATTCACATGGCTGCTCTTCCTGCCTCTGTCGAACTTGTCGGCAAGAGCATCAAGTGTTGTCGTCTGCGGAACAGTGTTCGGCATGTCGAAATAGGAGGTCACACCTCCGTATGCAGCCGCACGGCTTTCACTTTCAATGTCAGCCTTCTCAGTCAATCCAGGCTCCCGGAAATGCACATGCGAGTCGATGACCCCAGGAAAAACGAAACACCCCGCAGCATCTACTCGTTCATCGCAGCTGCTACGGGGAGGCACGGAGTCTTCCACAATCTCAGAAATATGTCCGTTGTCTATGACAATCGAACCCTTGAAGGTCCGGTTTTCGTTTACAATGGTGCCATTTTCTATTATCAACTTCATAAGTTGGTGTTGGAAAACTAATTGGGAGTCACAGGACTTGCTAGTTCGTTTGGTGTGGGCGCCGGATCGGCAGGCTGCATGTCTTCCAAGTTAGGTTGCGCGACAGGCACATCTTTCATTCCATTCATGATCTGCTCATTCTCCTGCGCTTTGGAATAATAATCCTTCACGTATGGATCGTTCTTGAAATGATCAGTGGCCTTGCTCATGATATCTTCTATCCACGGGGTGAGCTCCGGATAAGGATTGGATATCGTCACCATGAAGAACACGCCCGGACCTAACACATTGTCGAAATTCTCAGTAACGAACGAGGTCACCAGGCTATCCTCCACTTGTGAGATACGCATAGCCTCTTCGTTCAATTGTTGTGTCACCAATTCCATATCACTTCCATCCATAATGGCTTGGTCGTGCTTATGAATGAGTTCCAACTGCTGGTTGCGCAGCTGGTTCCACTTGTTGAAGAAGCGGAACAGCTCGTCGTTCAGAGGCGTACCGCTCACCGTCTGCTGCGTATTGTTGAGTTTGATGGAAATATCGCCACTCTCCAACACCAACGGCATTACATTTTCATCGTCCATGAAGATATTGGCCATGCGCACCGAGTCGAAAGTCCCCGCAAAATGGAACTGTCCGTGCACGACGTCGCATGAGTCAATATTCTTGAAATCGTTGTCCTTCAGTATTTTCAAATACAGCATCCTCCCATCAAGGTTCGACACGTTTGAGGTACCTTGAATGTTATACGAATTCACACAAGAAGTGAATGCCAATAGAGATAAAAATGCGTATAAGACCTTGTTCATAGATCGTTTTCTTGTTCTTGTTGCCAATTCTTTATGCCAAAGGTAATATCTATTATCGAAGTACAAAAAAAATTTCATTCAATTTAAACAATTCGTGGTTTCTTTTAGGACTTTTTTTGTTTTCACGACTCTTTCTGCAACTCCGACGAGATGCGATGCGTGGTATAAACCTCCAAAATGGCAGCAACGAGCAACAACACTACCCACTTGTTATAAACAAACTGAATATAGTTGTAATAACCGTCGCCTGTGCTGTTGCGGAAAAGCGGCAACAAGAAATGATAGGCTGTATCAACCATAAGAATGCCCGACAAGATGAACAGGATATCTGCCAACGACATAATGCGGCGCAATCGGCGGATGGTCACATTTCGACCTTCATAAGTCTGCATCGACTGCATCACGGCAAACATCACCGCTCCTACCAAGAACACCCAACACATGATATGCTGCATCCAACCCGTGACGAAACAACCCGCTCCGACGACCATCAAGGCTCCGCCTAACAAAAACACGATGGTTTGCAGTTTATTTAGCTGTTTCATCCTCTTCTACCGTTGGTTGCACGTCGTCACTCAGCACGTAGATGTCCTCATCGTCGGCTTTCATGAAATAGCGCTCCCGGGCAATCTTCTCAATAGCCTTGGGATTGCGTTTCAATTCGCGCAATCTGCGGGAGTCGGCCTCGTGCTGAGCCTCGTATTTGTTGATTTCGGCCTTCAGGTCGCTGATTTGCAATTCATACTGTACACGCTTGACAAAACTGTTGTCATCGAGAAATCCCACGATGGCCACGCCTATCACAATCACTATCAAATACTTGTAGTGACTGATGAAATTCCATATCAGGTTCAGTTTGGTTGCCATTTATTTGTTCGATAATTGTTTTGAATGCAAAATTATAAAAATAATCGATAAACATCGAATGATTCGCAGACATTAACGCATTTTTTGTTTTTCCGTCTGTATTTCATCCCATTATTCCAATGCGGCGATGTTTGTGTCGAGCCATTCCAATCGTCCGAGATATATCTCTATCAATCGCTCCACAGCCGCATCATATTCCATCAGTTCGTCTCCATTCACGCGAATATTGATGGGCCACAACGCATTGTTCATGTCAGCCGAACCACGTAAGCGTCGAGCCAACTGCCTTGCATAGTCGGGAATGACGTCAAAGCGAGGACGGAGTTCGGCCCAACGCGCCTTCACTTGAGCCACGAAGACGGGGTCTTTGAATAGCCTGTCATAATACAAACTCCATTTGTCTAAGAACTTTTTCTGGAATTCAGGCACGAACGTGAAGTAATCGAAATCCCACACAGGACCCGCCGTGAGCAGTCCACCGCGGTCTTTATGCATGTAACTGCTTTTCTGCGAGCTTGGCTCTCCGTTCATCGCCAACTCGTTTACAATCCACCAGTCGATGAACGACTGCACATCTATCATCTTTGTATAATCGCGCGCAGCCAATGTCTGGTCGTCGCCGAGCGATTGTTCCAAAGCATCTACATACCCACGCACATAGTCGAACTGCTGTTGCGTGAGCACATTGTCGTCGGGTTCGTGGAACATATACGGCAGGTTCATCCGCTGGCTGCGGAACTTGTATTGTCGGTCGTAGTTCTGGTCAATCTCCAGAAGATAGCCGCCCGTGATGGAATCGGGATGCGTGTCGGTGCTCTTCAGTTTGTGGATGTTCACACGGTTCTTGTCGGCTTTGATTTTCTCACAAAGATAATAGTTGCCCACATGACGCCCGTTGACCACCAATTCCACAAACTCTCCGCGGGGTGTCCAAGCCAACGAGGTCTGCCTGGCAATCTCGAAAGCCACCGCATTGCGCAACAAAGTCCTATCCATCCAATTGGCCAACAACACCCATCGTGTATCGCTGGGCATATCCAAGATTTTCGCCTTCTTGTCCAGTTTCAGCGTGTAGGGTTTCTTGGGATACGACCACGTGGTGTTGCCGCGTCCTCGAATACTACCATTGCCCACGTAGGTTATCACGCCATTGTTTTGGTAAATCATTATTTTGGCGTTTTCCAACCAATTTTCTTTGCTCGTGACAACCGCACTATCGGGTATATCCAAAAACATTACCGGCAATCCCGAAATATCAAGCGTGACGGTATAGGTGTTCACTTCCCCTCGCTCCGATATCACCTTATAAACAACAGGCTTTGTGAAGTCGTTGGACGTGATACCACTCACTTGCTCCGTTTCGCCCACAAACACACGCGAACCGTTAGTACGGAAGGTTGCTATCAACTGACTTGCATCCAGTATGTAAGGTGTCGAAATGCGGATGTTATTACCATCAGGCGTCATCATTATATTCTTAATGACCATCCCTCGGTTGTCTTTTACAGAGAAGCCGAATTCGGTAAAAAGGTTGGCTGCAGAACGTACTTCGAAAGCCGAAGAAGAAATCTGCACTTCCTCCCCTCGAGCATCGGTCACCGTAATCACCAAGCTCGCCATCTCGTCATAATCAGACGACTCGCCAGTATCTTGCAAGTAAGCTTTGTATTGTCCTGTCTTTTGCACACCTCGCTCATCGAACACTTGCGTAACACGCGCCAAACGATAGTTTGTTGGCTCGGTTACATAACCCGTTTGGGCACGAGTGGCCACACCCACCTTGTCGAGACATATCTGGCAATCATCGGAATCTTGTATATAATGGAACAGAGCATTCGATGGATTCACCCTGAATTCAAATGTGGCCATCATCCCTTTACCCAACCTGATGGGATTTGTGGTAAGAATGGCTATGCTGGTGGGGATTGTGAAGGTTTTGTTGAACACATACGTGCGCCCATTGCCCAAAGTAATTGAAATCTCATGCGTCACATCGTCTTCGCTGATAGCAGAAATAAGCAAGTCGGGATTGGCAGGATAAGGCGTCACCAAAGAATCAACCACCTCTTCGGGATTCGAAGGCTGATACATTTGGAACACATAATAGCCAGCGGCATTGGTCACCACGCGAATCGACACTCCATCCTCGCCTCGTTCACCTTGGGGACCTTGTTCGCCTTGAGGACCTTGCTCACCCTGTTCTCCTTGTTCGCCTTGCGGACCTTGCTCGCCTTGTTCACCTTGGTCGCCCTTATCACCTTTATCGCCCTTCGGACCTTGCGCCTTGATAGGTTCGCCATTTGCGTCCATCAAGCGTGAGAAAGTCTCACCATTGTCATACGACACGCACCAATAGCCGTCCTGATCTATCTTCAAATAGGGTGTGACACCATCCAATCCGTCAATCCCATCGCGTCCGTCCTGTCCGTCCACTCCATCCCGACCATCTTGTCCATCAGCGCCATCTTCGCCATTGGCTCCGTTGAACAAACTGATGGTCGTGTTGTCAGAGAAAGTGACCTTCCATCCTCCTGTCTCAGTATCAATAGGGTCCACACGCGAGATGATCTTTCCGTCCTCGTAAGCCCGTTGCAAGGCCTCGAGGGCAGATTTCAAGTCTCTCACGTCGGTCTCCAATTGATCGAGTCGGCTGTTCACTTCGTCAAGATTGTTGCACGAAGCGAACGACAAAACCGTCAGCAGGAGAAACAGAACATATTTTTTCATCGATATCGTCAAAAGTCTGAATAATACGTGGACAAAGGTAGTGAAAACCGCGCACAATGCAAAATAAATTTATTTATTTTTCACTTTTGCTCCCACCTTAAACTTGTTTAAAAGGCTGGGAGCAGAAGGGAAAACCAGGAAAATATTTCCCGCATTGTCGAGGTGCATCCTACGTTCGACCGTAGGTCAAAGGAACATTTTTTTCGGAAACCATCAAACTTCGGAACCAAAAAAGAACTTTTCATGTCTGCCCCCCCCCTCAAAACAAACTCTTGAGCAAGAACCAAACGACAGGAACCAGCAAGGCAGGTAGCAGATTGAGCGTCTTACAATCCTTCAGTTGCAGAAGCGAGAGACCCGAACCTGTGATGAGCAAACCACCCACAATCAGCAATTCGGCCATCAACGCCTCGCTCACGGCTGTGCTCGACAGACAGGCGACAAGATAAAACATCCCCTGCCAACAGAACAAAACGGGAGCCGCCAACACCATTCCGATGCCATAAGTAGATGCGAAGATGGTGGACGACACGAAGTCAAGTGTGGCATTCGTATATAGGAACGTGTTGTCGCCCTTCAGAGCGCTGACCACAGGCCCTAACATCGAGAGCGGTCCTATGCAATAGAGCAGGATAGCCGTAGCCAATCCATCGGCCAGTCGGGCGCTGGAAGGTTGTCCCTGGTTGTCTGAAGAACGATGACCGAACTTGTCCACCAACCGTTTGAACCGACCGTCTATATCGAGGGCAGTCCCCACTACTCCACCCACGGCAATCGATACGATGAACAACACGGGATATTCGCTTTTGGAGAAATTCGAAATCGTCGCATTCAAACCGATGGCCAAGCTCGCAAGTCCCAACCCAGTATAAAGCACCGACCGATATTTCTCCTTGATACCCCTGTGCAACAAAGTGCCGACTATCGTCCCCACAATGATTGTACACGTATTGACTATTGTTCCTATCATCTCTTTTCACATTTTGCGGGGGCGAATTTACAAAGTTTTTTTCATACCACCAAATTATATCTCATTATCTCATATCTATTATCTTTATATCTAAAAAACAGCCACCAACTCTCCCGAGTTCAGTGGCCGTTTTTCTTAAATATTTTGAAGGTTGTCAAAAGCCACAAATGAGACGGTCAAAGCTATGCAATAAGCCCGTCATTTGTGGTCTTTAGTACAGCCATTCTTATGCTTGCAGAAAAACGAAATTTATCAAGGGCGGAAGTGCATTGTGTTACACGGTTACTTTGTTACATTGTTACATTAACGGTCAGGCACATATGCAAAGGCTACCCTCTTGACGATAGTTTATTATAATTAATTATAATAAAATTAATATTCTTACATTCTATTCATTTTCCACTGCCAAAACTACAATTTTATAACCCCTCCCATGAGCTTGACTAATTGGCACTCTGGTAATGTAACAATGTAACAATGATACAAAGTAACTTTTGAAAAGCAGGCGATCCCTTGGGATTACATATCCCTGTAGGCTGGCGCCAGCCATCCTACAAAGCAAAAAGGAGCCTTAAATAATTGAAAGCGAGCTTTCTTATTTAATTCTCCTTTTTTCTTTGTGATCCCGTTGGGATTCAAACCCAAGACCTTCAGAACCGGAATCTGACGCTCTATTCAGCTAAGCTACGGGACCAGCATGCGGAATTGCGGGTGCAAAGATACAAATAAAAATGAAAATGGAGCATGAAAAACGAGAAAAATTAAAAGCCCCAGTCTTTATCTTTGTAGGATTGCTCGACCTCCTCTTCTATCTCATCGGGTAGGTTGCAGAAGAAATCGATGCCTGTGAGTTCTTCCAGCGCGTCGATGGAAATGGCATAATCACGTGGATTGGCCTTCGTGATGCTCGTGTTGGTATGCTCGGTCCAGAAGCCGACTGCCTTGTACTGCCCGTTTTTCACGCAGAGCACTGCCATATAGAAGTATTTCGGCACAAGCAATCCTGTGCTGGTGTATTGAAGAATCTGGTCGGCATTGTCGATGGTTCCGGCTTTCACCACATAGAGCGTATCGCGGAAAGAATCATCGTTGCCCCAGCCATTCACCTTGTTCTCCAACGTCAGCCAAAGGCCTTCATTGTGGTTCTGGTACTGGGGATGGGCATTGCTGATGAAGAACGTCTGTTTGTTTTGTTCGGCTGAGCTCTGGCGGTCGTTCGACATACACATGTGGCCACGCGAGAACGATGTGCCCGAAAATTGCTCGGTATGAGTGCGATAAGCGTAAGGAATGTCGGGATCGTCGCCCCACGAACCGCAACGCCCCACATCGTTGTCAGGCAATCCATCGTGGAATTCGTAGCAAGTCCACCGCTGGCTCTTCTTCGTGCAATCCCACTCTAATGAATAGGTGATTCCATAGTCGTCGGTGGAATGTGTGATGACCAGATTGTCATCGTCGCCCTTGACGTGAGGGAATTCCAGTCGCCACACCTCTTTGTTCACGGAGGAGGAGACATCGTTGCGATTCTTGTTGTCCTTGTCCTCTATGACGGTTCCACCCCCACCCTGCTGACCTTCGGCAGCTGCATCGAGCGTGAGTTGCAGGTTCTTCACTTCCCACGTGGCAGAATTGCCTTGACAAGCAAAGTACAATGCGACAACCACATGACTCTCGCCAATGAAACGCGAGGGAATCTGCTTGCTATACTCGGAAAAAGCATACCAATCGGAGCCCTCCACGAGCGTGCCCGTAATGTCGGTCCATTGGGTGGTTGAAGGGTCGCCTGTGTAATCGGAAGTGATGAGCACCCGATTGACGGCTCCCGTCCTGACATATCGCAGGATGTATTTGAACGAAAGGGTGGCTTTGGCGGCTGTAGAGAGGTCGTAGGCTGGCGACACCAGATAGCTTTCGCTGGTCGTCACACTGCTATTCACATAGCCCGTACCCTTTGCCGTCTTGAAATCGATGATCCAAGGCAGTCCTTTCACGGTCTCGCAAGTGAACTCGCCGAAATCGGTGGAGAAGCTCTCGTTGGCATAAAGCTTGTTGGTCGCCTTCTTACCCGCTTCGATGGCAGGTCGATTGAGGGTGATGCTGTCGATGGAAGTTTTGGCAAACGCATGAACATCGCCTCCTGTGGCCACCCACATCGAGTCGGTGCGCCCATCCTTGTCGAACGTGATGCTCTCAATGGTGTTAACGGGATAGGCGTGGAACGTCTGTCCCTTGCATATATAAATGGTTTGTGCGCGAACCGTCGATGCCGACATCACCACAAGCAAACCCGTCAAGACCGTCTTGATTCTGTTCATAGCGCATATTTTTTGCAAAGATAATGAAAAACCACGAAACCACGAATGAATCAAGAAAAAAAAGTTTTGGCCGTTCACATCTTCAGGAAAGCAACACCTTTCGTTGGCAATTTGTCGTTAATTTGATTATTTTTCTGTCATTTTGCAAAATAATCCATAGAAAATGATGGCAATCTAATTTTTTATATATACCTTTGCAGTCAAATTTCTAAATTACAGTAAGAATGAGTAAACTGATAAGGCCCACCAACTACAAGGCGCTGCTTGATATGAGGCAGACAGAACAGGGCATCAAACTGATCAAGGAATTCTTCCAGCAGAACCTCTCTACGGAGTTGCGTCTGCGTCGTGTCACCGCTCCACTCTTCGTACTGAAAGGACTGGGTATCAACGACGACCTGAATGGTGTTGAGCGCCCTGTGACCTTCCCTATCAAGGACTTGGCTGACGCCAAGGCCGAGGTGGTGCACTCGCTGGCAAAATGGAAACGACTGACACTGGCTGAATACAACATAGAACCTGGCTATGGCGTATATACCGACATGAACGCCATTCGCGCCGATGAGGAATTGGACAACCTGCATTCGCTCTACGTTGACCAGTGGGACTGGGAGGCCGTTGTGACAAAGGAACAACGCACGCTCTCGTTCCTGAAAGACGTGGTGGAACGCATCTATGCCGCCATTCTTCGCACGGAATACCTGACTTGTGAGACTTATCCGCAAATCAAGCCTTTCCTGCCCGAGCACATCCATTTCATTCATGCTGAGGACTTGTTGCAGATGTATCCCGACAAGACGCCGAAGGAACGCGAAGATGCCATCTGCAAGGCCTACGGAGCCGTATTCATCATCGGAATCGGTGGGAAACTGTCGAATGGTGAGAAGCACGATGGACGTGCCGCCGACTACGACGACTGGTCGACCATTGCCGACAACGGTCGTGCAGGCCTCAACGGAGATATCTTGATTTGGTATCCTGTGCTCGAGCGCTCGTTCGAACTGTCGTCAATGGGTATTCGTGTGGACAAAGAAAGTCTGTTGCGCCAGCTGAAAATCGAGAATCAGGAAGAACGCGAACAACTGTTCTTCCATCAGCAATTGCTCAGCGACAAGCTGCCCCTCTCCATCGGTGGTGGTATCGGACAGAGTCGCCTCTGCATGGTGATGCTCCATAAAGCACACATCGGCGAGATCCAAGCCAGCATCTGGCCCGACGACATGCGTGAGGAATGCGAGAAGATGGGAATGCCTCTCATCTAACCAGCCTGCCACATATTATCAGTAACCTGGATTCTGCTTGATATGCGGGTTTAGTGTTACAACATCACCAGGAATGGGGTAAACGGTGGTGTGGCCATCGCTCTCGTCGACAGCTCCAAAACCTTCGTATAGCGAACGATATTGGCCGAAGCGTATGAGGTCTTGTCGGCGCCATCCCTCCCAACACAGCTCAAGCAATCGTTCGTCGAGGATGTTCTGCAAGGTGCAGGGACGGTCGTCCATGAAGGCACGGCTGCGCACCCTGTCGAAGTCGTCCTGCCCACTCTTTCCACTTCTCACTTTGGCTTCAGCACGCATGAGCAGCACATCGGCAAATCGGAAGAGAACGATGTCGTTGTCCATGAGTTTTCCATCCTTCGTGCAGTTGATGTCGACCTCGTATTTGCGCATCCTGGCTCCAGCCGTCTCTATGTAAGGCGAATCGCTCAAATCCAACTCGACAGCTTCGGGGACATAGGCGAATGGCTTGCCTGCCCGGTCGAGGACAGGTTCGCTATCCAAACCCAGCACACCTCCCGAATAATAATTATAGTAGAAACGGTTGTCGGCGTAGCCTCCATAGCCAAAGATCTCCAACGTGCGTTTGGTGGCACTCGAACCATTCTCACCCGCGAATCCCAATGCTGCCGCATGGCGTGGGTGGAGCGAACGGAACAGGTTCTGCTGCTGGTTGGTATAGAGGTCCTTGTCCATGTGGATGATGAAGATGTTTTCGTCGGAGATCTCGTTGTTGTTGGTGAAATTGTCCGGGTAGAACTCAGTCAGCTTATACCCCATCAGCTCAATAGCGTTGCAGTATTCTATACATTTCTTATAGTTGTTGAGGTCCTCGACACCCGTATAGACAGGAGAGTTGAGCATGAGCTTTGCCAACACGAAGCAGCTGACGGGATAGGTTACATGGCCATAGTGATAACCTGGCTGTGCGCTGTATTGATAGGGCAGGTAATCCTTGTTTTCCTCCAATTCGTTGACAATGAACTTGAACACCTCGGCGCGGTCGGTCGATTGCACTTCCTGAATCGATATGTTGGTCGAGAGGATGAGCGGCACATTGCCGAAAAGGTCGATGAGATACCAATAGTAGATGGCCCTCAACGATTTGATCTCCGCCATCCAGCTGTCGTAATCGTAGCCTGCCAAATCCTGATGGGCCTCCAATTTCTCAAGCGAGTTGTTGCAGAGGGTGATCACCTTGTAGAGATAATTCCACGAATTGCCCACCAACTCGTGTCCAGGCGTCCACGAGTGTTTATACATCTCCTGCCACATTCCACCATCGTACCAGTCGTTTCCTCGTGTGGGCAGCATGGCCTCATCGGAGCCAAACGTCTGCAAGTCGTAGACACCTCGGCAAGTGCCTTGCAAACCTTGTCCGTCGGAATTGCCACCGATGTAATTGTAGAGGGTGGCGACGGTGTTCTGATAGAGCGATTGTTTGGAAGTGTAGGCTTCCTCCTCGGGTATCTGGTCAACTGGATTCTCGTCGAGCGAGCATCCTATGAGCATCAAGCAAAGGGCGATATAAAAGACGTGTTTCATAGTTGTTTCAGAATTTGACGCTTAATCCAAATGAATAGGAACGATAGACAGGGAATGAGCTCTTGTCGTCAACGCCCAATGTGGAGTCGATCACGCTGGAGTTGATCATGGGAGTCAACCCTGAATAGGAAGTGATGGTCGCCAGGTTGTTCACCGAAGCCGACAAACGCAGTTGTTGCACGAACTTGCTTTTCAAGGGAACATTCCAACCCACAGCCACATAGTCGAAGTTCAAGTAGTCGCCTCGCTCCAACCAATAATCGCTGATGGTTTGGTCTTGTATGTTCTGCTCGGGAGCGCCTTTCATGACGTTGTAGTTGGGCAGCATCTCCATGTTCATGTATGTGAGTGCCGTTCCGTTGTAGATTTTGTGTCCGAACGCGCCGTTCATCTGGATGTTGATGTCCCATTGCCGGTAACGCAGGGCGATGTTCGAACCCAACGTCATCTTCGGCACAGCTTGTCCGCAGACGTATTTCTCATCGGTGACATCATATTTGTAACTGCCGTCGGCTTGTTTCACGAGGCCATTGCAATGATGCAGGTAGAACACACCCAGTTCCTCGCCCACGATTTGCATCGTGATGTCGCTGCCACCATGGAATCCTGCTCCAGAAAGATTGGCAATCGCGCTTTTGTCGGGCGCCGTGAGATAGCTTCCGTTGTATTCGCCGTTGAGCGAAATCAGTTTGTTGCTTTGGAAGGCCATGTTCAGATTGATGCTCAGGTCGATGTCGCGAGTGCTCAACGGAGTGATGCCAAAACCAATCTCCATACCTTTGTTTTCCATCTCGCCGAGGTTGGCCAACAGTTTGTTATAAGGATAGGGCGGCACAGGCACATCGTACATGTAGAGCAGATCGGAGGTCTTGGATTTATAAAAGTCGGCGGTCAACATCACGCGCTTGTCCCAGAATCCGATGTTGAATCCCAAGTTCATCGCGCGCTTCACCTCCCACTTCAGGTCGGGGTTGGCATTGCGGATGATTCCAAGTGTCGTGGCAATGGTTCCACCCACGTTGACAACACCATTCGGTTGAATCAGCTGCATGGAATTGTAGGAACTGATACCGCCCAAGTTTCCACTTCGTCCAAGACCAGCACGCAGTTTCAAAGTGCTCAGCCACTTTAACGATTTCATCCAAGGTTCGTCGCTGACAATCCACACACCCGACAACGAAGGGAAGAATCCCCAGCGATGGTTGCGTCCCACTTTCGACGATCCGTCGGCTCGAGCGTTAACCATCAACGAATAGCGGTCCAGGAGCGTGTATTTGGCGCGCAACATGAACGACTGCATATGCGAGTCTGTGTAATAGGAGTCGATTCCTTCCCATGAACTGACGGCTCCTGCCGAGATGTTGTTGTAGCCAAATGCATCGGTGACAAAGTTGGAAGTCGTCACATTGAAGCCTTTCTCCTCAGAACTCTGCGCTTCTGCGAGTGCCAACAGGCTGACGTGTTGTTTCGATGTGATATTGAAGGTCTTCTCCAACGTGATGTTGCCAAGCAATTGTTCGCTTTTGACATCGGCACGATAAGCCTCGCCCTGACTCCAAATGAACGTTGGATAATAGTGGGCGTTGTCGGCACTTGTGTAAGAGTAGCTACCGAATGCCGTCAATGTTATTCCATATCCAAGGTCGGCTTTCGCCCTAATGTGCGCATTGATGTGGCCACTTTCCTCGTCGTCTTTCATCTCGAGCATAGCCACTGGATTCGAAATCCATAGCGCCTCCACCATGCTGTCGAAGTTTCCTTCGGCATTTCGTCCATTATGGAGCGTTGGATTGAAAGTATCGGCCGAATAGAACAATTTCCTCTTGAAGGGCAGCAGATTGTTCTTCTGAATGCTGGCAAAAACACCGAGATCAACCGTCAGATGGTCGTCGAAGGCTTTCTGATTCACATCGAGCTTGGCGATATAGTTTTTCAAGTGATAGGTCTTGATCACCGTCTGGTGGTCGACCACTCCTATCGAAGTACGATAGCTGCTGGCGTCGTTTCCACCTCCGAAAGCGATGTGGTGGTTCTGGACAAATCCTGTCCTGGCAATGGCGTCGCGGTAATTGGTCGATTGTCCTCCATCTACGATGTCCACATTCATTTGCCGCGCTGCCTGACGGAACTCATCGCCCGAGAGCATCTGCATCTGCTTGAAAATCGACTCGAATCCGATGTTTCCTTCATAGGCGATTTGGAACCTTCCGCTACGGCTTTTCTTGGTCGACACCTCAATGACGCCCGCAGCGCCACGGCTACCATATTGGGCCGTCTCGGTGGCATCTTTCAGAATGGTGAAACTTTCGATGTCGGCTGGATAGATGGTGATGAGGGCCCTCAGGTCGCTGGCCACACCATCGATGATCACCAATGGGTCGTTACCACCAGTAAGCGATGTGGTTCCTCTCACACGTACGGCGGACACCATAGCCTCCTGATCACCGCGATTCGTAATCTGCACACCTGCCGATTGACCATTGAGTGCATCGAGCGACGAAATAACAAGACCTTTGTTCATCTGCTTCTCCGTCACTTGGTCGATGGCACCTGCCAACGTGTTTATATTTCCCAAAGAGTAACCGATGCGCAAGAATGTATCAAGCGTGTCGCTTTTCTGTTCCTGTGCTTTTGCCGTAAAGGTTAAGGTTAGCCCCATGAGAATGGCGCAAAGTCTGATGTTCATGTTTTTTAGTTTTAGGTTTTTCAATGACAAAGATACAACAAAAAATGAAAAAACAAAATACAAAACCCACATAAAATCATTTTTTTGGCGATTATAATCACAAAACGAACATCGAGCATCAAGTTTTACGGATAAAAAGCCTCTTATGTTTTGGCAAATATAAAAAAATGTTTCTCGGCTATTTATTTGATATAATGTGCAATACGGGGGAAAATCGACCGATTGGTATAAAAAATAGTGCATTTTGAATTAAACCTGAGGCGCTGAGAGGCGTCTAATGAAAAAAATAACAACAGTTTTTTTATTTCATGAAACGACATTTCATACTTCTTCTCCTCGCCATTGTGGCAATGGCAGGCTATGCGCAAGAGCGCAGAATCTCGGGAACTCTTATTGACCGAGACACTAAAGAACCAATGATTCAGGTAACCGTGCAACTGTTGAAAACAGACAGCACGTTTGTAGCAGGAGCCGTTTCCAACGAAAACGGCCAGTTTTCAGTTCAAGCACCTTCGAACGGAAAGTACCTCTTGAAACTTTCCAGCGTGGGCTACACCACATCTGTCAAGAACATCGAAGTGGCCCAGAACAAGAATCTTGCCGTTGGGCAGATCACGATGGGCAGCGATGCTGTGATGCTGAAAGGCGTCACCACTACGGCTCATGTTGCCAAAGTGCAATCGAAGGGCGATACCATCATCTATAACGCCGATGCCTTCCGTACTCCCGAGGGTTCGGTGGTAGAGGAATTGGTGAAGCGTCTGCCAGGTGCCGAGGTCGATGACAATGGTAACATTACCATCAATGGTAAGCAAGTGCAGAAGATCAAGGTCGACAAAAAAGACTTTGGCGATGTACAGACAGCCCTGAAGAACCTTCCTGCCAACATCATTGAGCGCGTCAGAGCTTACGATGAGAAGAGTGACTTGGCACGTATCACCAATATTGACGATGGCAACGAGCAAATGGTGCTCGATTTCGGTCTGCGTGCCGGTATGAACCGTGGTACAATGGCCAATGTCGACCTAGGAGTCGGTACGAAGGACCGCTACACCTCTCGTCTGTTTGGTATGTATATGCGCGGCGACCATCGCATAATGGGAATGGCCAACGCTAACAATGCCAACGACATGGGTATGGGCGGCGGTGGCCGACGCTTTGGCGGTGGTATGGGAATGGCCGGTGGTGGCTTGAACGCCAGCAAAACGGGTATGGTGAACTACAACTACGAGAAGACCGACAGGCTCATTGCACAAGCTAGTGTGAACTGGAACCATCGCGATGGCGATACTTGGTCACGCCGCTCATCTGAAAACTTTACAGGTGGTACCTCGCAGTTCCAGAACTCCATCAACCAAAGCTATTCTCGCTCGAACAACTGGAGCTTTACTGGACGTATTGAATGGACACCCGACACATTGTGGAACATCAACTTCCGCCCCAACTGGAGCTTTGGAACCAACGACAGCCGTAGCTGGAACACCTCTGCAACGTTCAACGAAGACCCCTATGGTCATGTTGACTACCAACTCAACTCAGCCGTTATGGCCGAAATCGTGAAGAATGGTGGCGATCTGGCCGATTATATCGTTAACGGTAGTGACAACAAGTCACTGAGCTATGGTGAGAACAAGCGACTGGGTGGAACGCTGATGGTGAACCGCCTGCTGAATGGACGCGGCCGTAACATCACCCTGCAGCTCAATGGTAACTACAGCGACAACGAGAACAAGCAATTGTCGAGTAACCAGACAAGACTCTTCCAAGGAAGAACCACAACCTTCAATGGCGTCAGTGGACTTTCTGCATACCAGACCAACCGTTTCAACCTGTCGCCGACCACTTCTTATGACTACAGTGCAAGGGCTACCTATAGCGAACCCATCGCCTACGCTACCTTCCTGCAGTTCAGCTATACCTTCCAGTATCGCTATAATGAGAGCGACCGTTCAACCTTTGACTATTCGAATCCTCTTCTGGCAGATCCTACCCTTGGTTATGATTTCAATGGTATCATTCCTGTTTACCGCAATTGGAACGACTATTTCGATTTGGTTCAGAATGGTTATTATCCAGCAGCCAACGACAAATATTATAGCAAGGACCAGAGCCGCTATTCTGCTTATAAGAACTACATCCACACAGGTGAGATCATGCTGCGCTTCATCCGCAATACTTATGACTTCAACGTAGGTGTCCAAATAGTTCCGCAGAGCTCTGAATACACACAACGCTATCTTGGTGTTGACACAGTGGTGAATCGTACTGTTACCAACTGGAGTCCTACTGCTAACTTCCGCTGGCGTTTCTCACAATCGGGTAACCTCCAATTCCAGTATCGTGGTAGCACCAGCCAGCCGTCAATTGACCAGTTGCTCGTTATCAACGATGATACCAACCCCTTGAACAAGACCACTGGTAACCCCGACTTGAAGCCTTCGTTCACACAGAGCTTCAACTTGCGCTTCAACAACTTCAGTATGGCTCGTCAGCGTTTCATCAACGCCAATGCCAACTTCTCGACAACGGCAAACAGCATTGTCAACAAGGTGACCTACAACGATATTGGTGGACAGGAATCACGTCCTGAGAATATCAATGGTAACTGGAATGCAGGTGGTAACATCATGTTCAACTCGGCCATCGACTCGCTGGGATACTTCAGCTACAACATCTCGCTGAACGATAACTTCAACCACCGTGTGAGCTATGTTGGCGATGCCAAGACAAGAGAGACCTTGAGAAATGTGACCAACTCGAACAACATCGGCACACGCCTCGGTGCATCTTTCCGCAACGACTGGTTGGAGGTTGAGCTCAACGGATCGCTGAACTACAATCAGACCCGCAACAAGCTGCAACCACAGGCTGACCTCGACACTTGGAGTTTTGCATACGGTTTCAACACCACAGTTTACATGCCTTGGGGTACACAAGTATCAACCGATATGGGTATGAACAGCCGTCGTGGATACAGCGATCAATCAATGAACACCAACGAGTTGATCTGGAATGCTCAGATTTCGCACAGCTTGCTCAGAGGAAAACCACTGACCATCATGCTGCAGTTCTACGACATCCTCGGTCAGCAGTCTAACTTCTCGCGTACGATTAGTGCTATGGCCCGTACCGATAACGAATACAACGCTATCACCAGCTACGTCATGCTTCGCGTCAGCTATCGTCTTAACTTGTTTGGAACCCGTGAAGCCCGTCGTGGTTTGAGAATGGGAATGGGCGGTATGGGTCCTGGCGGTTTCGGTGGCGGAATGCCAATGGGCGGTGGAATGCCAATGGGTGGCGGAATGCCAACTGGTGGCGGAAACCGTGGTGGTAACCGTACTGGCGGTGGTGGCTTCGGAGGCGGAATGCCAATGGGCGGCGGTGGCTTCGGTGGAGGCTTCGGAGGCGGCTTCGGAGGTCCGAGATAAACAAGCCAATCATTTATCAGATATAAAAGCGAGAGGGTCATGCATCATAGCATGGCCCTCTTACTTATTTATCTTATGTCACACGAACACGTTTACACCAGATTCAGATCGAGCAACGAACGAAGCTTTTCAATGGCTGGATTCTCTTTGCGCACTTCATCAAAGATCTCTCGGCGTGTGAGTATCTTCCCCACTTCCTCAATCTCTGCCAATCGGAAATCAAGCGTGATGTTTCCATTGTGCAATTCCTTGGCCAATGTGGCTCGAATACGACCCTTGATACCACTCATCTCATCGAGCAACAACTTGTTGTCGACTACGACTTCTATCTGTGGGAAGTCAAGAATACGTGGGTGCATGTTCTTCATTCTCGAAGCCATTGCAACCATCTTCTGAGGCATACGGTTGCACATGGCCATCCATTGGAAATCAAGTTGATCTTGTGTGAACACCTTGTTTTCATCGGTGTTCGGCGTTTCCACTTCCTTGATATAAGACGGCTTTTCTTCACCTTGCTTCAACGAGGTGAATGTGACTCCAAGATTCTTCAGCTTGACACGAGGCTGGGCAACAGGATCCGTCGTACCAGTTGTCGACTGCTGAGTGTTGTTTGCAGAAGGTTGACTGTCGGACGTTTGCTTCTTTTCAGAAGGCACGGCGCTCTCCAACCGATGCTGCGTAGCCTTCGTTTCGCGTTGCAACGGTTTCTCAGCTGCGGCCACCTGCGATGCCGCTTTTGTTTGCTGAGCAGAGAGCATTTTCTTGAACAGGGATTTCAATCGCTTCGGGCTACGCCCCGCGCTAGGAACATCACTATCGGCAGGTTGTGTGATTTGAGCTACCTGAATGAGCGTGAGCTCTACAAGCAGACGTTTGTTGGAACTGGTGCGATAGTTGATATCGCATTGATTCATGATCTTAAGCGCCTGATAGAGGAACTGCATAGGGCATTTCTGGGCTTGGGCTTGGAAACGCTCACGCTGGGACTGACTCACTTCCAAAAGCGGAATCGTTTGCGGGTCTTTTGCCATCATCACATTGCGCACATGGCTGGCCAACCCATTGATCAGATTGCCACCATCGAAACCTTTGGCAATGATTTGATTGAGCAAGACCATAATGTCGGCGACCTTGTTTTCAATGGCCAAATCGATGATTTGGAAATAGTTCTCCGAATCAAGCACATTGAGGTCTTCAATGACCTTCTGATAGGTGATGTTTCCTTGACAGAACGATGCAGCCTGATCGAAGATAGACAACGCATCGCGCATTCCACCATCAGCCTTCTCGGCGATCACAGCCAAAGCCTCTTCTTCGTAAGTGTAGCCTTCCTTCTGAGCCACCATCTTCAAATGGTCAATAGTCCCCTGAACTGTCATACGCTCGAAGTCGTAAATCTGACAGCGCGAGATGATGGTTGGCAGAATCTTGTGCTTTTCGGTCGTAGCCAAGATGAAAATGACATGTTGTGGCGGTTCTTCCAACGTTTTCAGGAAAGCATTGAAAGCCTGTGCCGAGAGCATATGCACCTCATCGATGATGAACACCTTGTATTTACCCACCTGGGGCGGAATACGCGTTTGTTCCATCAGGCTTTTGATGTTCTCCACCGAGTTGTTGGATGCGGCATCAAGTTCGAAAATGTTGTAGGAACGTTGTTCGTTGAAAGCCTGACAACTCTCACATTGGTTGCACGCTTCTCCTTCTTCGGTGGGCGACATGCAGTTAATGGCCTTGGCGAAAATGCGAGCACAAGTGGTCTTGCCAACACCTCGAGGACCACAGAACAAATAAGCATGGGCCAGTTTACCACTACGCACAGCATTTCGGAGTGTTGTGGTCAACGCCGCCTGCCCAACCACCGAATCGAACGTCATCGGACGATATTTTCGAGCAGAAACGATGTATTCTTCCATGTTTTTATTATTAAGTTGGTTGATAAATTAAACTCAAAATCAATACCACTGCACAGCATTCGAATAACCGCTACGCTTGTCATATTTCAGCGCGTCGGTCAATGTCGAAGCATTACAACGGAACGAGAAATTATAACTGGTGTATGGAGCCAGCACCACAGAGCACGACATGTTGAAACAGTGAAGGTCGCGATGCAACGAGGCTGTGGTCATTGAAATCTTCTTGTTCTCGAAATCGTAACCACTGGAGAACGAGATGTTCCATCCTTCGCTCAATCGAAGATTACCACTGAGATTCAATGTCTGCGTGAACTTATAAGGATAGCGCATTGTCTCGTAATTGAACTTCGAGACATCTGTATTCTCACGCATCGTGATACCATATCCGATGGTAATGGACCAAGGCATTGCGAAAGTCATATATCCATCGGCATCAGTATCGGCTCTGGCCGATTTCTCTTTCTTCTTCGCTCCGCGCTGACCTTCGATCATACTGTCGTCAACATTGCTCTCGATGTCGGTATCCATACCTTCATCTTCATCTTTGTTGCCTTTGTTGTCATCATCATCGTCATCATCTCCCCCACCAAACCATTTGCGCAATTGTTCGGGATTGAGTGTGAACGAGAAGTTCTGCGACATACCTTGGAAACGTCCCCAACGTCCTTTACCCCATTCGGTGTGAGTTCCTACGTATGGCCGACCTTCGTCATCCAATTCATAAGCGTATGTGGCAAAGACGGCATTCATATTGAATGTATAACTCTTCCACCATTTCAAACGAATGCGCATGCTCAAATCACTCCACGGACGAGTCTTCGCTGACATGTTGTAGCTCATGTTGGCTCCCAATTCATCGATGATGCTTTTCGGTTGTGACTTGACTTCACTGGTATCTTTGTCCGAATTGATTCTCATCTCGATATTGTTTGACACATCAAACGAGATGTTACCCGTGCGGCCACGGCCAGGAACTCCATTAAGCGAACCTGTATAAGGTGAATACTGCACCAACGAGACATTACCATTGGCATCAGTCTTTTGATAGGTTTCCCAATATCCATAGCGTGACGCACCAAAGTCAGGAGCATAACTGAAACTCACTTGTGGCGTTATGACATGACGGATACGGTCAATCTTGTTGCCAAATATCTTGGGATTCGGTTTCCAGAATCCATAGAGTTTCGTAGAGGCAGACAATGAAAGGTCCCAATTGAAGACGTTGTTGAAACCATAGATGGTATCAGCCACCTCACGCTGTTTCACATCGTTCCACGACTTCATGATCTTACTGGTGTACATGCGGTCAGTAAAATTGAACGAAGGATTCACATTCACATAATTGAACAAGGTGAACGAACCACTCACAGGAATCCTATGCAGCATGCCATTGTTCCAATCTTTCACCAGATTCGACTTCAACAGTTTGTCTTCCTTGGTGTTGATAGAGTTCGAAATATGTCCCGTATAACTCATGGAAATCTTCTCATACCAACGTTCTTTTCCTACAAGATGACGACGTTTGAAAGGATAGAAGCGACTGATGGAGATGTTCAAATCGGGCAATGTCATCGAAATGGAAGAATCACGCATATTCTGTGAAAGGTTGGCCGATGAACTCAACGAAAGTCCTATGCTTGAAAAAGTTGTACTCCACGAAACCGATGATGTTCGAGTACTTTGAGTCAAAGCCTGCGGATTATACATGCCTGTCAGGTTGTTTCGCTCGAAACTCGATGTGGCAAAGTTCACGCTGGCAGAAATCGAACTGTATGGATTGGCTTTGGCGTCTTGTCTGTGACTCCACTGCACCTTGAAGCTCTTCTGTTCTTCGAAATCAGGCATTCCCTTGTCACCAGTCTTGGTGTTCTGGAAATTGATGTAGAACGAACCGCTGTATTTATAGCGCTTTCGATAGTTGGATGCGGCAGAGAGACCCCACGAGCCTTTCGTGTAGATCTCACCCAAGAGTTTCAAATCCATCTTGTCGCTGAGAGCCAGATAGTAGCCTCCATCGCGCAGATAGAAACCACGACTTGACTCATCGCCGTATGTTGGCATAATGAATCCACTCGAATAACTCTTCGTGAAGGGGAAGAAACCATAAGGAATAGCCAATGGCAAAGGAACGTCAGCCACAACCAGGTAAGCAGGTCCAAATACTACATCCTTTCCTGGACGCACTTTGGCGCGTGATAGTGCAATATAGAAGTCGGGATGTTCAGCATCACAGGTCGTATAGCGTCCATGTTGCAGATACACATCACCTTCGGCATTGCGTTTAGCTATTTCACTATGCAAGAAACCATCTTCCTGCTGGGTATATACATGTTGAATAAGACCTTTCTTCGTCTTGAAGTTGAAGGCCATCGTGTCGTTCTCGTATGTGTCGCTACCCAATTGGAACACAGGGGTTCCATCAAGCACATGATTCACCGTATCCTTCAAAACACCCGTAGCATGCACAAGACTGCTGTCAAGACTCATGTAAATACGTTCGCTTTTCAGGTTCATGTTCTCGTATTTCACAGTCGAGCTGCCATACAAGAATGCAGTTTTCGAGCCAGCCACATAGACAAGTGAGTCATTGGCGGTATATTCCACAGGGTGGTCGATTCCGTTTTTCCTCTTGCGGTTCATGGAATCCAACTGAATGGAGTCATCAATAGCACGATTGTGACGCCAGATAGCACGTTGGAGCGAATCCATCGAAAGCGTGTCAAGTGCAGCAATGTCTTTTATTCCTGTTTTCTGCGCATCCTTTTCATCCCCTTGAAGCGAATCAGTCATATTCTCAGAAGTGGGAGCCATAGCAGTATCAACAGATAGCTCGTCAATATCCATCGAATCGATTACTTCATCAAGAATAGGCTTCAATTTCTCAGACACAAACGAATCTTTCTCAGAATCATCAAGGGCAGGAAAGGCCACATCGGGCAAGTTGCTAAGCGAAAATCGCTCAGCACCAAACCGACAGCTTGCCAACACAAATGTGATGACAAACAACATGACGAATATCACTGACTTCGTTCTCATCTTTTACGAAATGCAAAGGTAAGGATAAAATACCAAAATCTCACCCGCTTTCGATTATTTAACGTATCAGAACGGTGTTTTTTAATGAAGTTTATTAACTAAAAAAGAATCCCTATTCAAACAGCTCATGCCATTCGCGGAACCTATCTACGCCAGCCTTGCCAAACTTAGCAAGACTTCGCTCAGCATGTTCGTATGTTTTTTCTTGCTCCAGACGGGTCTTTGAGAAGAACTTGTCAGCATAGCAAATGAGCTTTTCCTCCAATGTCTCAGGCATATATGGCTCACTGTCATCATCAGGCAACGGCAGAGGCAATTGCTGCTGAAGAACCTCCTCGCGCGTGATGCCAGCACCTGTGTGATGACTACATACGCGAGCATAAGCCTCCAATCCTTCTCCATACGCAAGCAGCATCTCTTCACCTGCCTTTCCATGTTGTATGTAGGGGCGAGAACCATAACAATGAATACCAGGTGCATCACATTGGATGATTCCGATATCGTGGAGCATCGCAGCTGCTTCTATAAACTCGCGATCAAGACCCCATTCGGGGTGTCTATCGCAAATGTTCAAAGCCTTGTCAGCAACGGCACGGCTATGCACAAGAAGCAACCTCCGCAACTCGTTGTCGTCAGGATAATACTGGTTGATGATTGACTCATAATCCATAATACGCCACTTATATAAATTTAAAGCGCCACTATAGTCTTGTCAAAGACCACAAATGACGCTATTAAAGACCACAAATGAGCGGGTCAAAGCTATGCAATGAGGCGGTCAAAGACCACAAATGACAAGGTCAAAAGCCATCAATGACAATTCAAGGGTTCGAGGCTTCTTTTTTTGCTTATTCTTTGCGCTCGATATAGGCAATTACATCACCTTTATTGACCTTAGCACCCTGCTTGGCATTGATCTCAACGAGTTTGCCGCCAAGGGCAGCAGGAACGGTAACGATTTCACCCCATGTGGCAACGATATAGCAGAAAGGCTCGCCTTCTTCATATTCCTTGCCAATGAAAGGCTCCACCGTTGGTTCTGCCTCACCATCACCTCCAAACTCCCAGAACACTTGTCCCTTCACGGGAGCTACCAAAGCATCAGCTTTTGCATGCTTGAAGGCAGCGAGTTCTGCGGGCGACAATTTAGTGCCGAGCTCAGCATCCTTTGCCTTCTGCAAATCAATCAGGAAGTTCTTCTTGGCCTGTCCGCTCTTATAGTTGCGATACTGCTCGGGATGCATGGCCAACTCCCATAGTTCCTCATCGTCTTGTCCGTATTCCCATCCATTCTCGTCCATTTCGCGGCGGAAATCATCGAGGGCATTGGGAAGCAATGTATGGGGATCAGCATCTGTGAACTCACGACCTTGAGCCTTTGCCAACTCAACAATCTCTGGCGCCAACGGTCCTGGAACCTTGCCGCTCTTGCCGAGAATCATACCCCACATAGAGTCGTCCATCATCACGAAACGTCCCTTTCCTTGTTCCATCGTGAGCAGGTTCATCAATGCGATGTTCTTCACATATTGCGAGAACGGAGTTACCAATGGGGGATAACCCACACGTGGCCAAACATATTCAACCTCTTGGAACAAACGCACCAGCATGTCATCAGTTGAAAGCGGTTCTTCGTTCTTCTTTTTGCGAATGTTGTTGATGGTTCCCATTATGCCACCCAAGTCGGCCATCATCGAACCCATCATGCCGCCAGGAAGACCACAACCCAAAAGCAATGAAGACATCGTCTTGTTGCCGGGATTGATGAAATAGCCCAGCCATTCATCAATGAACTCCTGCGTCAGCGAGCGGGCTTTCATGTAAGCCGACATGTTGATTTCGGGCACATCGAAACCTTCGTTCTTCAACATCGACTGCACGGATATCACATCAGGATGCACCTTCCCCCAAGAAAGCGGTTCAATGGCCGTATCGATGATGTCTGCACCATTCTCACACACCTCCAAAATCGAAGCCATCGACAAGCCTGGGCCGCTATGGCCGTGATATTGGATGATGATGTCAGGATATTTGGTCTTGATCATCTTCGTGAGCTTGCCCAAGAAAGCAGGCTGACCAATACCAGCCATATCCTTCAAGCAGATTTCCTCGGCTCCAGCGGCAATCACCTCATCAGCGATTCCCATATAATATTCCAACGTATGGACAGGGCTGGTAGTGATGCAAAGCGTGGCTTGCGGAGTCATTCCAGCTTCTTTTGCCCAACGGATGGAAGGGATGATATTGCGAGTGTCGTTCAATCCATCGAAAATGCGGGGAATATCAACACCCTGAGCGTGCTTCACCTTATACATCAAGGCACGGACATCATCGGGAACGGGATACATGCGAAGTGCGTTCAATCCACGATCCAACATGTGCGTCTTGATACCCACTTCATTGAATGGACGGCAGAAAGCACGAACAGCATCGTTGGGGTTCTCACCTGCCAGCAGATTCACCTGCTCGAAGGCTCCACCATTGGTCTCCACACGGGCAAAACAGCCCATTTCGATAATCACTGGAGCAATGCGCTCCAATTGGTCTTTGCGTGGCTGGAACTTACCAGAACTCTGCCACATGTCACGATAGACCAGACTGAATTGGATTTTTTTCTTCATATTGTATCTCAGCTTTCTATTTTACGACTTCATACCCATCTCCAACAATTCGTCCATTGTCGGTTCGATCTTGTTATCATATTCTGGCACTGATTTAAAATCAAAAGGCACATTGAAAATACCATCAACCCTAGTGACAACATTAATGACATCAGAATCTTTTCCATGCCAAAATGTTATAATTTTTGCAAGATCTATTGCGGTTTTAGTTCCAATCAGCCCCTCCCTTAAAAGTATATCAATTGACTTATTTATTATTGGAAATGCATATATTATATATGATTTTCCGTTTATTTGCTGAACCGTAAAATTATGAATGTTTTTACACTTTCTAAACCTAACTTCACGGTTATAATTTTCCTTTTTATCCTTGTTTGTGTCGTACATTAAAAATATATGATTATCCAACCAAGGACGGTTTTTGTCGTACGAATATGCACCAACGAATCCGATGTCTTCATCAAAATCTTTTGCGCATAAATTGTCGTCCAATAATGGAACCACAAACTTCATTCTTGTACTCATGTGTGAAACGATTTCTATTTCTTCATTCATACATTATTCAATTTTTTCATTATAACTTTAACCATATTGGAGTGCAAAGTTAGACAAAAAAAACAAGAACGCCAAACATTTTAATCTTTCTATACATTTAAACGTCCATAGCCATCATTTTACCTATTATCAATTGTTAATTGCCGATTGTTATTTGCCAGAACGATGAAAAAAACTTACTTTTGCAACACAAAAACGGTAAAACATGAATAGAAGCATCAAGAAACTGAGCATTTTTGCCACCGTTGGAGTCATCATCATGACAGCGGCATGTGGAAGCAATCATGAAGGCGACGTGCCTCAAAAAAGAGGACATTCGAACAAAGAACTGCTGCTCGAGGGCGACAAAACCGTCTATGGTTTGGCTTGCGAAGGTTGCAGCGACTCCACGATTGTGCTTCTGCCCAATGACGGAGGCGACCCTGTTAGCTACGACATCATTGATGCTTTCCGAAATCGAAAGATAATGGGCAGACCTCATATTGGCGACTGGTTGGGATTGGTGCTGAATGAAGAAGATTCCACTGTGGCCGATTTGGTTATCAACCTCGATGAACTGAAAGGCACTTGGTGCTACATCGTGATGCCCAAGATGCGTTCATTCGACAAGATGCCCCCAAAATTGCAGAAACGAATGATGCAAGATATGCCCGATTCCATCAGGCGCTCAATCCTCAAGCCTCGCGAATACGGATTCTCACTGAAACGCCAGTGGACGGCACAAAGCGTAGGCTATGTGCGCCAACGCAGTTCACTTGCTGATGAAAGTCCTGTTGTCTATCCCCCACTCTCCTACTTCACCGAATGGCACATCTGGAACGGAAAACTTGTGATGACCAGTGGAAAACCACAGTTCTCGAACGACGATGCACGAATCACAATGACCGATATTCATTACGATACCTGCGACATCGTTTATTTGCGCAAGGATTCGTTGGTGCTCTCCAGTGAAGGAGCTACTCGTGGCTACTACCGAAAAGCCAATGCCCAGGATGTGAACAAACAAGCCAAAGAAGAAGCGGAAGAACGAGCCAAGAAGGCTATGGAAAAATAAAAAAAGGCGAATCCATTGTTCTTCCAAGACTCAAGATTCGCCTTCTAAATTGTTCTATTTTCTTATTCCCTTCACACCGCGTTTTGTGGGTTTTACAGGTTGAATGGTTCCATCAGGATTGAAGAACATGCGGTCGATACATGTTTCGCGATGGATTCCAGGACCTTTCTCCCTTTCAATGTAATTCTTGTTGATGCGATGATAGACAATATACCATTCATCGCGTCCAGGAATCTGGAGCACACTGTTATGAGCAGGACCATATATCTCATTCTCAGGGTCTTGGATGAGAACGATAGGTTGCTCAGCCACTTGGATAGGCCCTAATGGCTGGTTGCTCGTTCCATAAGCCACATGATAGTTAGGTGAACCAGTATCGTCAACCGACCACAAGAAATAGTAGATCCCATTGCGTTTGAACACATAAGGGGCTTCACGATAGGCATAATCTTGCAACGTTCCTCCTCGTGGCGTCATTCGCAGAACAGTCTCCTCCTTGATGCTGAGCATGTCATCGTTCAACTCTGCGCCAGCCATATAGCCATTTCCCCAATAAAGATAGCTTTTGCCCGTATCGGGGTCGGTAAATACATCAACATCTATCTGTTGTCCATTCTTTTGTCCTTCGGGTCGTTTGTCAACAATGGGATGACCCACATCGTGAAATGGTCCTGTAGGTGAATCGCTGACAGCCACACCGATGGCTTTCCCATGTCCCGTTTCACCACTGAAATAGAAGAAATACTTGTATTTTCCATCTATCAGTTTCTCTTCGATGGCGGGTGCCCATGCATTTCCACTTGCCCACTGGGTGTCACGTGGCAGATTGAGGATAATGCCCTCATAGCGCCAGTTTGTCAGGTCTTCGCTTGAGAAACAAGTGAAGTACCATCCTCCCCAACCAGGTGTTCCATCGGTGGTGCTATAGATATAGTAACGGTTGGTTTGATGCGCGAACATCACTTCCGGGTCGGCATGGAAGCCTGTCAAGATGGGATTTCCGCTCCATGTCTGTGCGTTGGCTTGCAAACAAAAGGCGAGTGCAAGCAACAAAATAGATATAGGTCTTTTCATTTTTATGTTAGGTATTGGTATTTCAGCATTCCCTGAAGAAGTCGAGCGCTTCTTTGATTTCTTCTTTCGTAGCCGTCTGATTGATTCGGATGTCGCCTATTTCACCAAGCAACGTGAAGTTGATGGCATCGGCAGTGTTCTTTTTATCGTGAGTCATCAGTTCAATCAACTCATCGTAGTCATCGCAAGTGATGTTCATCGTGCCATAATTCTGATGAATGAATTGCACCGTTTGCCGCATTTTGTCTGTCGGGAAACCTGTTTTCAGGCAACTCAAATACAGTTCGCAAATCAAACCGAAAGCAACAGCATAACCATGAAGGAGCGGCTGTTTGGTATCTGCGTGGCGCATAGAGAACGATTCAAAAGCATGTCCTACTGTGTGCCCCAAATTGAGAGCTTTGCGAATACCATTTTCGCGTGGGTCTTCATTGACAATTCGCTGCTTGATGCCCACACTATGCTCCAAAAGCGTCTGCAACGATTGCAGATGCTGTGGTTGAGTAGCTTCATCGAGGGGGAACTGCAACAATTGTGCCCAATGGGATTCATCGCTGATAAGACCATGTTTCAACATCTCCACATATCCTGAACGAATGTTCTCGTTGTCGAGTGTTTTCAAGAATTTGGTGTCCAAAATGACAAACTCAGCTTCGTTGAACACGCCTATTTCGTTTTTCAAACCACCGAAGTTGACGCCTGTCTTTCCTCCCACGCTGGCATCGACCATAGAGAGCAATGTGGTGGGTATATTGATGAAGTTGATACCTCGCTTGAATGTTGAAGCGGCAAAACCACCCAAATCGGTCACCATACCGCCTCCCAAGTTAATCATACATGAGTGGCGAGTGGCACCACCTTGTTGCAGACAACTCCACACATGGCTGAGGCTTTCCACCGTCTTATGAGAGTCAGTGGCTGGAATGGTGATGAGTTTTGCCTGTCTCAGGCAGAAAAAGTCGGCAATGACAGGCCAACAAACCTTGGCAGTTGTTTCATCTGCGAGCACGAAAACCTTGTCATGCTCGCATTCGGAGATGGCTGTGGCAATCTCACGCTTCAGGTTCTGCGAAAAAATGATTCTCTGTTCCATATTCATAACTCCTAATTCATAACTCCTAACTCTAATAGAATCTATCTCTCAGTATCCCATTCTTCATCATCATCGTCGAACCCAAACAAAGCGGGGTCCACAAAGGCATCGATGGCACGACGCTCCTTTTTAGTGGGTCGCCCAGTACCTCGAGCTCGATTCACGAACCCGCTGATGCGGCTCATCTCCAACAACTCATATTGCTTCGGGTCGGTCACATTCTCGTAAATCTCGGGAATCAATTTGGCTCCCACGCGTTGTTCAATGGTCTTCAACACGCGGAAAGAGTAAGTGATGGGAGGCTTCCTCACGCTCACCACCTCGCCCGCCTTGATGGTACGGCTGGGTTTCACATTGACGCCCTCGATGGTGACACGACCGTTCTTGATGGCATCAACGGCAATGGAACGCGTCTTGAATATGCGTGCGGCCCACAGCCATTTGTCTATTCTTGCGGTTTCTGACATATTGCGGGGCTTTTTCCTTGTTTGTTGTATTGGTTCATGGTGATGTCGATGCCTGCCAACACAAAGCTTTTGATGACCTCAACCACCAAGTCGATACGAGGTTGGAGGGCTTTCAACTCTTCCTCATTATATTTTCCCAACACCCAGTCGATTTGTCCACCACGAGGGAACTCGTTGCCAATACCCATCCTCAACCGTGCGTAATCCTGCCCAATGAGTTGTTGGATGTGTCCGAGTCCGTTGTGTCCGCCATTGGAGCCATTGGCTTTCAAACGAAAAGCGCCCAACGGAAGAGCCACATCGTCGCTCACAACAAGCAGTCGTTTCTGGTCGATGTTCTCCTTGTTGAGCCAATATCTCACGGCATTGCCACTCAGATTCATGAAAGTGGTGGGTTTCAGCAAAAACACTTTACGCCCTTTGAGGGAGGTCTCGGCCACATAGCCATAACGCCTGTCCTCAAAAACAATATTGGACGCCTTGGCAAAAGCGTCCAATATCATGTAACCAGTGTTGTGCCGGGTCAAAGCGTATTCATCGCCAGGATTCCCCAAGCCAACTATCAAGTATTTGTCCATTTCGAACTTATGTTCTCAGAATCCGTATTACTCAGCGGCAGCAGCAGCAGCCGAACGCGAAGCACGCGTAGCCTTCACAGAGCATACGACAACGTCAGGCGAGGTAACAAGCTCCAGGCCTTCGAAACTCAACTGGCCCACCTTGATGCTCTTACCCAACTGCAGATCGGTGACATCGATGTCAAGCTGCTCGGGAATGCGCTGATAAGGAGCTTTCACATTGATCTTGCGGATAGAGAGGTTGATCTTACCACCATCACGCACACCTTGAGCCAGACCATTCAGTTTCACGGGGATACCGATGGTGATGTCCTTGGTGTCATTGATTTCATAGAAATCGATGTGCAGAACAGCATCCGTAACGGGATGGAACTGAATCTCCTTCATGATAGCCTTGTGGGGAGTGCCGTCGATGTTGAGGTTTACGACATAGATGTGAGGAGTGTAGATAGCCTTGCGGAGGTCAGTCATGGGGATGCTGAATGCCAATGCAACAGGTTTTCCATCTTCACGATTCTCACCATAGAGGTTGCAGGGTACGAGTCCCTCTTTTCTCATGAGCTTTGAAGCCTTTTTTCCTACGGTCTCACGCTTCTGACCGTTCAAACTAATTTCTTTCATAATGTGTTACTCTAAATTAAGTGAATAATCTTGTTGCTTAATTCGCCATCACACGATGTGCTCGAAAAAGCGGTGCAAAGGTACAAAATATTTATGAATTACAAATCATGAACTATGAATTTTTTCAAAAAAATGAATAAATAAGCATTCTTTTCTTGCATATTCGGCAGAAAATCTCTATTTTTGCATTCGTATTTAAATGCTAAAAGGAACACAAACTAAGAAGAAGAAAAGATGATTAATCGCGAATTGATTAGAATTAAGATTGTACAGTTAACCTATGCCTATTACCAAAATGGTAACAAAAACATGGATGTCGCTGAGAAGGAATTGCTCTTCAGTCTATCCAAAGCATACGACTTATACAACTATTTGCTCGCTCTCATAGTAGCCATCTCTCGCGAGGAGCGCCATCGTGTGGAGATTGCCACCCAACGAGCCGAGCGTGAAGGCAAAGAGTTGCCTCTAACTAAATTTGCCTACAATAAGTTCGCCGTGCAGCTCGAAGAGAACAAGATGCTCTGCGAGTTCATGGAGAGTCAGAAACAGATGTGGGAGAACGACATCGAATTCATCCGCAAGCTTTGTGGCCAGATTGAGGAGAGTGCGGTTTACCAAGAGTATATGGCCGACACTGACGATTCCTATGAGGCCGACCGTGAAGTGTGGCGCAAGCTCTACAAGCAACTCATCCAAGACAATGCCGAATTGGAGTTGTTGCTCGAAGACAAGAGCCTCTACTGGAACGATGACAAAGAAGTGGTTGATACGTTCGTGCTGAAGACCATCAAGCGTTTCGATCCCAAAAACGGAGCCAAGCAGGAGTTGTTGCCCGAATACAAGGACGAGGAAGACAAGGATTTCGCTCGCAAGCTTTTCCGAGCCACCATCCTCAATGCCGACACCTATCAACGCTACATGAGCGAGACGTCACGAAACTGGGACTTCTCCCGACTGGCCTATATGGACGTCGTCATCATGCAGATCGCCATCGCCGAGATGCTGACCTTCCCCAACATCCCCGTCAGTGTGACCATCAACGAATACGTGGACCTGGCAAAACTTTACAGCACCTATAAGAGCGGAGGCTACATCAACGGCATGCTTGATGCCATTGCACGCTATCTGATTGACAGCGGCAGAATGATGAAGGCAATGGGTGGTGGTGTCCAACCAGAACCCTCGCAAGAAGAGTTTTAAATATTGACAAACATACATAATTAATTAATAAACAATTTGAACATATGAATTCAATTGTCATGGCTGCTCAGGCAGCAAATGGTGCAGGCAGCAGCCTCCCCATGCTATTTATGATGTTGGCGATTTTCGCCATCATGTGGTATTTCATGATTCGCCCACAGCAGCAGCGTCAGAAGAAGATACGCGAGTTCCAGAATTCTTTGAAAGAAGGTACCAAAGTGGTCACTGGTGGTGGCATCTATGGAACCGTGAAACACATCGATCTGGCCACCAATACGGTTGAGGTGGAAATCGCACGTGGCGTGTTGGTACAGGTTGACAAGGCATACGTATTTGCCGACGCATCCTCTCAGGTCACTAACGCATAACATTGTTCGTTTTACAAAGTGGACAACGAGTCATCGCACATATACAAGTCTATCAGGAAGTTCTTGTTCAGCATCGTGAACAAGGAGTTCCTGATTTTTTTGTGTTTTCTCCTGCTCAGTGGCGCCTTCTGGATGCTGATGGTACTCAATGAGACCACCGAGCGCGAGTATAATGTGCCGTTACGAATTGTCAATGTGCCTCGTAACGTGGTGATGACCACCGATGTGCAAGACACCGTGCGTGTCACATTGCGCGACAAAGGGTTCACGCTGCTTGCCTATTGGTATCGCAACAGCTTCATTCCCATCAAGTTGAATTTCAACAACTACGCCAATAAGAAGACGGGAAAGGGTGTCATTCCACAGAGTGACATCCAGAAAGTCATGCTGCAACGCCTCTACAACTCCACGAAAGTGGTGTCGGTAAGACCTGATAAGTTGGAGTTCTTCTTCAACTATGGCATCTCCAAACGAGTGCCAGTGAGGTTGAACGGGCATATTGTGCCAGGAAAGAACTACTACCTCGCCCGCACACAGTTCTTGCCCGCGAATGTAACCGTGTATGCCAGCAAGGACATCCTCGACAGCATCAGCTATGTGACGACCGAATACCTGAATTTGGAGAATTTCGAAGACACTGTGGTGCAAGTGGTCGATTTGAAGACCATTCGTGGAGTGAAGGTAGTGCCTACGCAAACCCAAGTGACGCTTTATCCCGACATCTTGACCGAGGAGACTATGGATGTGCCCATCACGGCAGTAGGAATGCCCGAAGGCAAAGTGTTGCGCACGTTCCCACCTCGTGTGAAGGTGAGTTTCGTGGCAGGCGCCAGCATCATCCGCAACATCAAACCCGAACAATTCAAGGTGGTCGTCAATTATTCGGAGGTGGCAGCCCATCCTTCAGACAAGTGCCCCATCTATCTGCGCGATGTTCCGCATGGCGTCTCCAAGCCGCGACTTGAGGTGTCGCAAGTGGATTATCTCATAGAGCAACAATAGACTGACGATGGAAGAGGCTGAGATGAAAGAGCCGACCCGCCCCACACGTGTCGCCATCACGGGAGGCATTGGCAGTGGGAAGTCGTATGTGTGTCGGTTGCTCGAACGATATGGCATTCGCGTCTACGATTGCGATGCTGCCGCGAAACGATTGATGCGCGAGTCAAACGAACTTCGCGACGCACTCCGCCAACTCGTGGGCGATGAAGTCTATGAGGGCAATGTGTTGCAGAAGCCAGTCATGGCTCGATTCTTGTTGAAGAGCGAAGCCAACAAACAGGCGGTCAACGATGTGGTGCATCCGGCAGTGGCCCGCGACTTCGAGCAGTCTGGTTACACATGGCTCGAGAGCGCTATTCTATTCGACAGCAACTTCGATATGCGCACCCATTTCGATTACATCGTCTGTGTGACGGCACCCCTCGAAGTCCGCATCCGACGCGTGATGAAACGCGATGGCATCAGCCGCGAGCAGGCACTCGAATGGATTCACCGCCAACTGCCTCAATCAGAGGTGAGGGCACGTTCCGACTTTGAAATCGTCAACGACGGACGAACCAACTTAGAGAAACAAATAGAAACAATTATCAAACAAATAAAAGGATTATAAAAACTGTTATGGAAACAATTCTTTCAATCGCCGGCAAGCCAGGTCTTTTCCGATTGGTGAGCCGTGGAAAAATGAATCTTATCGTAGAAGCACTCGACGAAACACACAAACGCATGCCCGCTTTCGCCACCGACCGTGTGACAAGTTTGGCTGACATCGCCATGTTCACCGACTCCGACGACATCCCCCTTTGGCAGGTGCTAAAGAACATGGGTGAGAAGGAGCAGTCGAAAGAGTGCACCCTTAATTATAAGAAATGTACGGGAAAGGAACTCAAGGAGTATTTCGCTGAGGTGCTGCCCGAGTTCGATCGCGACCGCGTTCACGATAGCGATATCAAAAAACTCATCCAGTGGTACAACATCCTGGTGAAGAATGGCATCACCGACTTCGAGGCCACACTGGCTCCCACCGAGGGCGACAACATTGACGACCGCCAAGATTAATTGAATCCTCACCCCTATTAACTCTCATAAAAACCCCATTACACCCTACAACATGGACATTACCGAACGGTTTTTGAATTACACGCAATTCGACACACAGTCGAGCGAAGACTCGGAAAGCGTGCCCAGTACGGCGAAGCAATTGATATTCGCCAAGTACCTGAAAGAAGAACTCGAGCGCGAAGGCTTGAGCAACGTGGAGATGGACGAAAAAGGATACATCTATGCCACGTTGAAAGCCAACACCAAGAAGAAGACACCCACCATCGGATTCATCTCACACTACGATACCAGCCCCGACTGCTCGGGCGCCAATATCCATCCGCGCATCGTGAAGAACTACGATGGCGGCGACATCGAGCTCTCTGAGGGCATCGTGTCAAGTCCTGAGAAGTTCCCTGAACTACGTTTCCACGTGGGTGAGGACCTCATAGTCACCGATGGCACCACCCTGCTGGGTGCCGACGACAAGGCTGGCATCGCCGAAATCATACAAGCCATGTGCTACATGCGCGACCACGATGAGATTGAACACGGCGACATCCGCGTGGCTTTCAACCCCGACGAGGAAATCGGCATGGGCGCCCACCACTTCGATGTGGAGAAGTTCGGATGCGACTGGGCATACACCATGGATGGCGGCGATCTGGGCGACTTGGAATTCGAGAATTTCAATGCCGCATCAGCCAAGATTCATATCAAGGGTGTCAGCGTGCATCCTGGCTACGCCAAAGGAAAGATGATCAACGCCAACCGCTTGGCAGTGGAGTTCGCCAGCATGCTGCCCGCTGAAGAGACACCCGAGCACACCGAAGGTTACGAGGGATTCTACCATCTGCTGGGCATACAGAGCAACATCGAACAGGCAACGCTCTCCTACATCATCCGCGACCACGACCGCGATCGCTTCGAAGACCGCAAGGATTTCATCGAGAAATGCGTGGCACAGATGCAAGAGAAATACGGCGACAACGTGATTTCTGCGGATATCAAGGACCAGTATTACAACATGAAGGAGAAGATTGACCCGCAGATGCACGTCATCGACATCGTGCTTCGTGCCATGCAGCAGTGTGGAGTTCAACCGCGTGTCGAGCCTATTCGTGGCGGCACAGATGGCGCACAACTCTCATTCCGTGGTCTCCCCTGCCCCAACATTTTCGCTGGAGGCGTGAACTTCCATGGTCCTTACGAGTTCGTCAGCATCCAAGTGATGCAGAAGGCCGTTGATGTCATCGTACGCATCTGCGAGCTCACTGCCAGCTACAACGAGTAAAATTATAAAATTAAAAAATTAAAGAATTAAAAAGCGCCTTGTCACTCCCCATCGAGTAGCAGGGCGTTTCTTTTTATCACAAGTTCAGTTAGAAAAGCGTCCCCGCGTCCCAGCGTCCCATTAAGCACCTTCCACATTTCCCATGGAACCAAAAAATAGAGAGA
>JAFYYV010000017.1 GCA_017557405.1 Prevotella sp.
ATTAATTATTTTATATAACTTATTGATAATCAATCCGTTCGAGATTTTTCAAAAATAGTGAGGGGTGTAAAAACGGGGTGTCTAATTGTCACAATTGTCACACGCCCCGATTTTTACTTCCTCAAAGGCCACAGCGGGCTGCGTCCTAAATGAAAAATGAAGAATGAAAAGTTAAAAATGGCTATATTAAAGGGCATCCGAGGCACGGTTAAAACTGCGATTTAGAGAGAGGAGAACAGAATTTCATTCGTGCTATCCCGAACTGACGGAGCAGCGAGAGGAGAGCAAGTTTATTTGAACTATCCCGAGTCGCGACGGAAGAAGACTAAGTCAACGAGAGCAGTTTAGCAGAAGTCAAAGCTATGCAATGACGAACTCAAAGCTATGCAATGAGGTAGTCAAAGACCACAAATGGCGTTGTCAAAGACCATCAATGACAACCTTAAAAGCCATCAATGACGTGCTTCTAAACCAGATACTCCGAGAAGTCGGTCAGTCGCATATCACCTTTGCGCAGGAATGTGTCGTGGAAAGCCAATGCGGCGCGCATGTGCTGAGGCTCGTGACCCATCGGAGCGATGTGCTTCAGATAGTCGCGAAGCAAGGGTTTGTAGTCGGGGTGGGCACAGTTCTCAATGATTTCCCAAGCGCGGCGCACAGGTCCTTTGCCTCTGAGGTCGGCTATTCCCTGTTCAGTAGCGATGATGTCAACATCGTGCTCGGTGGAGTCGACGTGGCAGCACATGGGTACAATGCTCGAGATAGTGCCACCTTTGGCGGTGGAAGGAGTGGTGAAAATGGAGATATATCCGTTTCGCTCGTAGTCGCACGAACCTCCGATGCCGTTCATCAAGGCAGAACCGCACACATGAGAAGAGTTTTCGTTACCATAAAGGTCGCATTCGAGTGGTGTATTGATGGCAATGACACCCAAACGGCGAATCACCTCGGGCGAATTGGCAATCTCACTCTGGCGGATGGTAAGGTGTTTCGAGAAATAATCCATGTTGTCGTAAACACGATGCAGGGCCTCGTTGGTGACAGTCATGGCTGTGGCTGAAGCATAGCCGATGCGACCTTCGAGCATGTAGTCGATGGCGGCGTCCTGCACAACCTCACTATAAACGTTGAAACGGGGAATCTGCTTGCTAGTGCCCAAGGCTTTGAGCACGGCGTTTCCAGTGGCTCCCACACCACTTTGGATGGGCAGGAACTGAGGTGGAATGCGGCCGGCTTTCATATCGTTGAGCAGCAGGTCGGCAACGTGTTGTCCGATGAGCATGATTTCGCTATCGGGCTCGCGGAAGGCGCGTGCTTCTTCAGGGATGTTGCTTTCGATGACACCGACAATCTTCTTTGGGTCGATGCGCACGAAGTTGTCGCCAATGCGGTCGTAAGGCGAGTGAATGTCCATCACCTCGCGGTTGTCCCACACCTCGCGTGGCTCCCAAGTGTCGTGCAAATAGCGTGAGTTGGGGTTGTGGAATTGGTTGTGTTCGATGATGATTCGTTTGGCCAGACGAACGATAGTAGTGACAATGCCACCAGCCGAAGTCAGATAGGCACGGCATTCGTCTTCGCCCTCGTCAAGGTCGGAGACTTCGATGACCGCCCAATCCACTTCGCCATAGAATCCACGGCGCAAACGCTCTGCCATGTGTCCGAGATGCATGTCTTCGTAATCCACCTCGCCCAAGTTGGTGTGAATACGGAAATCCTTGTTCGTGGAGAATGGAGCACGGAACTTCAATGCCTTTGCGGCAGCCATGTCGCCTTCAACGCTTTGGCAACTGGAAGCACCTGTGAGAATGCCCACTTGGAAAGGTTCGCCAGCTTCGTGCAGTCGGATAGCTCGTTTGGATAGTTCGCGGAAGATAGCCTTTGGGTTGGCGTTTGGTGTAAAACCAGACAGCGCCATCATGTCGCCGTCTTTGATCATCTCGGCAGCCTCGAGTGCCGTAATTCGTCTATAAGCCATAAATCGTCATGATATAAAAATGCGGTGCAAAGGTAATCATATTTTTTTTAATATCAACCTTTTGGTGTAAAAAATCCCCCCACGCGAACGAGTTCCATTCACGTAGGGGGATTGTTGGTTGACTTTTTTGTCTTCGAGAGGAAGTTTTTTTATTCCTCAACAGGCGAGAAATCGTCTTTTCCTACACCGCAGATGGGGCACACCCAGTCGTCGGTGATGTCTTCAAATGCTGTTCCGGGCTCAATGCCGCCATCGGGATCACCTACTGCAGGGTCGTAGACATACCCGCAAACGTCGCAAACATACTTTTTCATAATGATTTGGTTTTGGTTGGTTGATAATATGATGTTAATACTCGGATATCTTGTTCATGCATTTTTGCTGATGATGCGCTCCATCGTGTCGACAATCGTGTCGGGTTGGATGTTGTTGAGGCATGCGTAGTCGCCGCGATGGCAAGGACGTGAACCATAAACGGAGCAAGGTCGGCACGATAGGTCGGTTTGCACGATGTTCTCAGGCTGCTGCCGCCAACCAAGGAATCCTGCAAAGGGATGAGTGGCACCCCAAACGCTGACGACTGGTGTGGCGACGAGCGAGGCAATATGCATATTGGCAGAATCCATGGAGAGCATGACGTCGAGATGGCTCATGAGGATGAGTTCTTGACCAATGCCATTGAGTAGAGCAGAGGCGTTCGTGCATTGTTTGTATTGACTTGCCCATTGGTTGAACTGTCGCATCTCGCTTGCGCCTCCTCCAAAGAAGAAAATGCGGCAAGAAGGATGGTTTTTCACGAGACGCTCGATGACCTGTGTCATCAGCGAGATGGGATATATTTTGCCTTTATGAGCCGCATAAGGTGCAATTCCAATCCATTGCTGGAAGACCTTCTTCTCGCCTATCTCAGGCGGAAGTTGTCGCAAGAGACCGCCTTCAGGTGGGAAGATGGAAGTGAAGGATGAGTTCTCGATGTCGATGGGATAACCCAATCGGCGGAACACGTCGGCATAGTTTTGGAACGAGGTAGGTTGTTGCTCCATCACCTTGTTCGTCTTCGACACCAACTGGTGCTTTCCTTTGCGATGTTTGTCGATATGAGCCACCTTATAGCGAGCCATATTGAACAGCATTCTAAGGTAGCGTGACCGAAGGATGTTGTGCAAATCGGCAATGGCGGTGAAACGTTTGGCAGAGAGTCGGCGGTAGAGGGCGTTGAGACCCTTCATTCCACGATATTCGTCTTTCAGGTCGGCCTCCATGAAACCGACATTCGGCATCAGGTTCTCAAAGAAATGGCGCGCAAAAGGTCGACTCAACACCGTGATGCGGAGGTGAGGATATTGGCGGGCCAACGTATAAACCACAGGCACAATCATCGCAACATCCCCGATGGCGGAGAATCGGATGATGAGAATATGCTCGGTTTTCATGAAGGTTTGTTAGTTCTTCTTATAAAGAATGGGGTTCGTAGAGGGGTCATTATACATTTTCATCTGCCGATAGACCTTCATGAACTTGCGACCTTCAGCGATGTCTTCCAACAGTTGGTCGATGGCAGTGGAGAGGTCGCGCTGCTGTTCAAGCAGGATGCTCAGTTTCTGCTGGCAGCGTTCGCGATGATCTTCGGGTGCGTCTTCACGAAGCGTCTGCTCCTTCATGTGGTAGATTTTCAGCGCGAGAATGCTTAGGCGGTCGATGGCCCATGCAGGACTCTCGGTGTTGAGTCGTGCATCGGGTTGTATGATGACGTCACAGTATTTCTGGCGGAAGAACGAGTCGATCTGCTCCACGAGGTCGGTGCGGTCTTGGTTGGAACGGTCGATGCGCCGTTTCAGTTGCAGCGCCTCCATCGGATCGATGTGCGGGTCGCGGATGATATCCTCGAAGTGCCATTGCACGGTGTCGATCCAGCATTTCAGATAGAGCCTGTTCTCAATGGAATTGCGTTCATAGGGGTTGTTGATAGGCGTTTCGACATTGTCTTTGACGTGATAGTCGGAAATGGCCTTATTGAAAATCTCGTTGCATTGTTCTGTAAATGACATGTGGATTTGTTTTTTGATGAATGTGCAAATATAGTAATAAATTTCAAAACAGCGAATGTTTGATGATGTTATTTTGTTTTTTGGTCTATTTTTTTGCACAATGTTATGGTGTTTGTGCAACACTTGATTCTTTTTTTGCTTAAAAATTTGCGGGTTTGAATAAAAATTAGTTCCTTTGCACCCGATTTCATGGCAATCGCTATCAATTTGTAACAATGTGAGTTGTATTCACATGGCAAAAGATTTCATGGAACACTTGAGTTAGAAAATAATTATTATCAATCATTAAAAACAAATTTATTATGTCAGAAATTGAAAGCAAAGTAGTTGCTATTATCGTAGACAAACTGGGTGTTGAAGAAGCAGAGGTAAAGCCCGAAGCAAGTTTCACAAACGATTTGGGAGCAGACTCTCTTGATACTGTTGAGTTGATCATGGAATTCGAGAAGGAGTTTGGTATTTCTATTCCCGACGACAAGGCTGAAAAGATTGCCACCGTTGGCGACGCTATCTCATACATCGAGGAAAACGCAAAATAAATCTATTTTTAATGGAGTATAAAGATTGAAGAATGAAGGGCCTGGTTTCCACATTTCCTATTTATTAGGGGAATGGGGTGGGATTAGGCTCTTCATTCTTCATTTTTTATTTTCATCATAGTATTTATGGAATTGAAAAGAGTAGTCGTAACAGGACTTGGAGCCGTTACACCAGTGGGCAACACACCCGAGGAAACTTGGAAGAATTTGCTGGCTGGTGTGAGTGGTGCCGCTCCTATTACGCAGTTTGACAGCTCTAAATGCAAGACCCACTTCGCTTGTGAGATCAAAGACCTGAACGTCAACGATTGGATTGACCGCAAGGAAGCCCGCAAGTTGGACCGCTACACGCAGCTGGCCATCATCTCGGCCATTCAAGCTGTAAACGATAGCGGTATGGATTTGGAGAAGGAAGACAAGAACCGCATCGGTGTCGTCTATGGCGTAGGTATCGGCGGAATCCGCACCTTCGAAGACGAGGTGACCTACTATGGTCAGCACATCGAAGATGGTCCCAAGTTCTCGCCGTTCTTCATTCCCAAGATGATTGCCGACATCGCTTCGGGACACATCTCCATCCACTTCGGATTCCATGGTCCTAACTATACGACAACGAGTGCGTGTGCATCTTCGAGCAATGCCTTGGCCGACGCTTTCAATCTGATTCGCCTGGGTAAGGCCAACGCCATTTTGGCTGGCGGTGCCGAGAGCGCTATCTGTATGTGTGGCGTGGGCGGATTCAACGCCATGAAGGCGCTTTCTACCCGCAACGACGAACCCGCCACTGCCAGCCGTCCGTTCAGCGCTTCGCGCGACGGATTCGTGATGGCTGAGGGTGCAGGTTGTCTGATTCTCGAGGAGTTGGAGCATGCAAAGGCTCGTGGCGCGAAGATCTATGCCGAGATGGTAGGCGAGGGCGAGAGTGCCGACGCATATCACATCACAGCCAGCCACCCCGAAGGATTGGGTGCCAAGTTGGTGATGCAGGCCGCTTTGGAAGACGCGGGATTGAAACCTGAGGACGTTGACTACATCAATGTGCACGGAACGAGTACGCATGTTGGCGACATTTCCGAGGCAAAAGCCATCAAGGAAGTGTTTGGCGATGCTGCCTACAAGTTGAACATCTCGAGCACGAAGTCGATGACCGGCCACCTGCTGGGTGCTGCTGGAGCCATCGAGGGCATGGTGGCTGTGTTGGCTGTGAAGAATGATATCATCCCGCCGACCATCAACCACGATGAAGAGGATATGGATCCCGAAATCGACTACAACCTCAACTTCACCTTCAACAAGGCACAGAAGCGTGAGGTACGTGCAGCCATCAGCAACACGTTCGGTTTTGGTGGACATAACGCTTGCGTAGTTTTCAAGAAGTATGCAGAGTAATTTCATCGATAGGATAAAGCTTCTTTTCCGCAAGGATAAGGAGCTTTATTTGTCTTTGTACGAAATCATCGGTTTCTATCCCCACGACATCGATCTCTACAAGACGGCGCTGCTTCATAAGAGCATTGCCCGCCGCAACGAAAAGGGAAAGCCTGTTAACAACGAGCGGCTTGAGTTCCTTGGCGATGCCATACTCGATGCTGTGGTGGGCGACATCGTGTTTCGTCATTTTCCCGGCAAGCGCGAAGGATTCCTGACCAACACGCGAAGCAAACTGGTGCAACGGGAGACCCTTAACAAATTAGCCCAGGAGATGGGCATCAGCCAATTGATATTGAGCAATGGGCGCAGTTCCTCCCACAACAGTTATTTAGGTGGAAATGCGTTTGAGGCGTTGGTTGGAGCCATCTATTTGGACAGGGGTTACAACGCTTGCATGCGCTTCATGAAGAAACGCATCCTTGCACAGATGATCAACATCGACAAAGTGGCTTACAAGGAAGTCAACTTCAAGTCGAAACTCATCGAGTGGAGCCAGAAGAATCGTGTGAACATGGAGTTCAAGAGCTTGGGCGAGAAGAAAGACAAGAACGGAAGTCCTTATTTCACTTACCAGGTGGTCATCGAGGGAATAGAAGGCTGCACAGGTTCGGGCTTCAGCAAGAAGGAGAGCCAGCAACAGGCTTCGAAACTGACGCTCGACCGTCTTCGCAAAGAACCCCAATTCATCGATGAGGTGTTCGCTGCCAAGGCCGATCGCACCAAGATGGAAGAGGTTCCTGTAGAGAACGTTCCCAGTACCGAGGTGAAGGATGATTTCATTGTTGTTCACAACGTAGAGGGCTTAGAGCCTGCCGAAGAGCAGAAGCATGTCACACCATTCCTGGAGGAAGTGTTTGATGACAAACCCCAGACGCCCGAATCGCCCAAACCGACGAAGCAGGAAACCAAGAAGAGCAAAACCGAGACTCCCGAAGTCTCTGCCGACATGGATGATGAATTCGATTTCGACGACATCAGCATGAAAGGCAAGAGCCGCGAAGATATCATTGCCGCCGCCGAAGCCGCCGCTTGGGCAGAGGAATGAACTGAAAAGACGGTAAGGGATTAGTAATACAAAAGGCAGGAAGAGCGACTTCCTGCCTTTTTCTTTATTTCCTTACAATCACAGCGTTGGGATAGTTCTTGGGATTGAACTTGAAGACTTCATCGCTCACGCCGATTTTGATTTTTGTCAGTTTCAACGTCATGGTGGCGCCCGACTTCTCCTCTTTGCTCTTCACCTCATTGAAATAATACTTGTCCTTGTCAATCTTCATCACCTGCTTTTTGGGCCAATCCTTTTTGATGGGATTGGTGAAAGTCAACTCATAGAATTGCCCGTTGAGTTTCGCTTTGGCAGTCTTGTAAACCTTATCGAGATTGAAGTTGATGGCGTGCTCGTTCTGAGGCTTCTGTGTGGTTTTTGTAATGGTGACGGTGTCTTTCTTGCCAGTATGTATGTACTCCCATTGCTGTGTTCCGTCGAAACCAGTTTCCATCGTCATGCTCTTGCCCATTATCTTCATGGTCGTCATCGCTTTCATCTTGTTTCCTTTCTCGACCGTTGTGATGGTTCCACTCATGATTTTCACCACCAAGCCGACATCCAATGTCATTGTCGTTTCAACGCCTCTAGGATCGGTCATCTTCTCCTGGCACTTCTTGAGTATTTGCGTGACTTGCGGGTCAACCTGTGCCTGAGCGCTTAGTGTGCCGCAAAGGAAGATGGCGGCAAACATCCACTTCGTTATTCTTTTCATAATTGTAGTTCGATTTCGATTGAACGATGCAAAGATACAACATTATTTTGTTTTTCTCGGAAAACCTCGAATTATTATGTTTTTTTCACTTGCGGCACATAGTTCCATCGTTTGTATCAAGTAGTGTCTTCATTTGCGGCATATAGAAAAGTAAAATAGTCTATTTTACACGATAAAATAGTCTATTTTGCATTATAAAATAATCTATTTTACTTTATAAAATAATCTATTTTACATTTCAAGGTGTGGCATTTGATGATGAAAGGAGCATGCTTTTGAGGGGTTGGATGTTGCATGTAAGAACCAATAAGCATAGGAGAAGAGGAAAAAATAAAAACCTCAAATAAATTTGGTTTTTCGCTCTCTTAATAGTATCTTTGCCAACAATAAAAACTACGAACCTATGAACGTGAAATTCAAGATGCCCAAGTTCGGGCGGAAATTGTCAGGAAAGACGTGGTGGAAAGAACTCTTGTTGACTTTCCTCGGTACTACCATTTCCATTGTGCTTACTTTCGGTACCACCCACTTTCTAGACCTTCGCCAGAAGAAGGCGGCTGGTCGGCAGATGGCTATGATGGTCATTCACGACATCGACGAGGGCGTGCAGAGCTATAAGGGCTACGCCAAGGATGAAAAGGAAAATATCGAGTTGGCTCAATTCGTGCTGAACAATCTTGACCAAATCAACTCCATAGCGGAAGACACGCTGGAGTCTGTCTACTACTTCCTTCTTCGCGACATAGGCTATACCATCGACGATTCGAAGGAGAAAATCTTCCATAGCAGCCCTGAGACTTGGAAGAGCATCGACAATTCGAAGTTCATCGACATCGTGCAGCAGTTCTACTACCAGCGTCGCAATTATAATGAATATCTGAACACCGACCCGACTTATATCGACCCCATCTCGATAGAGGATCATTTCGAGAATGTGCTGGAAGCGTCAAAGGCCGGCGATCTGACTGGAGTCTACAAGCGCGTGCTGTCTAAGTTGCTGAAAGACAATCGGGTGCAATTGTTCCTTACATATTCTCCCAATCGTCAGCGTTTCTACGAATATGTGGCCAACAGATGGCAACAGATGAGCGACCAATGCAAGTTCTTGATGGGCATTACCGACGACGAATTGAAGGAGTACGTGGAGAAAATCAACCGCACGGGACGACCCATCAAGGAGCGCGAGTTGGTAGGCAAGTGGGTGGCCACGTCCTCTTCGGAAGACAAACAGGAGACCATAGAGTTCAAGAAAGACCACACGTTCACACATGTGTCGCTCGGAAAACTCGCCTATCCCGCCTACACGGGCACCATCAACTACACTTTGAACATGGAAGGAACATGGAGTCTCAACGGCGACTCGCTCTTCAGGACCTACAACGTAGGCTCGCAATACGCCATCGACAAGCTCGACATCACGTATCCCGACGAGATGAAAGACTCCATTCAGAACTTCATCAATCATCTGAAAGAACGGTTTGCCCAAAGAAACGAGAAAATGAAGCGCGAACCCATTTTGGGGCGCCGAGCCAATGCGCTCTCCGTCGATCGCTCGGGCAACAAGATAGAGTTGCTGATTACCGAACCGAATGATGACGGAGAGGAGGAGGAAAAGGCAGAATACATGTCGAGAGTGAAGAAATGAGGCGAAAGCCGTGCTCCGATGTATTAAAAATAGTGAATTGTTTTCCTAAGTCTGCTTTTTACAGTACCTTTGCCGACAAAATGGCAAGTTACTACGTAACTTTGCAGCTTAAAGAGCATTGAAACAATGAGTTTGACTAGCATAGTAGGCAAGGTTTTTCTGCCCCGGCAGAAGGAACTGGAACGCCACAATACGGACGCGGAGATGCTGCAGCAGCGTGTGTTGGAGCATCTGATAAAGAAAGGAAGATTGACTGAATACGGGCGGAATCATGCGCTGAACGAATCGGGCGGCTATACTGATTTCGCGCAAAACCTTCCCGTGGTCGGCTACGAGGAATTGAAGGCCGACATCGACCGCATGCGTCATGGTGAGCCCAATGTGCTATGGCCTGGTCGCGTAAAGTGGTTCGCCAAGTCGAGCGGAACAACGAACGACAAGTCGAAGTTCATCCCCGTCACTAACGAAGGTCTGCATCGCATTCACTATGCAGGCGGCTTCGATACTGTGGCCACCTATCTGCGCAACAACCCCAAGAGTCGTCTGTTCGACGGAAAGGGTTTGATACTCGGTGGTAGCCACGCACCCAACTACAATGTCGAAGGTTCGTTGGTGGGCGACCTGAGCGCCATTCTCATCGAGAATATCAATCCGCTGGCCAACATGGTGCGTGTACCGAAAAAGCAGACAGCCTTGCTCAGCGATTTCGAGGTGAAACGCGACCGCATTGCCCGCGAATGCCTGAACAAGAATGTGACCAACCTTAGTGGTGTTCCATCTTGGATGCTCTCGGTGCTGGTTCGCGTCATGGAGCTCTCAGGCAAGCAGACACTCGACGAGGTGTGGCCCAATCTGGAGGTGTTCTTCCATGGCGGCATTGCTTTCACACCTTATCGTCCGCAATACGAGAAGCTCATCCAACGCCCCGAAATGAACTATATGGAGACCTACAACGCCAGCGAAGGTTTCTTCGGTATTCAGAACGACCCAGCCGACCCAGCCATGTTGCTGATGCTCGACTATGGCGTGTTCTACGAGTTCTTGCCGTTGGAGTATGTCGATGAGGTGGCCGATGGCAACAACGACTATCGCCAGCATATCGTACCCTTATCGGGTGTCGAGCTCAATAGGAACTATGCCATGATCATCTCCACGTCGTGCGGACTTTGGCGCTACATGATTGGCGACACCGTGAAGTTTACGAGCCGCAATCCCTATAAGTTCGTCATCACCGGTCGTACGAAATACTTTATCAATGCCTTTGGCGAGGAGCTCATCATGGACAATGCCGAGAAAGGTCTTGCTTACGCTTGCGAGCAGACGGGGGCCGAGGTGTTGGAATACACCGCTGCGCCTGTGTTCATGGATAGCCACGCCAAGTGTCATCACCAGTGGCTCATCGAGTTCAAACGTGAGCCCGACAACCTCAATCAGTTCGCTACGTTGCTCGACCAGAAGTTGCAAGAGCTGAACAGCGACTACGAAGCCAAGCGCTATCACGACATCACACTCCAGCATCTGGAGATTGTGAAGGGCCGTCAGGGTGTGTTCAACGAGTGGCTGAAGTCGAAAGGCAAGCTGGGTGGTCAGCACAAGATTCCACGACTCAGCAACACGCGCAAGCACATCGAGGAGATGTTGGCACTTAATAATGCTGGGTGTTAGGTGTTGGGTGTTGGGTGTTAGTTAGTTGAAAGAAGGAACGAAAAGCGTTTGTAATAACACGAAGATTGAGAAATGAAGGAATTCCACAAGCTCATATATAGGATAGCGACATCGCGCCTTGCCTTTATCAGCAAGGCCTTTCCTCTATCTGTCTATCTCATCTTCCTTGCCTTCATGTCTTATTCCTGTGCCCGCATGGGAAGCCCCGACGGTGGTTGGTACGATGAGACACCGCCACGTGTGGTGGGCGCCAGTCCTGCCGACAAGGCTACAGGAGTGAATACCAGAAAGGTGAAGATACAGTTCAACGAGTTTGTGAAAATCGAGAATCCCACCGAGAAGGTTGTCATCTCGCCGCCACAGATGGAGGCACCCGAGATCAAGAGCGGTGGAAAGAGCATCGAGGTGACCTTGAAAGACACGTTGATGCCCAACATCACCTATACCATCGACTTCTCCGATGCCATTACCGACAACAACGAGGGCAACCCGCTCGGAAACTATACCTATAGCTTCTCGACGGGCGAGGTCATCGATACCTTCGAAGTCAGTGGATACGTGCTCGACGCCAAAGACCTCGAACCCGTGAAAGGCATTCTTGTGGGACTCTACAGCAATATGGCCGACTCGGCATTCCGCACACAACCCATGTTGCGCGTTTCGAATACCGACAGCCGCGGCTTCTTCGTCATCAAGGGTGTCGCTCCTGGCGAATATCGTGCCTATGCCTTGAAAGACGCCGATGGCGACTACAAATATTCGCAGAAGAGCGAGATGATTGCCTTCAACCACGACATCATCATCCCTTCTTCGAAGCCCGACACCCGACAGGACACCATTTGGCGCGATTCGCTTCATATTGAAAACATCCTGCAGGTGCCCTACACGCACTTCCTGCCCGACGACATCATGCTTCGTGCGTTCACCGTGCCCCAGACCGATCGCTATCTTCTCAAGGCTGAGCGCAAGGAGCCCGACCGCTTCACGTTCTACTTCACGTATGGAAATGAGTCGCTTCCCGAGATTCGCGGATTGAACTTCAACGAGCGCGACGCCTTCTTCGTCGATGCCTCTGCCAAGGGCGATACCATCACCTATTGGCTGCGCGATACCGCGCTTGTCAACCAAGACACCCTCCACATGGAGGTGAGTTATCTGCAGAGCGACTCTGTGGGCATGCTCTTCACGAAGGTCGACACCCTCGAGGTTCTTGCGAAGGTGCCCTATGCCAAGCGGTTGAAACTCAAGAACAAGGATCTCGAAGAATGGCAGAAGAAGCAGGACAAACTGAAGAAGAAGGGCGAGCCCTACGATTCTATTATGCCTGTCGAACCGCTCAAGATGACCATCTCCGCACCTGGCAAGCTCGATCCCGACCGCAACATCCTTATCCGGTCGCCCTATCCGTTGCAGGTGGTCGATACCTCGAAGATACATCTCTATACGAAAATCGACACCCTCTGGTATGCTGCCCGCCATGTCTTCAAGCAGACGGGGAATATGGAATACACCCTCATGGGCGAATGGCGGCCATTGCAGCAATACAGTCTCGAGATTGATAGTGCGGCGTTCGTCGATATTTTCGGCCATGCATCGAAAGCCTCGAAGAGTGGTTTTGCCATCAAGTCGAACGACGAATACAGCTCCATCCTCATGACCATTCAGGACATGCAAGGCAAGCACATCGTTGTCGAGTTGCTCGATTCGAAGGAGAAAATCGTGAAGACCGTCTCCACGACCTCTGGCACTGCCGAGTTCTTCTATGTCAACCCTGGCAACTACTACATGCGCATGTTCGTCGATCGCAATGCCAACGGCGAGTGGGACCCCGGTGATTTCGATGCCGACCAGCAGCCTGAGGAGGTCTATTACTATTTTGATGCTATCGAATGCAAGGCGAAATGGGACCTTGTGCTCACGTGGAATGCCACCATTCGACCTCTCAACACGCAGAAGCCTGCCGCCCTCGTGAAGGCAAAGGCCGAGAAGAAGAAAACCGTCAAGAGCCGAAATCTCGAGCGCGCCAAGGAATTGGGCATCAAATATGTCGAGAAGGCCACTGGCGTGAAGCTATAAGATACTAAGGATAACCAATGATATAAACGAAACTGAGAAAACAATGAAAAAGACCATTCTATTATACTGCCTGCTCGCCATGCTCAGCGTGGCTACAGCCAGTGCTCAATGTACCTTTCGCAACACGGCTTTCAAGTCGGGCGAATACCTGTCATACAATCTCTACTACAACTGGAAATTCGTTTGGGTGAAGGCTGGAACAGCCAGCATGTCCACCGTGCAGAGCACCTACCAGGGGAAGCCCGCCTACCGCGCCTCGCTTGTCACACGTGGCAACCAGAAGGTCGATGACGTATTTATACTTCGCGACACGCTGCTTTGCTATAGTTCGCTTGACATGGCTCCGCTCTACTATCGCAAAGGCGCTCGCGAGGGCAAACGCTACTATGTGGACGAGGTGTTCTACAACTACAACGGAGGGAAATGTAACGTGCGCCAGCATCGGCAGAAGGCCAATGGCACGCATGCCTGGGCTAACAACTCCTACGAGGACTGCATCTACGACATGCTTAACATGTTCATCCGCGCCCGCTCGTTCAACCCCGAAGGTTGGCAGAAAGGCCACATCATCAAGTTCCCCATTGCCGATGGAGACAGCCGTACGCCAGCGCAAATCAAATATGGTGGGAAGACCAATGTGAAGGGCGACGACGGCAAAAAATACCGCTGTCTGCAGTTGTCGTATCTCGAACTCGAGGATGGAAAATACAAGGAGATTGTTCGCTTCTATGTAACCGACGACGACAACCACGTGCCCGTGCGCCTCGACATGTTCCTCCGCTTCGGTTCTGCCAAGGCCTTTGTCGTGGGCATGAAAGGCTTGCGCAATCCAGTGAATAGTATTGTGAAGTAAAGTAGAGGGGGGCTTAAAGAGTATAAAGAGGAGTGGAAGGGCCTAAAGGGACACTTTCCACTCCTTATCTTTTATCTCAATATCTAAGAGTATTGTCCGTTAACTCCCTGAGCGGTCGTAGACCGCGATAACTCCCGTTAACTCCTGCTAACTACTCCCCTCGCCCTTTGGGGAGGGGTCGGGGGTGAGGCTTCACCCAAACAACCCTGGTTCCATGGCTCCTCCCATGTATGGGTTGCGCCCCAGGTGTTCGTAGGCCAGGTGGGTGGCCACGCGGCCACGTGGTGTGCGCTTGATGAATCCTTCCATGATGAGGAAAGGCTCGTACACCTCTTCCACCGTACCCGTGTCTTCGCCTATTGCCGTTGCGATGGTCGACAATCCCACAGGTCCACCATGGAATTTGTCGATGATGGTCACCAATATCTTGTTGTCGATTTCGTCCAATCCATATTCATCGATGTTCAACGCCTTCAACGCGAAGTCGGCAATACTCTTGTCAATGCGACCACTGCCCTTCACCTGTGCGAAGTCGCGCACGCGGCGCAACAGGGCGTTTGCTATACGGGGCGTCCCACGTGAGCGTCCAGCCACCTCGGCGGCAGCATCATCGTCGATGGGCACCTCCAAGATGTTCGCGCTCCGTCGGATGATGCGCTCCAGCGTGTCGGCATCGTAGTATTCCAAGTGCAGGTTGATGCCGAAACGTGCGCGCAGAGGCGCAGTCAGTAGTCCGCTTCGAGTCGTGGCACCCACCAGCGTGAAAGGATTCAGGTCAATCTGTATGCTTCGCGCCGACGGACCTTTGTCTATCATGATGTCAATGCGGTAGTCCTCCATCGCCGAATAGAGATACTCTTCCACCACGGGCGACAGACGATGAATCTCGTCAATGAATAGCACGTCGCGCGGCTCCAGCGATGTCAGTATGCCCGCCAAGTCGCCAGGCTTGTCCAGCACGGGTCCACTCGTCATCTTCAGCCCCACGCCCAGCTCGTTCGCAATGATGTTCGAGAGCGTGGTCTTTCCCAGTCCTGGAGGGCCATGCAGCAGCGTGTGGTCGAGCGGTTCGCCACGATACTTCGCCGCCTCCACAAACACCTCCAGGTTCTCCACCACATTCTGTTGGCCGCTGAAATCGTCGAACCTCAAGGGGCGCAGCGCGTTCTCGAAGTCCTTCTCCGCTGGGGAGAGCCTCTCCTCTCTGATGTCAAATTCCTCGTTCATCGTCGATATTGTCGCATTGTTTCTGCAAAATTAGGGAAAAAATCTGAATAATCCTTCTTTCCTTCATTTTTTATTTGTAATTTTGCCATCACTAAATACTAAATTTTCAGAAACTTATTAACAAAAAACCATTAACATCATGAAACAGAAAATCCTATCCACTCTCACTTTGTGCGGATTTGCCACCATTCTTTCGGCATGCAGCTCCCTGAGCAACACCCTCTATTCCATCGACAATGCCGTCTATACCGCCAACCGCATCGAGAACACTGTCGACCGCGTAAGAAGCACTACGAACAGCGTGCTGGGAACCAATACCAACCAATATCCCACGACAACCGCCACCGCACAACCCGCTGCGACCACTACCACTTCGCGTCCTGCAACCACGACCACCACAGCCTCGCGTCCCGCAACGACCACGACCACTACTCGTGCCACGACCACATCCACCAGCTCGGTCGCACAGAGTGGTTCCGACGTCTATTACAACGGCACGCGCAGGGGTGAGATTCGCGCCAATGGCGACGTCTATATCGGAGGCACTCGCAAGGGTGAGTTCCGCTCCAATGGCGACATCTATGTCAACGGCACTCGTCAGGGCGAAATCCGCTCCAATGGCGACATTTACAAAAACGGCACCCGCGTGGGTGAGGTTCGTTCCAACGGCGATGTCTATGTCAACGGCACGCGTCAGGGCGAAATCCGCTCCAATGGCGATGTCTATATCGGTGGTGTTCGCAAGGGCGAAGTCCGCAACATGAAGAACAAAGCCCAGGCCGCCGTGCTCTTCTTCTACGGCTTCTTCAGCTTGTAAAGCGAGTTAAGAATTTATGCTGCGCTGTCTGCTCGATGCAATGGAGAAATGTCTCCGAAGTGCAGGATAAAGTGCAGGATAAAGTTCCTAATAAACTGTTTATTGGAAGGTAACGATAAAATAAGCAAATAGGACGCAACCTCTTGCGTCCTATTTTTTTGTATTCCCTAATCTCAGAAGACAAGCCTCATGATGTAGTCCAAGATGCTGTTCAACCACCCGGGGAACACCCAGAAGAACAGCACGATGAACACGAAGCCAATCCAACCGCAGATCTTGGTGAACTGCGCCGACGGCTTCTTGCCTGTGAAAATCTCGTACAGGGCGAACATGATGGCGCCGCCGTCAAGAGGATAGATGGGCAGGACGTTCAACACCGCAATGAACAGCGACATCACGGTCAACGGCCAGAAAAAGCCACTCCATTCTTCCGACATGTAAGGCATTGCAAAATAGAGGATGATGAATGTAGCGATGTTAAACAGCACCCCAGCCGCCGAGATCAGCATCCGTTGCCACGCAGGCTTGTCCTCGATGTAAGGAGAGGCCGCTGGAGTCAAACCATATCCGTCGCCAGCCCCTCTCGACTTGAACATCGTTACGCCACCCAGGGGGAGAACCCCCAGACTCCACGTGATGTTCCGCCACGAACTACCTCCAGGCTGTTGCTTCGGCTTGTAGCTCACGAACGGGAGGAAGAACACCTGCATCTCCTTGATGGAGCACCCGAACGACTTGCCGACCACCACGTGCCCCAACTCGTGAACGACCACCACAATAGACAGGAGCAGCAGCGTGGTCCAACTGCCACCATATCCGCCATTTCCGTCGAGCCACCAGAAGCAGAAGGCCACGCCCAAGAAAAGGTTGAACCATTTGAAAGTAAACCCCTCTTGGGGTCCTCCGTTCTGCATATTGTTCCCCGAAGGAACATAGTTCATTTCGTTCTCGTTCTCGTTCATTCTGATTCCGCCAATTAATAGATGTTTATTGTTGCAAAAATACGCTTTAGTGAGTAAAAAACCAAATTTATTTGAGTTTTTTCGAACGCGAGTATCTTCGACGGAGTCAAAGATAAACGTTTTTTCCGTAAGTTCCAAATAATCAGTCGAAAAGTTGGTGTTGAAGCAATCGACCGAAATTGATTTTGAGGCAAAAAACAAAGGCCTTGTAGAGAAGCAAATTATCCCCAACAGTCACAGAATCACAGTCACAGTTCAAAAATAATGTCACATTCCATGTCAACATCCGCTTCTAAACATTCATAACTAATTAATAATCAATTAATTATATATATAAT
>JAFYYV010000018.1 GCA_017557405.1 Prevotella sp.
AAAAATGCCCCAAAATTAAAAGTTAAATAATCTTAACGAATTGTTAAATCTTGCTCACTCTTGAAGGCTGGTTTTGCTCTGCAAAACTCATAGATTTGCCCTTTTTCGTGATTGCACTTTTTTGTACCTTTCAACTTTGAGCGTATTTCATAAATCTTTGTGTAGCAATTATTTATAAAATCACCAAACAATCCCACATGAACATAATTCCAAGAAACAACATGAAGAAAGGAATCATTATCATGGCAATGGCAGGGCTGTTCCTATCGCCTGGCATAGTGGAGGCAAAGGGTCGTTTCTCGGTTACTCCTCGGGTGGGTGTCAATTTGTCGAACATCGGTGGAAGCGGCAGCCTTGACGTCTATTCAACACGTCTGGGATTTACGGGCGGCGTAGATGCTGAGTATCAGTTTACTCCCCAGTTGGGCGTCTCGCTGGGTGTTGCCTATTCCCAGCAGGGCTGCAACACCAACGAGGTGTGGAACAAGAAGGACTTTGACAGAGACATCAGTTGGCGTATTAAAAGCCATCAGCTGCACTACCTGAAAGCGCCCCTGTTGCTAAACTTCCATGTGGGCAAGGGATTCACGCTGAAGGCTGGTGCAGAGGTGGGTTATTTGTTGGCGGCTCGTGATAAAGGACCTGAGTATGGCTATTGGGGGAAATGGACTGGAACGATATTGGTGCCCACGGGAAATTATGGTTTATCGTATTACCCTGATGGCAATAAGGCTCCCGAACCGTCGCCCGACGGATTGTATGGAGAAGTGCAGGAATTCAACGAGAAGGGGAGCGAGGACGTGATTGAAACGTACCATCATTTCTATTGTGCCATCCCTGTTGGTTTGTCCTACGAATACAAGCATTTCGTGGCGGACGCGCGCTTTCATTTCAATCTTGTGAAAATTGTTAGGCATTCGCCCGACAATCTGATGGACAACAGGTGTTTCAGCATTACACTTGGTTATAGATTCAATCTATAAGATGGTTATACACTTCGACTTAACTCCTCATTAACTCCTACAAAGAAAAAAGGCCACTGACTCGCGTGAGTTCGGTGGCCGTTTTTATTTAATCGAATTTGTTTTATTCTTAATTGAAGAAATTCCAACTGAGGCCGAAGCGCAGGATGCGTTCGTTGAGCGGATAGTGGGGCGTGAGGAAATAGTTGCGCTTGCCAGTCCCTGCATTCACATGGCTCATCATGACGAAGAAGCGCGTGTGCTGGAGGTGGAAGTTGGCATAGACGTTGACGATGGGATAGTCGCCCAATTCGACGGGGTTTTCGTTCTCCTGCACCACATACTGGTCGATGGCAGGGCTGTAGTCGGGTGCCTTGTATTTGGTGAAATAGCGGGCGTCGGCACCGAGGTCGCACTTCAAAACACGGGCGATCTTGAACCGCAGGAAGAGGTTCGTATAGACATTGAGGTCGGGCACGGGCAGGACGCTCTTGTTGGAGGATTGCTGCCATGTGACGACGCTTTCCCAATTGAGCGGACCCAGCGTGAGGTCTTGCGTGAGCGAGGCTGTGATGAGGTTGATGGCTTCGCTGCACTGGCGCACGTGCAGGGTGGTGGCGGTGCGATTGTAGTATTCGCCGATGTTGTAGCTTTGTGCGAAATAGGTGTGGTTCTTGATCTCGTCCACTGCCACGCGGAGGGTGGTGCGCGTCTTCTTGTAGCTGAAGAGGCCTTCTATGCGCGTGTGGATGATTTTCGACATGTCGTTGTTATCCCACCAGAAATGGCGAGCATGGTAGTGGCGGTAGTAGAAGGTGGGGTTCAGCGTGTAGAAGAATCCGTTGGCAGCTAGGGTGACCGTGTCGCCAAAGAGACGGAAGTTGAGGTCGGCTTGTGCGTCGAATTTCGTCTGCCCTGCATCTTCGCCTATCACGACCGTCTCGAAGGTGGCGTTGTAGTGCAATGTGTTTCCTTGCGCCTTGATGAGCTGGCCGCCGACACTCAGGTTGTGCTCGTTGTAGGAGTTGGTTCCGCCGATGGAGTCGGGCAGTGTGAAGTGGCGCAGGTCGCTTGTTACGAATCCTTTCAATCCCGCTTTCGCCCATTTGTTGAACCCTTCGAGCAAGGAGATGGCGAAGGTGTTCTTCAGGTTGTAATGGCGCGTCTTGTCGTAGATGGAGTCGCTGGCCATTGAGCCCATATTATAATAGGTATCGGCATAAAAGTCGGCTGGCGACTGATAGGCTTGATAGATTCGCTTGTAGTTGTCGAACTTCAACGTGTGGATGAAACTGGTGACAGGCACGTATTCGTTTTTGAGCCACGAGGTGTCTTGCTCGGCTTCCTTCTGTGCCGCCAAGAGGCTGTCGGCAGCGGCTTTCCCTTGTACGAGGATGCGGTCGGAGGCTTGTATGGAATCGGTGCGCGACGAGTCGGCAACGGGTTCGGAGCCTGCTATGCGAGCATCATCAGGGCGACCTGCCAAGGTCGTCTCATCGTTTGCATTGTCAGCGTTGCGTCCTTCCTTGGCTGCTTTCTCGCGGGCTTCGCGCTCAGCCTTTTCCTTTTGCGACTGCAGGGCGAATTTCTTGGCTTCGATTTCCTCTTCGGTCATGGGAACCTTTCGGTTGAATCCCACGTTGAAACGATGGGTCAGGAAAACGTGTTGGTTGTCGTTGCGATTCCAGTTTCGTTCGAGCACGGTGGGTATTTCGGCAGTCGTGTAATTGTCGCTGGAGAATTCGGGGTGGGTGACATAGTTGTCATCGGTGATACCACCGTTTTCGGTTATCTTCTGGTGGTTGGTCGACATCAGGAGGTGAGCCTGGTATCGGTCGCCCAGATAACTGCCGTAGGCGGTGTAGTTGAAATGGGCGTTGCTCTGCTCTTGGTAATAGCCTCGGGCGTATAGGTAATCGAACTTGAAGCCCACTCCCAACTTCTTTCCTGCGTTCACACCGAAGCGGGCGGTCAGATGGTCTTCGCCGTTGGTGCGGTCGCCACAGGTGTTGAAGGTGAGATTCGTAATAGGGGAGAGGGTGTTCGTGAAATGGAATTTGTCAACGGGTGTGATGACAAAATCGTAGGGTTGTGTGAAGATGAATTGTTCGCTGAGAGGACGGTCGATGAAGATGCGATGGATGCGTGGCGCGCCCATATTGCCCGTCGTATTGTATTCACCGCGGAGTCCTGTGGTGAAGATGGAATTCATGAACATGTGGGAAACGGTGTCGATGGCTGCCGGCTTGATGTCGCCAAAACGCTCATCTACCGCCCACACTTTGATTCCTGTGGGGATGGTCTTGTTGTGGCTAGTGGTGTCGGAACTGTTGCTGCCACCTCGTCCTGCCCCTACTGCCCGCTGGGTGATGTTTCCGTCGGCGGTCATTTGGTTGTATGACTGTGCGCTGATACCGATGGGCAGCATCAGAAAAAACAATATGGATGCTATTTTATTCATCAATGCAGAAAACGTAGTACACACTCCACTGCCTTGAAGGCCATTGAAACCAGAATGACGATGACGCCAACGTCGTGGCTCGATGTTAAATATAGAATTATGCCTATGATGGCTCCTATCATGAACACTGCGTTGAGAATGTTCCTGATTTTTAGAAATCGGTCGCCATTTTGGTCGTCGGGGTGGCTGTGATGTTGAAAAGGACGCGTTTCGTCTGTCATATATTCTTATTTCAGTGCTTCTAATAGGGTTTCAAAGATGTTGTCCTTTCTATCGATGGTTTTACGACGGAATTTTCCTGAGTATTTGCTCAGGTTGTCTTTCTTCTTGTTCAACGCGAATTCGTCGGTAATCCACTCTTCGGCTTTGGTCTCCATTCCATCGTTGACACCACGATCCATCTCGTAGGCATAGCTGATACGCGAAATGGTGGCATTCAGGTGGCCGTCGGTGCATGTGGCGATGACGGTGTAGTTGAAGATGGTGCGGTCCAACGACAAAAAGGTGTTCTGGAAGACAAGCCATTCTTTGTAGCGGGCGCCAATGACGTGGTCTTGCTTGTTCACAACAGCCACTTGGCTGGTCTTGAACTGGTTCTCTTCCTTGGTCATCTTCTCCAACGTGGCCAACACGATGTCGTAAATCTCTTGCGCACTCTTGCCTGGGATGTCTTTGTCGAGCGTGAATGTGACTTTCCCATCTACAACGGGCACTGCGCCGGCAAGATATTTGGGGTCTACCGCCTTCTTACTCTCAAAAAGTGCTTTCTTCTTCGTTGTTTCTTGCTGAGATGTCTCGGGCTTCTCCCATACATTTTGCGACATTCCAACCAATGGAAGCACAGCAAATATTGCAATTAATACTTTTCTCATATTATTATATATAATGTTTATGATGGGCAAAATTACTAAAAATATGAGATATAGAAAACGTTTAAGGAATATTTAACGTAAAAGCGACGGTTTTCTAGCCATATATACCTTATTTATATATAAAAGCACGATGGAAGGCGATATAAAGTCATCGTTTTGGGGTGGTTTGAGGGGTGTTCAATTTGTGAAAAATCATCCATTTTTATGCTTTATGTGGCAAAATTACACTTGTTTTTCCACTTTATTCCTTGATTAATGTCAAGAAAATGGAAAATTTTCGTTTTATGGTGAAATTTTTCCTGAAAAAGTTTGGTTGGTAACATATTTTGCAGTACCTTTGCAGTCGCTTCGCTCAAAAAACGGGCGTTGCGACATCAAGAAGAGTTCTTTGAAAGGATTACATAAGACAGAGAAGTAGTACAAGAAGCG
>JAFYYV010000019.1 GCA_017557405.1 Prevotella sp.
AAGACCAAGGGAGCGCTCCGCGAGGAGGACTTCTCGGCCACCAAGAACATCGTGGGCAGCCGCGTGCTGTTCCAGCCGGAGTACACCGTGGACGTGGCAACCCAGAAGCGCAACCGTCAGTTCCTGAACAACGTCACCGTAAGGAATGTGAAGGACCTGTTGCCCAAAGCTGAAGATGAGGAGACTCAAAATCCGTAAGAGCAGCCCCCTCCAACCTCCCCCAAAAGGGTGAGGCTACCGAAACCACAAGGAAATGGGAGGGAAAGAAAAGCCTCACCCCCGACCCGCTCCATCCCGAGCGGAGCTCGCCCCCCCGACCCCTCTCCAAAGGGCGAGGGGGGAGGTTACTCGAAAAGCGAGACTAACTTAAACTAAACTATTAACCACCGACTCCCAAGCTCTCTTGCAGAGTCTTCCCCCTAAACAGGGGGAGTGAGGGGGTCTGAAAAAAGTAATGCTTATGAACAATAAAGAAAAGTGGAAGTTTGTGATTCAAACTGTAATCGCCATCTTGACCGCTATCGCCACTAGCCTGGGCGTCGCCAGCTGCCTTGCGTAGCAAAATGGAAAAGCCTCACCCCCGCCCCCTCATTCCCGAGCAAGGCTCGCCTACCCGTAGCCTTTCCAAAGGGCGAGGGGAGAGAAATGAAAAAGGGGTCATCGAATGATTTCGGTGATCTCTTTCAATGTTCAATGTGCTACGTGCGGTGGCTTTTCCCGTTCTTGCTCCAGCAAGCGGGCTTTGCGATTTAGTTAAAATTTCTTTATTTTGCATGCAAAAAGGGGAGGGTGTAGTAGAACACCCAATATTTTTTGTTACTTTTGTAGTAGATTTAACGACGATTGATCAACTCTATGTATAATGATGTTTGACAGCGGCGCGCTGCCAGTTAATCATGCATTTGATAATCAACTAGTTCAGTAAACATTAGGAATTCATTACAAATTCATTCATCTATGGAAACAGAAACCTTTTCCCCCTGCGCATGGGGGAAAGAAAGTGTGCGGCATAGTCGGTGGCTATGGCTGCTGGCATTGCTATTGGGGGTGGTGACCTCCGTGCAAGCACAATCGTTGAACCGCATCGAATCGTGCGTCATCTCCGTCGAGGGAGAGGGGCAGAAAGATGCCAACGACCCCAACATCTTCGTGATACAAAGGGGACAGTACGACCCATTGAGCCTGACCTCGTTCCGGCTGAAGCTGAACCAAGCGGTGGACTTCGCGGTGAGCGTGGAGATGCGGGTGATAGGCATTGAGCAGTGGCCCAGCCACGAGCCTGTGCTGACGGTGGACCAGCAGGTGGTCCCCTCGGAAGATTATTACCCCGGGGAGTATTGGCCCGACTGGGAAGGCACGAAGGGCTATCTGGTGACCTTCGCCCCGGGCGAGACCAGCAAGACCATCTACTTCTCGCCGAACCTGTGGTATTTGGAAGACATGGAGCCCTTTGTGGGCCGCAAACCTGTTTACATAGAACTGATGTTGCCCAGCCGTGCATCGCTCGACACGAAGTTGGTGGAGATGGTCTATGAGTTCGACAACCCGCCAACCTACGAGGAGGATGAGGAGATTCCGAAATACGAGTTCAACACGCTTCGTGCGAACTATGTGGTCGATATTCCGACACAGGACAGCTATGTGCCCTATTACCTGATAACGCAGGACGAGGAGACGTGGAACGTGCCCTTCCATCGCATCAGCGAGGAGACGCGCATGACGTTCACGATGCCCCACGTGGACTACAACGCGCAGGAGGAGGAGTTCCCGACCCACATCGCTGCCGAGAACCAAGAGGTGGGGTTCGTTCCCCGCTGGCAGCAGGACACGAAGGCAGCCGTTTACACCTGTCTGCACCACTTCAGCGACAGCGACATGATGAGGAACAGCTGGTGGTATGGAAGCGATGAGAATTACGTGTTGGAGAGCACGGTGAGCAGCGCGGGACCTTTCTACAACCCGCAGTCGACCGACAACAGCGTTCCCAAGACACTGACCAGTGACGACATTACCGAAGAGGGTGCCAGCACAAATTTCACGCTGGTGCACGCCATTCCTTACATCAAGAACGTGCAGACGGGCCAGCCATCGTATGCGAAAGGCCAACAGATGGACATCAGCTTCAAGATTGACAACTGGAAGTTCTACTATTCGGTCTATCAAGAAACGATGCTGCAGAACCTGTTCGTCACGTTCGACCAAGGTCAGACACGTCAGACGATTGTGAATGCCAGCATGCACAACGGAGTGGTGACCGCCAGTGTGAAGGCTCCCGAGACCGCAGGCAACTACTGCATGGAGATTGGCGTCTCGGTGAACGACTGGACAGAAGGGACACTGGCTTCGAAGGAATACTACCCCGCTGTCGCCTTTACGAATGTCAGCATCACGAATAGCAACCCCACGTTTGTGCCCATCCAATCGATGAGCATCGCGGGTGTGCCCGACATCATCTATTTCCAGACCGCCGACTGCCATCGCCAATATACCGCCTTCGCCTCCATCACACCTGCCACCGCCACCTATCAGGGTGGTACGTGGAGCGTAGAGCGCAAGGATGGGGCGGTGGATGAGGTGCTGTCCATCGACAACGAAGGACGACTGGTGTTCAGGAAAGAAAATCCGACCTCCATCTATGACGACATCTGTCAATCGGGAGTCATCGTGCTGACCTTCGTGAGCGATGAGTATGCCTATCGTGTCGGCAAGGGCGAGCATCCCAACATAGCCGACTTCACACTGAAGAAGGAGGTGACCCTGTTGCCCTCGGAGCCTGCCGGCTTCACCTTCTACAACACCGACCAGCGGCAGGATGTCTATGGTCAGTCGCGCAACATCGTGATGGATTACAAAATCGATGCCGACGAGACGTGGAACCTGGCTGAGGAAGGCACCGTCACGATGACCGTGGAGGCCAAGGATGGTGTAAAGCGCACGCTGACCATCAACCTCTCGGAAGTGAGCAGCCAGCGCGACGACAAATGTCTGCATGTCTATGTCCCCCTGACCCTGAACGACCACGAATACAGTTTCCTGGAGCGGCACGGCCGCACCATGCATCTGGTATGGACCGCCAAGACGAGCGTGCAGCTGCCGTTTGTGAACAGCCTGAGCAACCTGCCCTACACGGTGAACACCTTCCGCTACATCAACTACGCCTACGACGAGGTGGCTGTGGATGAATGGCCGTATGGCGCATCGCCCCACTGGCGCGACATCGCCCAGGGAGGTGTTGACTACGTGATTACCCATGCGTATAACCTGCCGAAGGAATACTTCAGCATCTGTTGGGACCTCCGTAGCGACGAGAATTGGGACGGCGGAGACTATTACTTCCAGAACAAGCGCGTGGAGAGCTGGTCGACCACCGATGGCACGGAGAAGCCTGACTGGTTGCAGTTGACCGATCGTGGAGACGGCTATTACGATGCCAAAATCATCATTCCCATCGATGCCTCCAACTTCCAAGGCCGCATGGTGCCTGTCATCATCTATACAGGAGCCGGCAACGAGCCCGGGGAGAATGTTTACAAACCCACGACCTACATTCATTACACGGTGTTCAAGAAGGAGAACCTCCACTGCTATGTGCAGCGCCCGTATGGCGACATTGACACCGACGAGAAGGAAGTGATGGAAGGTCAGGAGCTCGATTTGAGCGACAGCGAGAACATTTCAGCCTTCAACAACTACCTGAGCTCCTATGAGCACCAATCGGGCAACGAGCTGTTTGAGCAGATAGCATTGCTTCGCAAGGGCAACATCCTCACCATCGGTTCCACCTACGAGAACGATGATGTCTCGGGTAGTGGCTTCCATGTGGGCCGTCGGATGGACATCAAGGTGACGGGCGGCCTGCTGGGCACAGACACCCTGCGCCACGAGAACTGCTACGGCGAGACCATCTACTTCCCGATGGCAAACGCCACCTACAAAATCATTCTCCACAACAAGGTGTTCAACTCGGACCGCGTCATCAACTATACCACGCATGCGCTGCCTGGCAAAGAGCACATCTACGGCTTTGCCGACAATGTATATCCGCATTACTTCCTGACAGGTGGCAACTATTTCACGAATGCGGTTGACCTGCTTTATGCCACTCAGGACGGAACGGTGAAGAAGGTTCCACACACTGGCCAATGGAGCTCTGTGAAATGGTTCTATGAGCCCAAGGACATCCTCTGTTTCAACATCGTTGATTTGAACGGAAAGCTCATCTACAACACGAGCGGCTTCTGGCATGGCTTTACCGAGTCGTTCAGCAAACCCCGCTTTGTCAGGACCAACGGCTACAGCACCATCTTCGACAACATAGAGAACATGTTCGCTGCAAGAGGCTCTGCCGAGTTCGAAAGCGATGGAAAGGTGCACCTGACGCTCCACAACATGATGGGCGAGACGGTAAACAATGCCCATGTGAACTATGTGGCTGTCGATGCAAACGGCACTCCCACAGGTGGTGAGGGCACTGTGAACGTCGGCAGCGATGGAAAGGTGGTGGTTCCGTTCAACGAGATTGTCAGCGACCAACAGGCAGGCAGCCTCTTCATGGAGGTGGTGGCCAACGGATACGAGCCCAAGTTCTACAAATACAACCTGCAGAACCAATCGTATCGGCACCTCTTCAACAGCATGCCCAGCAACGAGGTGGACATCGTGTTGGAGACTTCTGACGAGGCAACAACCCCGCTCTGTCGCGCAGACCTGATGCAGATGGTGGAGGCCAATTCAGACACGACGGCTGTCACCTTCAACATTGTGGACATGACCGCCTACAACCTGGTGGACCGCATCGGCTACAAGGAGGAAGGTCCGCTGGGTGGCACGAAGAGCATCTATGGCATCAAGGCCAACGGCAACAGCAACTACTCTTTCGAGAAGCGTTGGGAGGGTGAGAAGTTCGTGCAGCTCGGCATCTCTTTCCAAAAGAAAAACAACACACAGGATTACAGCCAACTGAGGCTCACAGGCTTCGGAAACGCCAAGGACTGCACGCCGACCCAATTGACCGCCATCTCGAAAGACGTCTATAAGAAATTCGAACACGACTATATTGACGCCACCTTCGACTTGGTGGGCTTTGTTCCCCACGAGAAGATGGCCATCCCCGTGCTGAAGGTGGGCAACGCTGACTTCGCACAGCTGCCGAAACTGCACAACGAGGAGCTCGATATTGACTCCATAGCCCGCAACACGAAAATCGAGATTGTGACCAACAAGAACGATTTCGATTTGTCGCAAGTGGGTCCACAAGCCAGCGCACAGAACTGCGACCTGGGTGACAATGCCCAACTTTTCGATGGCATTGACTTCGATTTCCCCGACGTGATGGGCTTCCAGTTCCAGGTGAAGAAGGTGGGCGCACACTTCCAGATTCGTGGTGTCTATTCGAAGAACTTCCTGCCAGGTGGCGACCAGGCCGACATGGTGGATGCCTTCACCGACCAGATGAAGGACTATGCCAACCAGTTCGACCGCGTGTTCAAAGATTGCGTAAGCTCGTGCACAGGGCAGAAGGACATCGATGACGAAGACTTCGACTTCATGGCCGACAAAGACCCGCTTTTCTCTACGAACGATGCCTTTGTTGGAATCCGTGCGTTCATCTCGGGTATAGCCTACGTGGGCCCGAAGGGAGAGTTCATGGTGAACTTCCACGAGGGTGGCCTGAAGCTCGAGATGTCGGGCGAATACAACCACAACTGCTCTTTCGGCATCGGTGCTTTTGGTGCCAAGTTGTCGGGCGAGCTGTCCACCACGCTGAAGTTGTTGAACCGCGCTGCCGATACAGGCGACGTCTACAACTTCGACATGAACGTGATGGTGGAGACCCAGGTGCGTGCCGAAATCGTGGCTTGGGCGAAGGCTGGCTTGAACATCCTCAACTTGGTGAAGGCCGAAGTGGGTGTGCGTGGTGGAGCCTCGCTGACCTACAAATCGGGTGTCTCCTATCCTATCCTCAACAATCCCGACCACTCGAAAATCTATACGGGTCATAAGATTGAACTGCGCTCTGGCATGTTCATCTATGCCGACGCCCGTTTCCTCTTCTGGAGAAAACATTGGGAGCAGTGGTTCTTCAAATACAAGAAGGACTGGTGTTGGCCTGACGAGCCCACAAACCCCTATAGCGACAGCTTCGAGTGGGGCCCCAGCCTCTTCAGCGCCAAGGCTATGGGACAGTCGTTCAAGAAGGTGAAGCCTCGCCGTGTGGTGGGTCTGGGCAACCTGCTGATGAACAATGTGACGGGTATTGCTTCGCCACGCCTCTTCAATCATGGCAGCAGCCTCATCTACAACAAACTGAACACGCCGGGCGACTACAACGACGACCGCCTGATGATGTTCGACCTCTCATCGAAGACCAACAACGACATCAATGCCAACGCCACAGGAGCCGCCTTCAACTTCGATGTGGCTGAGCGGGGCGATTATGGCATCGTGGCCTATGAACAATATAACAACAGCGACTTGAGCAGTTCGGCTGTCAATAATGCCGACATCGACAATATGAACAGCCTGAGTGGAAACGTGGGCGTTCAGGCATCGGTGTGGGATGGTTCGCAATGGACCACCACGAAGCTCTCGAAGGATGGTGTGGCCAACCTGAATCCGCGTGCTGCCGTACAGGAAGACGGACATGCCGCTGTGGTATGGCTCAGTGGAACACCGAAGGCCACCAACGCTGAGAATGAGGCCGACCGCCGCCAATATATGGACGGACAATATCTGCTGTCGCGTTTCGATGGAAATGAGTGGAGCGAGCCTGTTGTGCTGGCCAACCTGCGCCAATCGTTTGTCATCTCCGACCACAAGGTGGTGATGTCGGAAGACTCCATCCTCATCTATTTGGAACACCGCGATGAGATTGACTCACCTGAGAATCCGTATATCGATTGCATCACCGTGTTGCCCAACAACAAGGTGAGCGCCGTCTTCGGAGTGGAACGTGGCCGCAATCCGCAGATTGCACGCGTGGGCGATATGAACCTTGTGGCTTACCTCACCGAGCGTTCAGACTCGGCACAAGACATCCGGCTGCGCACGGTGAACATGCAGAATGGCGCTGTGGCCACTACCGATGGCTATGCCTTGATGAGCAATCGTGGCGTGATGAACTTCAAACTGGCTGCCACTGAGAATGCCCAGTCGTTCGACGATGTGGCCCTCATCTGGAGTCAGTCGCGTGTGAAAGCCGCTGATTCATCTACAGGAAACGACAGCGAGGTGGATGCTTGGCTGTGTGCTGGCAGAATCGGCAAGAGCAACACGGGCATCTATGTGTCGTATCCTGAGCAGATCATCCAGATTCCCGAGGACTTTACGGCATCAGCCTTCGATGGATATATCGACAATGACAGCCTGCACGTGGTATATGCGCTCAGCGATGTCAGCAACGATGGTACGGCTGTGATGCAGAAAGGTGTGAAGTTCACCAATGGCTTCCGTGTGAAGGATTGTGTCATTACGGCTGCCAATGCCACTAGCGCTGACAACATTCCCTTCAAACTGTATGTGCAGAATACCGGCTATGCTCCCATGACTTCGCTGACAGCTTCCATCGGAACGACCGAAGTGGATTTCACCGATATGAACGTGCTGCCGGGTGAGACGACTGAACTGACGGGTTATTTCGCTGTGGACACCGAGGACTACACGGGTGAGGAGGAGATGACGGTCACTGCGAAGTTCGGCAAGATGAATGCACATTTTGCACCGCACAGGCCTGGCATCAGCCGTCATCAGTCGCTCTCTACGATGCCCCAACTCATCCAACGAACCATCAGAAAGCGCAGCGAGGGTGCAAGCCAGACAATGGCACGCCGTTCGCCCAGTGACCCGACAATGACTGCCACACGAACGCTGACATGCGATGTGAAGACCACCGACCTGAGTTGCACCGTGCTCTCGAACCGCATACGTGGCACGAAGAACACCATCATCGCCAAGGTGGCCAACTGCTCGCCGCTGCCATTGTTGTCGGGACAAACGGTCACAGCCGGCTTATATGCTTCACTGACCGATACCGAGCCGATAGCAGGGTCTTCGTTGGTTGAGATTCCTGTCAACGACCTCTATTCGAACAGCACGCCACTCACCAAGGTCATTCAGTTGCAGGTGGAGAATCTGCCCAAGGACCAACAGGCCTTCATCAAGGTCATCGTGAACGATGGATCGGAAAGTGTCACTGACGTGAAACCCGAAAACAACTACGTGCCTGTGCCGTTGTATGCCGAAGACGGTAATATTATCACCATACCTGGTGATGTAAACCGCGATATGAACATCACGATTGCCGATGTTACAGCATTGGTGAACATCATCCTCGGCAAGGACAACACCGTGCCGTATATGTATGACCACAAGGCTGCCGATGTGAATGGCGACAACACGATTTCAATTCCCGATGTGACCTCATTGGTGAATATGATTTTGGGAAAACAATAGTCCAAAAGGAAATTGATAAATCAACAGGAGTGTAGGAGGCAGGAGTGTAGACAATAGCCTTGAACAGAAAGGCTAACGTCCTATTAAGTCCACAGGCGGAGCCTGTTAACTTCCTATTAACTCCTTATTAACTCCTACAGAAAAATGGGTCACCGCGAAAGCGATGACCTTTTTTCCGTTCTAGCTCGAGGTGATTGGTCAACTTTAACTTTTATTGAGAAGAAAAAGACGAAAAAACAAGTGCGGTATCATATTTATTTATTATTTTTGCAAACGAAGACACAGTTTGATAAACACAAATGATCTACATCGCATTGCCAACGACCTCTGCGGAGGTGGACACCGCCCTCGGACAGCATGAAGCAACGGGGCGAAGACTGAGTTTCTATTTGGCAATGGAGGAATATGTGGCTCGAAGACTGAATACCGGCGAGGACTGCTTCTTCATGTGGCAGGTGAAGCCAACGGTCATCTTCGGACGCAACCAACTGATAGAGAACGAGGTGAACCTCGATTTCTGCCGACAGCGCGGCATTGAGATGTACCGGCGCAAAAGTGGTGGGGGGTGCGTGTATGCTGACATGGGAAACGTGATGTTCTCGTATGTAACACGCGATGAGAATGTGAACTTTACCTTCAACCGCTACATCAACCTCGTGGCGCTGGTGCTCTATAAACTGGGCATCGAGGCCAAGGCGAGTGGAAGGAATGATGTGCTGATAGCCCCTACCCAACCTCCCCCCGTAGGGGAGGAGATAATATGGAGAAAGGTATCTGGCAACGCCTTCTATCACATCCCGGGGCACTCCATCGTGCACGGAACGATGCTCTACGACACGAACATGGAGAACATGGTGGGGGCCATTACGCCAAGCAACGAGAAGCTCGTGAGCAAAGGAGTGGAAAGCGTACGCCAGCACATTGCCTTGTTGAAAGACCACACGAACGTGACGCTCGAGGAATTCAAGGCTTTCGTACGAAAGAACCTCTGCGATAGTGAGCTGACACTAACTGATGAAGACATCAGATGCATCGAGGAAAAGGAAAAGGAATACCTCTCTGACGAGTTCATCTACGGTAGGAACCCCCACTATAGCGTAACACGCAGGAAACGCCTGGAGGGCGTGGGGGAGATGGAAGCCCGAATGGAATTGAAGAACGGCATTATCAAGCGAATCAACCTGCTGGGTGACTTCTTCGTGGTGGGCGACCTTGACAGCCAACTGCTCAACGTGCTCCGCAACGTCAGACTGTCGGAAGAGGCGCTTCGGCAAGCCCTTCCTGAACAATTGGATGATGTCATCCTGCATCTCGACCGCTCGGCCTTCATTCGCTTCCTAACGGAGCCTTGAGGGAAAGTACATGAACAAACTTGAACAATCAATTCATATTCATACATATCATGAAACAGACCTGTCTATACGAAAAACATGTAGCCCTAGGAGCAAATATGCAACCCTTTGGCGGCTTTATTATGCCTATCCAATACACATCCATCATCGACGAACACAACGCCGTGCGCAACGACTGTGGCGTGTTCGATGTGAGCCACATGGGCGAGGTTCTCGTCTCGGGTGTCGATGCTGAACGATTCGTGAACCATATTTTCACCAACGATGTGGTGGGAATGCCTTTGGGGAAAATCCTATACGGCATGATGTGCTACGAGAACGGTGGCGTGGTGGACGACCTGTTGGTTTACAAAAGAGCCGACCACTGCTTCCTACTGGTCATCAATGCTGCCAACATCGACAAAGACCTGCAATGGATTGAGGAACAATCGCAGAAGGGCTATAATGTGGTCATTACCGACCAATGCGACTACTACGGTCAATTGGCGGTTCAAGGTCCTGAGTCCGAGCACGTGATGGAGGAAGTACTCAAACTGCCCTGCAGCGAACTGTCGTTCTATACGTTCAAGGAAATCGCCAACTACAAAGGAACATCCGAAACCATTATCGTCAGTCGCACGGGATACACGGGCGAAGATGGTTTTGAAATCTACGCCACACCTTCGTTCATTCAAGAGATGTGGGACAAGCTCATCGAAAGCAATCGATGCAAACCCTGCGGATTGGGCTGCCGCGACACGCTGCGCTTTGAGGTGGGACTGCCACTCTATGGCGATGAACTCTCTGAAGACATCAGCCCCATCATGGCAGGATTAGGCATTTTTGTGAAACTCGATAAAGATGAGTTCATCGGCAAAGAAGCCCTGTTGAAGCAGAAGACAGAGGGTGTGGCTCGCAAGCTTGTGGGCATCGAGCTGCAAGACAAGGCCATCCCTCGACACGGCTACACCGTGCTCTTCGAAGGACAAGAGGTAGGCGAGGTGACCACAGGTTACAACTCTATCTCGACGGGCAAGAGCGTTTGCATGGCCCTCGTTGACGCCGAGCACGCAAAGCTGGGCACTCCGCTGGAAGTGCAAATCCGCAAAAAGACCTTCCCAGGGGTGGTGGTGAAGAAACGCTTTTATGACAAGCATTACAAAAAGGATTAGAAGCCCCCTCCCATCCTCCCCCAAAAGGGGGAGGGGGGAAGATAATAGACCAATCGGTAAATCAATTGTAAATTGTAAATCGTCAAATTGTAAATTGTTATCGCTTATAAACTCAAAAACTTATAAACTCAAAAACAATCATTATGGCAAAAGTCATTGAAGGACTCTATTACAGCGAGTCGCACGAGTATGTACGTGTGGAAGGCAAATTCGGATACATTGGTATCACAGATTATGCACAGCACGAGTTAGGCAACGTGGTTTATGTGGACATGCCCGAGGTGGACGACGAAGTGGAAGCCGGCGAGGAATTCGGAGCCGTCGAGAGTGTGAAGGCCGCCAGCGATCTGAACTCCCCCGTGAGCGGAACGGTGGTCGAAGTGAACGAAGCACTCGAGGATTCGCCCGAACTGCTCAACCAAGATGCTTTCGCGAACTGGATCATCAAGGTGGAGATGTCCAACCAGTCGGAACTCCTCGACCTAATGGACGCCAGTGAATACAAGGAATTCTGCGAAAAGTAAACCGATATGCAACACCGATATCTACCGCATACGCAGGAAGACATCCAGCAGATGCTGGAGCGTGTCGGCGTGTCCTCGCTTGAAGCGCTCTATGCCGATGTGCCCGGGAGTGTCCGACTGAAAGGCGATTACGATCTGCCTGAGGAATTGAGCGAGATGGAGGTGCGCGACATGTTTGCCGCCGTATCCGACTTCAATCAGCCTCTCATTTGCTTCGCTGGTGCTGGTTGCTACGACCACTATGCACCCGCTCTGGTACAAAATCTTGTCGAACGTTCGGAATTCCTGACCAGCTACACTCCTTATCAGGCAGAGATCTCGCAAGGAACGCTGCACTACATCTTCGAATACCAGTCGATGATGACCAGCTTGACAGGTATGGACATCTCGAACGCATCGATGTACGATGGTGCGACAGCTATGGCAGAGGCTGTGATGATGGCATTCTCCAATGCCAAGAAGGCCACGAAGGTGCTCGTGTCGAACACCATCGACCCCAAGACGCGCCGCGTGGTCGACACCTACGCGAAATTTCATGGCATCTGTATCGAGACCATCGCTTCGAAGAATGGAGCCACCGACCCTGACGACCTGAAGAGCAAGTTGGCAGAAGGTGGTGTGGCAGGTGTTGTCGTGCAACAACCCAACCGCTTCGGAATCATCGAAGACTACGAGGGATTTGCCGATGCTTGCCACGAACAGAAGGCGTTGTTCATCATGAACAGTGTGGCTGCCGACCTTGCCGTGCTGCGCACACCTGGCGAGTGGGGTGCCGATGTGGCGGTGGGAGAGGCTCAGAGTCTGGGCATTCCCATGACCTTCGGAGGCCCCGGACTCGGCTACATGTGCTGCACCGAGAAACTGATGCGCAAGATGCCGGGCCGTATTGTGGGAATGACAAAAGACAACCGTGGGCAGCGCGCCTTCGTGTTGACCCTGCAGGCTCGCGAGCAACATATCCGCCGACAGAAGGCCACCTCGAACATCTGCTCCAACCAGAGCCTCATGGCGCTCTATGTGACCATCTACATGGCTGCAATGGGTCGCCAAGGACTGCGCGAGGCAGCTGAGCAATCGTATGCAAAGGCTCATTGGCTGTGCGACGAACTCTTGAAAACAGGTCATTTCAAGCTCACTTACGACCAACCGTTCTTCAACGAGTTCTGCCTCACCTTCGACGGCAATGTGGAAGCCCTGCAGGCAGAGTGCATCGACAACGGCTATCTGGCAGGCGTGAAAATCGACGAGCACACCCTCATGTTGGCAGTGACCGAGAAACGAACCGACGACGAGCTCGCCGACCTGGTTGACATCATCAGCAACTTCACAGAGAAAGAGGAGGAGAACGCATGAACAACAGACTATACGGAAACCTGATTTTCGAGCTCTCGAAGATAGGAAGAAAAGGTTATTCGCTGCCCAAATGGGAGGCCACCCACAACACGGCAGAACTGCCCGAGGGACTGCGAAGGAAAGAAGATGCGCCTCTGCCCGAGTGCGATGAACTAACGGTCGTGCGACACTACACCAACCTCAGCCACAACAACTTCGGCGTGAACGATGGTTTCTATCCGCTGGGGTCGTGCACCATGAAATACAATCCCATCATTAACGAGGAGATTGCCGCCATGAAGGCTTTTGCCGACCTGCACCCGTTGCAACCCGCTGAGACCTGCCAAGTGGCGCTGATGCTCTATCACAACCTGCAACAGGCGTTGGCCGAACTCACTGGACTCAGCGAGTTCACCCTGAATCCCTTTGCCGGAGCACATGGCGAACTCACAGGTTTGATGATCATCCGCGCCTACCACGAGAGTCGAGGCGATACGAAACGCACGAAAGTGCTTATTCCCGATTCGGCCCACGGAACCAATCCCGCTTCTGCGGCTGTCTGCGGACTGGAGGTGGTCGAGGTGAAGAGCACTGCTGCGGGTCTTGTCGATTTGGAACATCTGCGTGCCCTATTGGAGGAGCATGGCCCTGAAATCGCAGCCATCATGATGACCAATCCCAATACGCTGGGCATCTTCGAGAAGGACATTCCAGAAATCGCCACCCTTGTCCACAACTGCGGTGCGTTGATGTATTACGATGGCGCCAACCTCAACCCGATGCTCGGCGTGGCCCGTCCTGGCGACATGGGATTCGATGTGATGCACATCAACCTCCACAAGACCTTCTCCACGCCTCACGGAGGTGGTGGACCTGGCAGTGGACCTGTTGGTGTGCGCAAGGGATTGGAGGACTTCCTCCCCACTCCACGCGTGGTCTATTATCAAGCCGAGGACTATTACGAGGTGGAGACCGACAGCCAAGATCAATCGCTGGGCAGTGTGGGTAGCTTCTTTGGCAACTTCGGTGTTATGCTGAAGGCCTACATCTACATCCTCTCCTTAGGAAAAGAGAACATCAAGATGGTGGGACCGCTTGCCACGCTCAACGCCAACTACATCAAGGAATCGTTGAAAGACATGTACGAACTGCCCATTGAAGGGCTCTGCAAGCATGAGTTCGTGTTCGACGGACTGAAGGACAAGTCGACAGGCGTCACCACGATGGACATTGCAAAGCGGTTGCTCGACTATGGCTACCATGCACCTACCATCTACTTCCCGTTGCTCTTCCACGAGGCCATGATGATAGAGCCCACTGAGAGCGAATCGAAGGAGACCATCGACCAGTTCATCCAGGTGATGCGAACCATCGCTCAGGAAGCCAAGGAACAGCCCGACATGGTAAAGAGTGCGCCCCACGACACGCCTATCGGTCGCGTAGATGACGTGCTGGCTGCCAAACATCCCATCTTAACCTATCAACAAATGATTAATGACAACAACTGATCTCATCATCATCGGCGCGGGGCCAGGCGGTTACCGCGCCGCTGAATATGCTGCGAAGAATGGCTTGCAGGTAGTCGTCATCGAAGGGCGCCACGTTGGAGGCACCTGCCTGAACGAAGGTTGTATCCCCACGAAGGCGTTCGCCCGCAATGCCGAAGTCATGAAATCGTTGGCCAACGCCGACCAATTCGGCTTCGACAACCTCCACTACGACTTCGACTTCCAACGTGTGGTGGAACGGAAAAACCAAGTAATCGAGACCTTGCGTAGCGGGGTGGAGACCTTGCTTTCACAACCGGGCATCACGCTAGTGAAGGAAGAGGCTGCCTTCGTTGATGCGAAGACCGTACAGACCACCTCGGGAGAGACGTTCACAGCGCCCAACATCATCATTGCGACAGGTTCGGAGCCCAAGAGTCCGCCTTTCAAGGTATCCGATTCCAACATTGCCTGTGACTCGTCAGAACTGCTTGACGCCACCACACTACCCCGCCATCTCTGCATCGTGGGAGCGGGCGTCATAGGAATGGAGTTCGCGAGCATTTTCAATGCGTTTGGCTGCCAGGTGACGGTTGTCGAGTTCTTGAAGGAATGCCTGCCCAACCTCGACAGCGACATTGCCAAACGACTGCGCAAGTCGCTCGAGAAGCAAGGTGTGGAGTTCTTCATGCAGAGTGCTGTAACGGCTGTGACAAGCGAGGGGGTGACCTTTGAACGCAAGGGAAAGAGCACCACTATCGAGGCCGACAAGGTGCTCATTGCCGTGGGAAGGAAACCCGTCCTGCCCAAAGGAATCGAGACGACAGGCGTGGCCATCGACAAGACGGGCATCATCGTTGATGACAACATGCAGACCGACATCTTCGGCCTCTATGCCATCGGTGATGTCAATGGTAGGCAGATGCTCGCACATGCCGCCACCATGCAAGGTCTGCGGGCGGTCAACCACATTCTCGGACGCCCCGACAACATTCGTCTCGACATCATGCCCGCCGCCATCTTCACCTCTCCCGAAGCGGCGTGCGTGGGTAAGAGCGAAGACGAGTGCAAGGCTGAGGAGACGCCCTACGAGTGCCACAAAGGCTATTATCGCGCCAACGGAAAAGCGTTGGCAATGGGCGAGACTGAAGGTATCGTGAAACTGCTGACCGATGCCAAAGGCCGTATCATAGGCTGCCACATTCTGGGCGCCCATGCCGCCGATATGGTGCAGGAAGTGGCGGCTTTGATGAATCGCGATGCTACCATCGACCAACTGCGGCAAATCACTCACATCCACCCCACGCTGGAAGAGATTTTGCAAGACTTATAACAATTGACAATCAAAAGCCTCCCCAAGCCCCTCCCGTAGAGGGGATGTTGAATAGCTAAATTGATAAATCAATTGTGAAATCGGACTCGCTACGCGCTTTTACAAAGCGAAGCGACTAAAAGAAATCGTTAAATCGTCAATTGCTTTAGCTTCTTAACTACAAAAAAGGTCACTGAACTCACTTTGTTGTTCAATGACCTTTTTTAATTGTGAATTATGAATTGTTAATTGTCAATTCTCAACGTTCAACAACTTCTCCAGTTTGTTTCTCAAATTGCTGGCAGGCAGCGAGCGGCCCACCACACGACCGCGTTGCAACACGATGTTGTCGGGTACTGATGTGAGGGCGAGCGAGCGAGTCAAGTCGCCATCGAACATCTGGCCATCGCACACGTTGGGCCACAACAGCGAATCGCTCTCCAAAGGCTTCTTGCACTCTGGAATGCCCGCATCCATGCTGATGGACAACACCTTCAACCGTCCACCTGCCTTGCGACTGATGCGCTTCACATCGCGTAGCATGTTGATGCTCTCGTAGTTCCACGAAGCCCACTGCAGGATGACCGCCACCTCAGCACTCTTGTAGGTGGCCGACGAGACAGATTTGCCATTCATGTCGCGAGCAGAGAAGTTCGGCAGATCGGCTTTCTCAGCGGTGGCCTTCATACCTGGGAGCGCCTGCTGCAGACGCACGGCATGAAGGTTCTTGGGCTGCGCCTCCTTCACCAACTCCAACAGTTCGCTGGCCTTCTTGTAGTCGGGTTGCTCCGACTGCACAAAGTATTTGCTCACCACATAAACACTGGCGGGCGAGGCAGGGTTGTCCTTCACAAACTGTTCGGCATACTTGGCAATCTCGGGCGGCGACGCATTGGCAGCCTGCAAACGGAAGGCCGTCATCAGCTCGTTGTCCTTCGTGCCATTCACCTTCACCTCCTTCAGGTGCGAGGCATCACCCTTCACGCTGACCGTCTTGCCAGGTTTGGCGAAGATGGGCTGTTCCGAGAAGTTGGGATAGACCATCACGAGCGTCGTAGGATTGTTGCAAGGCACCTCATACACGAAGCGGCCACCATTCAACTTGATGGTATCGAGTCCATCCGTCCCTCCATCGAGGCTATAGATGTAGAACTCACCCTGGTTAAGATTCAGGAACTTGCCTTCGATGCGGAAATGACGCCCGTCGGTGCCACACGAAAAAAGGAAGCCGACCGACAACAACAGGCAGACGACGTACAGAGCACCCAATGAATTGCGAGTGAGCCGTTTGTTCATTCTTCCCTTTTTGTTATCGGTCGACTTCATCAGAAATATCAATCGTCTCCCCTCCGCTTATTTGCGCAGGATAGAGAACTCGAGGTCGTTGTCAGAATAAGCCTTCAACGAAGAATCCTTCTCCAGAGCCTCCTTCAGATAAGACTCGGCGGCGAACTTATTGCCACGACGTGCAGCCACGATGGCGTGCAGATAGCTCGTGATGGCATCGGGGTTCTTCACGCTGTCAAGAGTCTTTAGCGCACCCTCGTAGTTCTTGTTCAGAAGCTGAGCCAGCGCAGCGCTGTTGCTCACCGTTCCTTCGAAGTTGGCCTCAGCCTGGCTGTAATTACCCTTGGCGATGTTCAGAATACCCAGAGCCTGACCAAAACCATTGGCGCCGATGGCGTTCGACAAGTTGGCCTCAGCCTCTTTCAGGTCGCCATTCTTCAAGGCAATCAGACCCAGATTGGCAAAAGCCTCAGGAGCCTTCTGGTCGATGCGGAAAGCCTGCTCCAGATAGGTCTTGGCAGCCATGTCGTTGCCATTGTTGAACTCCAGCACGGCCAGGTTGTTATAAGCACGATAGTCGCGGTCGAAGAACTTGGCGGCAGTCTTGTAGATCTGCTCCTTCTTGGCCAAATCGTCCTCCAAGGTGGCGGCATAAAGCATCTCCTCCACGCTCAGCTTGGTGGGGTCGGAAGCATACTGCTGCTTAATTTCATCATCGCTGCGACCCACCACGTTGTAGTTGATGGTCATACGCGAACGGCGAAGCTCGGGCAGAATGCCTGAAGCCAACTCCTGGAAGCCGGCGCTCATGTTGCGAATCTGCTGCTCACGCTCCTCGGGATCCTTATACATAGAAAGCACGCGCAGAATCACATCCTTGTCCTGGATGTTCGAAGCCTGCACCAGCTGCTGGAAACCATCCCAGTCCTGAGCTGTGTAGTGGGCATCGATGGCAGCGTCCACCTGGTTCTTCTTCAACTGCTGCTTCACGTAGTCCTCCGACACGTCCTGACGCTTGCTGGCCAAACGGTCGTTGTAAGAGAATCCACCCTCGGGCGAAGCAAAAGCCTCCACCTCCACGTTCGTAATATCGAGCGTCTCGCCACGGTCGGCATTGATGCGCTGCAACAGCTTGACGAACTCCTGCACAGAGTTGTTCTTCAACTCGCTCTGACGCAGAATGGCCTGGTTCACCAAGAACTTCACATTAGCCTCCTGTTGCTGTTTCTGAATGCGCTGGAACGCATCGGGGGCGATACACCCACCATCGTTCATCAACGTCTGCTTGTAGAGCTCGGAAGTCGCAATCACGCCCGTACCCACCTTCACGTCAGGAATCTGCACCTTCTTCTTGCCCTTGCGAGCGTCGAAAGTCAGATACATGTCGCTCTGCTGCATGCGAGGCACATAGTCGAAAGCGGTCTTCATCGTGTAGCGGCCACCCAAACGGTAAGAGACCGTCTGGTCGTTACCCATCACCTTTTCGCCCTGGAAAGTCGCACCCTCGCCACGAGCCACCTTCCCGTTGCCATAACGCAGCTCGGGAATGACCGTCACAACGGCATTGCGTTTCATATACTTCTCAGGGAACTTTCCGTTGATAGTAGCCGGCACCTGACCAGCCTGAGTCTCAAGAGGATTTGGAGTCACTTCAAAATTGTCAGCCGACAAGGCACCCATTTTCGAGCAAGAGGTGAGAATGAATGCAGATGCTGATAATGCAAGAATAAGGTTTTTGCGCATAAGATAAAGAGTTTAGAATTGTGCCGCGAGCGGGACTCGAACCCGCACAGCCATTACTGGCCAAGGGATTTTAAGTCCCTCGTGTCTACCAATTCCACCATTGCGGCCCCATATAGAGAGCGGAAAACGGGACTCGGACCCGCGACCCCAACCTTGGCAAGGTTGTGCTCTACCAACTGAGCTATTTCCGCCTGTTTTTCTCGGGTTTGGTTTGTTAGCGAATGCAAAGATAGCGCATTCCATCGGAATCTCCAAAGGAATTTACTATTTTTAATATGTAGCAGGGGAAAAATCGCCTAAAGCAACAGATTGGCGGCAAGAAAAGCCTTTGTTTTTTGGGGTTGATGCGACAGATTTTGAGGGGTCGAATCGCTTTTGTCGCAACATTGGCCCTGTGTCGCAACAACTGCGGACGAAAAAACTGAAAAAGCTTGGCGGGCGTCGAAAACCGTCATGATTTTGCATCTCGCAGAGTTCCGCTTCAACTACGACTAATCCCGCACCCCTCTCTCACACAAAAAAGCTTCCCCCACAAGGGAAGCTTTTTCTTGTAGCCACGAGTCAGTGGCCCTTTTTTTAGTGTATTGTTTCAAAATACATATGTAAAAGGTCGCTTGCTACCAACGGGACGCAAGCAGTGCGGTGATGATGTTTTTTTTGTTCATTTCTCATTCGATGTTTAATGCTTTCCTAATAAGCGGCTCCAATTCCTCAGCATCGGTGGAGGTGGAGAGGATGGTGCCGTCGCGGTCGATGAGGTACATGGCACCACCGGCATTGTCGGCTCCGTTTTTGCGCCACACCTGATTTTCATCGTTCAGTTCCAACAGGCTCGGCCACGGGTAACCGTCCTTCTTCGCAGCATTTTCCATCGCTTGGCGGTTACGCTCACGGGCAATGGCAATGACGGTGAAGCCCTTGTCCTTGTATTTCTCATAGATGGGAATCATGGCGATGCTGTGACGACGGCAGGGACCACACCATGATGCCCAGAGGTCGATAAGAGCCACTTTGCCTTTTGTGAGCGTGGAGATAGGAACGAGCTGGCCGTCGGTGTTGCGCACTGTGTAGTCGATGTAAGGCTTACCAGGTTGTAAGTGGTAGGCTGTCTCGGCTGTGGCAATCTGGTCGTGAATGGGGTGACTGGGGTGGTAATTGACGAGCTTGTCATGATAGAGCGTCAGATATGGCTCAAACTGTGACTTGTCAAGGTTCACATAGTCGTCTGCATCTTTGAGGGTTTGAATGGCGTCAAGCACATCGTAGAGCGTCCAAAGCATGGGGTGCTCTTTGGCGTATGCAACGCGGAACGGGCGAAGTCCGTTGGTAATGCTGTCGCGCCGCTGTTTCAGCTGCAAACCTTGAGTTGTGTACATTTCATTCCTGTTCTGCATATAGTGGTTTACGATTTGACGGATGGAATCGACGTATGCCTGTGGCAGACTGTCCACATTCCACGTCTTCGCCTCATTAATGGCCGAAATGAAGTCCGCCTTAAAGAACTCTGCCCTGCGGTCTGGATTCTCCAATTGGTCATCGATTTCCCGAACAGGATTCCAAAAACGCACATCCTCTATGCTGTCCTTTGCGGCGTGTTTACGGCCTTCGTCACCATTGGTCGTGATGCGTGGCTTCTTGTCAGCAAACATTGTGACGTTCACGCTGCAGTTCTCGGCGATGAATTTGCCCGCGAACCATCTGCCCGTTTCGTATTGTTTCAGGAAGAACACATCATAGAGCCTTGGAAAGTCGGTCTCAATGTCGTAGGTAAACTTTCCGTCTTTGGCTTTCACATGAAAGCGCGGCTCGTCCACAACACGCAGGTCAGTCCCTGCCTCACAGATGATGATTTCGTCGCCCCATGTATCGGTCTCTAATGTACCTTCGACGTGGCATTTTACTTGCGCCTGTCCCGCCATTGCGGCAAGGGCGAGCAGTGCGGTAATGATGGTTTGTTTGTTCATATTGCTTTGTTTTTAATGAATTTCGACTACGAAGTTACAAAATATCATAAAAGAAAACCTCGGCAAGTCCGAAAATCGAGTGCCGAGGGTGAAAGTCTCAACTTAGGTTGAGAGTTTTTCTTATTTTTTGTCTGTTATTTGCCTTCAAACGTGATGTCGCGGCGTATCTTGCTGATGGTCTATTTGATGGGATTCTTCAGAAGAAAAGAATAATGAGATAATATTTTTCAATTAAAAATGTTGTTTATATACTATCTTTTTATTACATTTGCAGACAAAATCTGTGGTTTTCCACAAAAAATGTCTGTAATATGGTATTCAAAAGGCAAAAGTACGTTGATGAATTAGTCGCAGGTCAGGGTAATGGGCTCGTGAAGATTGTGACTGGTGGCCGTCGCTGCGGCAAGTCTTTCTTACTCTTTAATCTCTTCTATGGTTATCTCATCTCTCATGGCGTAAGTGAGGATCATATCATTAAGATTTCGCTTGATGACAAGAAAAGCAAACCTTTGCGAAATCCCGATGCACTATTGGAATACATAGATAAACGAATTAAGATAGACGGAAGCATGTACTACGTCATTCTTGATGAGGTGCAGATGGTTGAGGATTTCGTCGAGGTAATACTCAGTTTGATGCACAATCCTCAGTTAGATGTTTATGTTTCCGGTTCAAACTCGAAATTCCTTTCTAAGGATGTTGCTACAGAATTCCGTGGCCGTGGTGACGAGATAAGAGTTTGGCCACTCTCTTTTGCAGAGTATTTCGAAGAACTGGGTGGTGACCGTACCCTCTCATGGCGTGACTATTATACTTATGGCGGGCTTCCCCAAGTAGCACTTCTGCCTGACGGGGAGAAAAAAATGGAATATCTGCGCAACATGTACGAACTTACTTATCTGCGTGACATCATTGAACGCAACCATCTACGCAATGCCGGGGGGATGCGCCAATTGGTGCAGATATTATCCTCTGGCATCGGTTCTTCAACGAATCCAAAGCGTATTAGCAATACGTTTCAGACGGTAGAGAATGTATCCATATCCCACAACACGATAAAAGACTACATCTCTCATCTTCAAGATGCATTTCTGGTTGAAGAAGCATTACGCTACGATGTTAAAGGACGAAAGTACATCGGTACCGAATCGAAATACTATTTCACGGATATGGGGCTACGCGGTGCAATCCTAAATTTCCGTCAACAAGAAGAAAACCACATCATGGAAAATATCATTTACAATGAACTGCGATTGCGAGGATTTCTTGTAGATGTCGGAATGATAGAAGCATGGAAGAAAGACAAGAACAATCAGAATGTTCGTCGCAATCTGGAGATAGACTTTGTGGCTAATAAGGGAAGCCAACGTTATTATATTCAATCAGCTTTTGCCATTTCAGATGACGAAAAAAAGGAACAGGAAGAAGCTTCTCTAAAAGCAATAAAAGACGCCTTCAAACGGGTTGTAATTATACGCAATGACATCATGCCATACCATGACGAAAATGGTTTCCTCATTATTGGATTAGTAGATTTCCTGCTTAATCCTAATAGTTTAGATTGGTAATACCAATATACGTTTTATGTCTCAACTTAGGTTGAGAGTTTTAGTAGGTTTTCGCGACAATTCCAAACAATTAGCCGAAAAGTTGGTGTTGAGGCAATCGATTGAAATTGATTACGAGGCAAAACACAAAGGCCTTGTAGAGAAGCAAATTATCCCCAACAGTCACAGAATCACAGTCACAGTTCAAAAATAATGTCACATTCCATGTCAACATCCGCTTCTAAACATTCATAACTAATTAATAATCAATTAATTATATATATAAT
>JAFYYV010000020.1 GCA_017557405.1 Prevotella sp.
ATATAATATATTATATATTTATATATAGTAGTAAACTACTATCTCCCTCTTTTTGCACACCTCCACACCGTTAATGTAACAATGTAACATTGTAACTATGTAATTCTTTGTGCCAAAGACCACAAATGAGGTTATCAAAGCTATGGAATGAGGCGGTCAAAAGCCCTCAATGACCGCATCATTTGTGGCCTTTCACAGTTATAAAGAAAAGAGGTATAAGATAAGTATTTATCTTTGAAATTTGGAGGATTCAAAATAAATGGTTATCTTCGCCGAATGGAAAGATTATGGATTATGAAACATTTTGCATTGGGATTGGTATTGACGGTCGTGCTGGTTTGCGCTTGTGGCTCGGGAGCCACGAAGAGCGAGATTACGGCGGAGATGGCGTATGAGGGTGTGAGCAACTACTGCCACGAGACGTACGACTGGAGTGTGGCGGAGGAGAACCCTTCCATCATGTACGTGAAGATGGGCGAAGAGACGGACTCGACGTATCAGGTGGTGTTCCGCAGCTACACGGGCGCCTTCGTGTATTTCTATGTCAATAAGGCGAGCGGAATGACGAGGATGGTGGAGCATGTGCCAGCAATGGATATTGAAGAGGAAGCAGGGGAAATCGACGTGCAGAAGTATCTGCACTAAATTATAAAGGAAAAAGGATAAAGGAAAAATCTTCACCGGAATTGAAGGGGAAGTTAAAGGGAAATTATCGCAGTCTTTGACCGCTTGGAAGTTAAAGGGACAATAGTAGTGAAAATCATATGAAGAAAAAAGTTGCCATATTCCTTGTTGTGCTGTGCGGCCTGGCTTTGCCTGTGTCTGCGCAGAACTTCTTTCAACGGGTGGACAGCACGTTGACGGCGAACTATAGGAAAGGCAACATCGACACGAACTATATCAGTCGGCCGACGACGAAGTGGACGCTGAAGGCTCGGTACAACCTGTCGGGGGCGAAGATTGAAGCGGAAGGCGTGGAGAATGACAGGCATTTCAGATCGGAGCTGACCGCCGACTACAAATCTACGCTGAGCATGGCGGTGAGCTATCTGGGCGTCTCGGTGAGCGCGGCCCTGAACCCTGCGAAGCTCATGGGGAAATACAACGACTATGAGCTGAACATCAACGCTTACGGCAATCGATTCGGATGGGATTTTATCTACCAGAACGCGAAAAACTACACGGGGTGGCACGACCATGAGGGTGTGGGGCGCATCGAACTGCCTGCCGATATGCTTTCCGTGAAAACACTCAACCTGAACGCCTACTACGCCTTCAACAGCCGCCGATTCTCCTACCCTGCCGCTTTCTCGCAGAGCTATTTTCAACGGCGCTCTGCCGGCAGCTTCCTCTTGGCTGCTTCGGCTATGACGCAGCACGCTGAACTCGACTGGTTGCTGAAAACGGAGTTGAAGATGACGAATATCGGTATCGGTGCCGGATATGGTTACAACTACGTGCCTGCAAAGGGGTGGCTGCTGCATCTTTCGAGTCTGCCCACGTTCATGGTCTCCAGCCATACATCGATGACTTTCGGTGGCTACCGCATACCGCTCGACTACCATTTTCCTGAGGTGATCATCACGGGTCGCGGGGCGGTGGTGAAGCAGACGAACAACCTGTTCTATGGCCTGTCGATGGTTTACAACTTCTCGAATATCGGCAACGAGAAGGAGCTGGCGTTGCACAACCAGAAATGGAGAATTCGATTGTTTGTCGGTCTTCGATTATAACGAAGACCTAAATGAAAAATGAAAATTAAACTACGTTTGAATATCGGCTGCACCTCAGCATAGTTCAATCAAGCTTGACTCTGCCTTCGGTTTGCACGATATTTGAAAAATGAAAAATTTAGATTGAAAAAAATCCTATTAACTCCCTATTAAATACTTATTACCTCCCTATTAACTACTAAAATGAAAAACCATCGAACTGCATGAGTTCGATGGTCTCCACAATCTTTTTAATTCCTTAAAATACTAGAGTTTTTATCTCGAAGGCTACTGACCCTTTAAGTTCTAACTCTCCAAAAAATGTTTTACCCTTTAAGCCCTTTTCATTAATCAATTACTGTGTTTATTTCTCGGCAAGGAGCACTGCAGGAGTAGACACTGTCATCTCGCTGACCAGCTGGAAACGGGAGGTTGGCTTGTCGCGATGGTAGTTGCTCACGTAGTTGATGCTGTTGTCGGGCAGCAACGTGTAAACCATCTTGTCCACTGGCAGGTCGAAATTCTCGGTAGTGTGGTTGTAGCGGCTGTACTCAGCGAAATACTTGTCGAAATCGAGGTAGTAGTCGTAGCGACCTGTGCACATCCAACTGTCCTGGCCATCCATCCAGAGGTAAGCCACGCGGCTGTTCAGCATGCCATCGGTGGCGTAGGAATACTCGTACTTCAGATACGGTGTCAAGTTGGCTGCGCCTTTGCTGTCGGCGGCTTTCTTGAAGACATACATCGTGTGGATGTCTCTGCCCGTGCGTTCGACGTTGAAAGCGAACTTGCCATCGGTCTTGTTTGAAACTGTCTCGTAGACGTTGTTCACGGTCTCGGAGGTGAGAACTTGTGCCTTGGCGCTCATGGCGGCTACACACATCAGGGTTGCAAATACTAACTTTTTCATTGTTGTAGGGGTTTTGTTAAAAATGTTATTCACTCTTATAGACGCCTAACCTTGCCTTTTACTACACGTTGCGTCTTATTTTTTTTGTTTCTTTGTCCGTTAGACGTACAAAATTGGTCGAAAAGTTGCACGGCGAATGAAAAAAATTTGAAAAAGTTGTGAGGGCATTGTTGCGATTTACAGGTATTATGACTATATTTGCACTCAATAATTAGTGGTCTTAAACAATAATGACATGACGACACAACCCTCAACAGAACGAGTTTTCAGCATCTTCCGTGAGCTGAACAAGATTCCACGTCCCTCGCATCATGAGGAACAAGTGGCCAACTTCCTTTGCCAGTTTGCAGAACGACTGCATTTGGAGTACGAACGCGACAAAGAGAACTGCGTGGTGATACGCAAGCCGGCAAGTCCCGGATGCGAGGGGGCTGAACCCATCGTGCTGCTGAACCACATGGATATGGTATGCGTGGGCATGAACGACCCGCTGCACGATCCTATCGAGGCCTACGAGGAGAACGGGTGGATGAAGGCTCGCGGAACCTCATTGGGAGCCGACAACGGCATTGGGCTCTCGATGGCTCTCGCGGTGCTTGAAGACGACAACATCGTTCATCCGGCTCTGGAAGTCATCACCACCACAAACGAGGAGGATGGTATGTCGGGCGCCTCGCAGCTGAGCAAGGACTTTTTGAAAGGCCGCAAGGTGATCAACCTCGATTCGGAGGACTATGACACCATCACTACAGGTGCTGCCGGAGCCTGCCTGCAGTTCCACCGCATTCCCATGAAACGACTGCCTGCACCAGGTGGGAAGCACCGCTGGTATCGCATCCGCTTCGAAGGCGGATTGGGTGGCCACTCGGGTGTTGACATCAACAAGGGCCGTTGCAGTGCCGTTGTCGCCATGTGGGCCATCTTGGCAGCCATCTACAACGAATATGACTTCCACGTGGCTTCTATCAACTTGGGTGAAGCCAATGCCTCGATTGCCTCATCGGCAGAGATTGTGGTTTGTGTCCCTTCGGGTGAGGCAAGCGAACTTGTCAAGGAGCAGCAGGATATGGTCAACGAATGGTTGCAGGAGGAGTATCCTGACGACCCGAAGATGAAGTGCGTGATTGAGAAGTGTGAGAAACTCGAAACCGTGATTCCCACCGATACCTTCGTGGCGCTGATGGGTTGTCTGGAGCAGATTCCGCAAGGTGTGGTGAAGATGAGCGAATCGATGCCCGGAACGGTGGAGACATCGAATAATGTGGGACGTGTGGTGACGGAGGAAGACCACATTTTCGTATCGACCCACACGCGTAGCTTCATCGATGAAGATATGGCGGCACTGAGCGAGGAGATTGCCAAGACGTTCACCGATGCGGGTGCTGAGAGCGAGGTTGTGATGTCGGCTCCTGCGTGGCAGGAAGACCAGCAGTCGAGCTTCCTGCAGTTGGTGAGCGACACATTCCAAGACGTATTGGGTTGGCGCCCTCGCATGGTGGCCATGCATTTCGTGCTCGAGGCAGGTTTCTTTGTGCAGCACTATCCTGGCATTCAGATTGCGAGCATCGGTCCTCGCATCGTGGAGCCCCACTCCACCAGCGAACGCGTTGAATTGAAAACCATCGACGACATCTGGCAGGTGCTGCTCGAGCTGCTGAGACGCTTGTCGAAATAATCGGTTTTCGGAATCATATAAAGAGCCGCCAACGCATCTTGCGCCAGCGGCTCGTTTTTTTATCCATGCGATGTAATGCCCGGGGTGTTTAGAAGTTCTTGCGAACGCCCTGCCACTCGGGGAATTTCATCTTCAGGTACTCGTCGTCGAGGAAGAGGGCAGATTGTCCCACCTGACCTTTCAACTGCCAGTCGAGCCACTTTACTACTGCCTTCGCGTAGTTGCCGCCATGCTTCTCGTAGTAGGTACCGCTATGGCCATCCTTCGAGTTCAGCATCACCACAGGAATGTTGTCGCCAATGCGCTCGTAGTCCTTCTGTGAATTACCGTAGGCGATGTCACCAGGACCGCCAATCATGTAGAACATCGGCTGGTGGAGGTTCTTCAGACACTCTTTAGTGGAGCCCATCATCTCCATATCGCCAATTCCCGAGTTCAGCATCACGCAGGTCTTGATACGTGGATCGTGAGCCACACCCAACACCTGGGCGCCACCACACGACTGACCCATTGCTGCCACGTGGTCGAGGTCCAGACAATGGTAGTATTCCGACTTCGCATCAGCATTCTGGTCGGTCAGCCAACCCAGCACCTCGAGCAACATCTTGGGATAGGTACTGAATACAGGTCCGGTAGGTGCTGCCTGCTGCTTCTTCGACTTCTTGGCCTTCTTCTGAGCCTCGGCTCTCTGCTTGGCCTGAGCCTCCTGCTGAGCCTTGCGCTCTTCGGCGGTCATCGGCAGAATTTTTTCTCCATTTGCCATCACCACCTCTCCCTTTGTCTCGGGGTAAGACGACCTCAGCACACCTCTCCACTGGGCCATTACATCCGCCTCGTCGTACGGACCGATGGCAGCTGCCACATAACCATAACTGGCCACCTCGCTCAACAGCAGACGCATCTCCACATTGTTGTTGAAGCAGGCACCATTGGCATAGACAATCACGGGCAGCGCACCCTGCTTGGCCACCACCTCCTTCAGGTTCTGAGGGCGATACACCGTGAAGCCCGGGCAGGAAGCGTCGCCCACCACCTCCGACTTGAACGGTCCTGTACCACCTTCTTCCACAATCTGCTTTTGAGCGGTCTGGGCATTCAGCCCCACACTTGCAGCGAACAACATCGCTGTCATCAACATTTTCTTCATAGTCGTTTTGTTTTCAGTTATATCTATTATCTGTTATCTGTTATCTCATTATCTAGGGGAGTCCATCTTCAGATACATCCTCGAAGTCGAATAATCGATCACCGCCCGATGGCGTTCCATGAAATCGGTCCCCAACACGCCATCCACCTGCCGCGAATGATTCTTCTTGAACTCCACGTTCAGGTAAGAGATGTCCATCAGGAAAAGGCTGTCCTCTCGGGTTTCCTGCTCGTTCACCCGCACGATGGCCGATGTACGCACCAATCGTCTCACAGAGCCTATTCCAGCCGCATAATCGCCCGTCCGGAACGCCTCGAGACCATATCGTTCTTTCTTCTCCACATCAATCAAGGTCGCACCGCCACCCGTGTCGATGAGAAATACGCATGCCTTCCCGTTCACCCGCATGGTGGCTGTCAGGTGGCCCGTCCTCGTCTTGAACAAAGGCACCACCTCATAACCGTTCTCCGCCATTACGCTGTCGTTCTGGCTGATGACAGCATCCCCCTCCACCTTCTTGTGGGTGTCCGTGCAACCCACCAAAGCAACAAGCATCATCGCCATCATCAACGTCTTCTTCATCATCGCCTCGTTTCTCTATTCTCTTACGGGAAAAAGTTTTTTTAATTTTATCATTTTATAATTTTATAATTTCCTTCGCCTCCGGCGAAGTGTCAGTATCCCCAACTCTCTCCCACCAACACCACTTGATGGCGTCCATTCGGCGAGTTTCTCAGGAAGTGCACGTAGTTGCAGATGCAATCCGTGGAGTTGCAGTTGTGGCACACACCGTCCGTTTGGCAAGGCGTCTTGACGTCGAACCGTGCAGCATTCGTGGGCGAAGCGGTGCTCCTCACCCTTGCGAGGGCAGCTTCCGGTGTCTGCGCCACCTTGTTCAAGCCGATGACGAAAATCACCTTCTTTGGGCCCCATGTGATGGCCGCCACGCGGTTTCCGTTGCCATCGATGTTCACGATGACACCATCCTCCGAGATGGCATTGGCGCTCGTCAGATACACGTCGGCCGTGAAAGCCTTGAGGTAGATGGCTAGCTTCTCCTCAGCCGTTTCCGCCAGATCGCGGTCGAGCACCTCCAACGTCCCTCGGTTTCTCAACGCATCAGGAATACCCAGGTCGCGCACGGTCATCGTGCCGCCCCACGTCACACTGCTTCCATCCGCTATCAGTTCCGAAACCTTCTTCACGGCCTCCTCAGCCGTAGGGCAATAGAAGGCCTCGATGTGGCGCCGTTTCAGATTCTTGATCATCGTCTGCGCCAGCCGTTCATTCCTCAGTTCTTGTGGTGTCATAATTTTATTTACGATTTAAACTACGTTTGAATATCGGCTGCACCTCAGCAATTTAAGCAAGCTTGATTGCCTTCGGTTTGCACGATATTTGACAATTTACAATTTGACTATTGATTTACCGATTTGGCTATTTCATCCTCCCCTCACCCTTTTGGGGGAGGCTGGGAAGGGGCTTCCATTTACATTTTACTCCCCTCCCTACTTGGGGGAAGGCTACGGGAGGGCGAGCTTTGCTCGGGATGGGGGTCGGGGGTGAGGCTTTCATTTTTCTGAAACGCTTTCCTCTCATCCCCCGACGCCAGGTAGATGATGCCACAATACGAAAACCCATGCTTCTCGATGTTGTGTTGCATGATACGGTTGTCCTTGTGGGTGTCGATGCGTATGTTGCGGTCATGAGCGAAACAGAAATCCATGATGCACTTGAAGATGCCATGTGCCTCGGGAACGCTGGCAATGCGATGAACCACGTGGTACGGCAGGCTGTCATCCATCCACTCGCCCTCGTATATCTTCGCGTACGTAGGTTCAGGCGAGGGCAGGAAGGCGAAGTAGGCCACAATCAGCCCGTCATCCTCCACCACGAAACCTCCATCGCGTTCGATGTCCGACCTCACCGCCTCCAACGAGGGATAGCCATCGCCCCACTGGCTCATATTGCCGTCGCTCCGCATGATACCCTTGGCAGCCGAGAAAACCTCCATGATTCTCTCCGCGTCTTCCGGCAGCGAAGCCCTGCGCACGATTCGGTTTCTATCTGTCATCGTTTAGGTCCATGTTGTCAACACGGGTACAAAGATACGATTAAGCGAGGATAATTCAAAATGAAAAAAGAATTATTTCAATTTTATTGTCGAGCATGAGTATCTTAGACCGAAGGTCAAATTTACTCATAAAAAATCATTTAATGAAATTTTATGGGGAGTTTCCATGAATTAAATAAAATATAATGATTAATTTTGCGCCCAGAAATGACAACACGATGAAGTATGGGGAGAAAAGAGAAGAACATAACGCTTCAGCCATTAGAGCCTGACGATCGGGAACAGTTTGTTCTCGACAACCAGGAGGCGTTCCGTTATGGAGCCACACAAGAGTTCGGAATGCGCGATGACCATTTCGAGGAGGATGGCGAGATCATCTCCAGAGAAACCATAGAGAGGTCCATCGATGCCGAGAATGCCGAGACCTATCGAATCGTGCTCGATGGCAAGAAGGTGGGCGGAGCGGTCATCATCATCGATTCCGCCTCCAGCACAGGCCATCTGGAACTGCTCTTCGTTTCGCCCCACGCACACAGCCGGGGCATCGGACTCGCCGCGTGGAAGGCCATTGAGCAAATGCACCCCGAGGTCAAGGTTTGGGAGACCGTGACCCCCTATTTCGAGAAGCGCAACATTCATTTCTACGTGAACCGTTGTGGCTTCCACATCGTGGAGTTTTTCAACAGCCACCACCCCGACCCCAACGATCCCGAATCGGCAGAGGACGATATGGATGGCATGTTTCGTTTTCAGAAAATAATGGAATAGTCAGAAATCGACCAATATGGAATATATGTCTCAGGAAGGCTACGACAAGCTGGTAGCCGAGCTACGTCAGTTGGAGAGTGTTGAACTGCCCCGTGTCAGGGAGGCGATTGCCGAAGCCCGTGCACAAGGCGACCTCAGCGAGAACTTCGAGTATCATGCCGCCAAGCGCGAGCAAGGTCGGCTGCTGGGCCGCATACGCTTCAAGCAGAAGGTGCTGGAGAACGCACGAGTCATCGACACCCATCTGCTGGCCTCCAACACCGTGGGATTGCTCTCGAAGGTCGAGATCACCAACCTTGCCAACAACCTCCGCACCACATACACCATCGTGAGCCCCCACGAGGCAAACATCCAGGAACGGAAAATCTCCATCAAGTCGCCCATCGCCCAGGCGCTGACAGGAAAGAAGGTCGGCGACACCGTCGAGGTCCACGTACCCGCTGGCATCCAGCGCCTCCGTATCGAGAGCATCACGTTGTGAAGCCCTCCTTCATTCGATTCTTTCTATAATCAATTCGGAAGAGCCATCCTCAAGTGAATTATACTCATCGTAATGGAGATGGCTTTCAACACTCTCATTTGCCAACGCCTTCAACTGGTTTGCCAAAGAGAGTAACCCTTCCCTATTGGCTGATATCACCACTTCCTTCTCTTCACCTCTCACTTTGATAGTGAATCCGTCTTCCCATATCATTTCCATAAATTCCGATTTTTCATTTTTACTCTTTATCTATTATCTGCACTCCTGCCTCCTGAATTTCAACTATTCAACATCCCTCCCTTGGGGAGGGCTTGGGTAGGCTATCAAAATGGTTATTTCCACCCTCCTTTGTGTTTTTTCTTGCGTGTGTAGGTCTTCTTCGACTTGTACGGTCGGTTGAGGGCATGGAAGCCTGGGCCCAGCAGTTCCCGTTCCGCCTCGCGTCCTCCACGTCTCATAGCCTTGACGGCATCCATTGCCGTAGGTGTTGGTTTTTTCAATCTTATCCTTTTCATGACTTTAGATCATTATTATTTGTTCCATGCGACAAAGGTAGTGCAAATCGAGCACAATACAAAGAAAAACTCTTTTTCTTTTATTGTCGAGATGCAGCCTACCTTCAACGCAGTTAAAGATACGAAATAGTATCAATAAATACCAGTTTTTTATACGTATACATATTCGTTTACATCTCTTATCCTTTATCTGCGCGCGCCCCCCTTGTTTTTACGCATCCGATGCAACCCTATCTGAATGCATTACAAAAGTACAACTTTTTTTCCGAACTGCCAAATTTCATGGTAAAAAATCTTTACATCCTTAAAACCGCAAATGACATTCCCATTTGTGGCTTTTGAGGCTGCCAAAGACCATCTTTGACCCGCTCAAAACTATGCAATAAGCCGGTCATTGCTAGTCTTTTGCGCAATCAAAACGAAGTTAGCGGAAAGACCAAAATTTTACGAGTAATGTAAAATGTGTTAATTTACGTGAGCATAAATCGGCGAAGCCAACTTGCGGAAGGGGAGCAATTGCTACATGCTACATGCTACATGCTACATTAAGGTACCTTAGCATGTGCAAAGCGCGCCCCTCTACCTATAGGTTATTATAATATATAATAAATTATATATTATAATAAAATTATTTAATATTATACTCCATTAGTTTTCACAGCTCAAATCTGTCAATTTTCAACTCAAATCTCATCTCAGAAAAATGGAAACTACCTTAATGTAGCATGTAGCATGTAGCTTGTAGCATTTTCATGATTCGATTGACAGATTTGATTATTCTCAAAAAAGTTTGGCCTCTCATTTGCTTTCAGCGAACTCTGTCACGAAAGGCTACGGGTAGGCGCTTTAGCGGGAATCTCGGCCGAATACAAGCTAGCTTGCTTCGGCACTCGCTGCTCCATCGTTTGGCATTATTCAAAATCATCGTCGGAATTGACATTACGTCGATATTGGCAATCTTGTTTGTGCCCTCGCACTGGCATTACTGTAAAATCTTTTTACCTCGAAATTTGGAGGTTTCAGAAATTTTTCGTAACTTCGCAAACGAAACTAATAACATAAACATAAAACACTAACGAGATGAGAACACTAAAAATCTTTAGCTTGACGGCAGTGATGCTTGCAATGGTTGGCATGCTGTTCACGGCCTGTAACGAATCGCGTGAGAACCCGCTGTTGAAGGAGAGTCCCCTACCCTTCGGCGCCCCCGACTTCAGTAAGATCAAGACGGCTGACTACCAGCCTGCCTTCGAAGCGGGCATCGCACAGACGCGCGCGGAGATTGACAGTATCGTGGGCTACCCTGATTCGGCTACGTTCGAAAACACCATCCTGGCTCTGGAGGAGAGCGGAAAGGCTCTCGACCGCGTGAGCTACGTGTTCTTCAGCTTGCTGGAGGCCGACAAGACGCCCGAACTGAGCGACATCGAGAAGAAGGTGAAGCCCATGCTGACGGAGCTGGAGAACGAGATTTCGTTCAACAAAGAGTTATTCGCACGCATCAAGCAGGTGTACGACCGCGACTTCGAGACCCTGCAGGGCGAGGACAAGAAGCTGCTGGAGGAGACCTACAAGAGGTTCGTGCGCAGAGGTGCCCTACTCTCGGAGGAGAAGATGGCGCGGATGAAGGAGATCAACCTGCGCATATCGGAACTGCAGACGCAATGGGGTGACACACTTGCCGACGCCACTAACGACGCCGTGGTGTGGGTGGAGAAGAAGGAGGACCTGGCAGGAATGAGCGAGGCCGACATCGCACAGTGTGCAAAAGATGCCGAGAGTCGCGGTGGAAAAGCCCCCTATGCCATCGTGATTGTGAACACCACCCAGCAGCAACCTTTGGCATCGCTCGACAACCGCGACCTGCGCAAACGGGTGTTCGAGGCCTCCGAGCATCGTGCTGACGGCACGGGCAAGTACAACACCTTCCCCATCGTGTGCGAGATTGCTAAGCTGCGCGCCGAGCAGGCCGAGCTGATGGGCTATCCCAACTATGCCGCCTACTCGCTGGACAACACGATGGCCAAGACACCGGAGAATGTCTATGATTTCCTGATGAACCTGATTAAGGCCTATGTGCCCAAGGCTGATGCCGAGACAAAGGCCATCGAGGAGTATGCCCGCAAGACCGAGGGCCCCGAATTCCAGTTGCAGGCCTACGATTATTTCTACTATTCAGCCAAGATGAAGAAGGAACAGCTCGATGTGAGCGACGACGAGGTGAAGCCCTACTTCAACGTGGACAGTGTGTTGCAGAACGGTGTGTTCTACGCCGCCAACCGCGCCTACGGACTGACCTTCAAGGAGCGCACGGACATTCCCGTGTATCACCCCGACATGAAGGTGTTTGAGGTGATGGACAAGGATGGCAAGACCATCGCCCTGTTCTATGGCGACTACTACCGCCGACCCACAAAGCGTGGTGGTGCGTGGATGGACGCCTTTGCCGAGCAGAGTCGCCAGCGCCAACAACTGCCCATCATCTACAACGTGTGCAACAACGCCAAGGCGCCCGAAGGACAGCCCTCGCTGCTCACGTGGGACGAGGTGACCACGATGTTCCATGAGTTCGGACACGCCCTGCACGGCATGTTGTCGGATTGCCAATACAACAGTCTGAGCGGCACCAGTGTGGCCCGCGACTTCGTGGAGATGCCCTCGCAGTTCAACGAGTCGTTTGCCTCCATTCCCGAGGTGTTTGACAACTACGCACGCCACTACAAGACGGGAGAGCCCATGCCCGCCGATCTGAAGGAGCGCATGCTGAAGAGCATCAACTTCCAGCCGTGCTACGCCCTGGGTGAGAACCTCGCGGCCACCTGCGTGGACTTGGCCTGGCACATGCTCGCCTCGAAGGATGTGCCCACACCCGACAAGGCTATGGCGTTCGAGACTGAGTCGTTGCGTAAGGTGGGACTGCTGAATCCTTTTATTCCGATTCCACCACGCTATCACACCAGCTATTTCAACCACGTGTGGGGTGGCGGCTATGCAGCCGGCTACTACAGTTATCTGTGGACGGAGGTGCTGGCAGTGAACATCGCCGATGTGTTCGCACAGCGTGGTGCCTTGAAGCCCGAGACGGGTCAAGAGTTCCGCGAGAAGGTGCTGAGTCGTGGCAACACGGGCGACCTCATGCAGATGTTCGCCGACTTCACGGGAATGAAAGCGCCCGATGCCTCAGGGTTGCTGAGAGCGAGAGGGGTCGAGTAAATTGACAATTTACAATTAAAGAATTAAAAAATTAAAAAATATGGGAAGTTAAAGTCGACTTTAACTTCCCTTCTTTTTCCGCTAACTCCTTTTCCCCTCCCCCTTTTGGGGGAGGTTGGGAGGGGGCTATTGATACAAATACCTCTTGATACTCATTTTCGGAGTTTTCTCGAATGGTAGGTCCATCAGCTCCACCTTGCTGATCTTGCTATAGACAGGAAGGGCCTTGTTGGCAGCGGTACGAATCTCCTCGGGGATGGCGTTCCTTTCCTCTGCAGGCATGTCTTCGGAGAGGTCGGCATAGACCAGCGCCACCAACTTACCGTTGCGTTCAACAACAATCGACTCCACCACATAGGGACAACCCGACAACACCGATTCGACCTCCTCGGGGTAGATGTTCTGCCCTGAAGAATTGAGAATCATCGACTTGATGCGGCCACGAATGAAGATGTTGCCCTCTTCGTCCATCGTTCCCAAGTCGCCTGTGCGGAACCATCCATCATCGGTGAAAGCCACCGCATTGGCTTCGGGGTTCTTGTAATAGCCGATGGTGATGTTGCGCCCGCGTGCCTGAATCTCACCAGCAACGTTCTTCGGGTCTTTGGAGTCGATGCGGATGTCGTGAACAGGCTTTCCACACGAGCCTGGCACGAACTTGGTCCACCACTCCCATCCCAACAAAGGACAGGCCTCGGTCATTCCATATCCTACCGTGAACGGGAGGCGCATCCTTTGGAAGCATTCCTCCACCTCGGGCTTCAAGGCCGCTCCACCCATGATGAAACAGCGCACCTGACCACCAAATGCGGAAATCAGTTTCTTGCGGATTGTACTGTATAAGATATTGTTCACATAGGGGATGCCGAGCAATGCCTTCATCTTCTCCAACGCGGGTTTGATGGAGCTGGCATAAACCTTCTCCATCACCAACGGCACCGTGACCACCATATAGGGCTTCACGTCCTGCATGGCCTTGAGAAGTGTTGTGGGAGAAGGCGTCTTGCCCAGGAAATAGACCGTCACACCATCCACATTGGGATGGATGAACTCGATGGCCAAACCGTACATGTGGGCCATAGGAAGCATCGAAACGATGGTCTCTCCCGGATGGTTGGGGAAATGGGTGTTGGAGAACTCATCGGTATCGGACATGGCTCCATAGGTGAGCATCACGCCCTTGGGGTTGCCTGTGGTACCCGATGTGTAGTTGATGATGGCGAGCTTGTCCCAGTTCTTCGTGGAATAAGACACCTTGTCGGGCGACATGCCGTTAGGATGATGATGATTGAAGATGCTCACACGACTCTTCCAAGCTTTTGCCACCTGCTCATCGCGATGCCAAAGCAATTGTCCGTCCTTCACATTGATGGCTGCTTTGAGCCCAGGCATCTGTGCAGGAGTGAGTTTCTCCCAGATGTCATCATCTACAAAAAGAAGTACACTGTCGGAGTGGGTGGTCAGGGCGCAGACACTATTAGGATGGAAGTCGGCCAAGAGTGGAACTGCCACACAACCATTGACATTGATCTGCCAGAAAGCAATGGCCCAACGGGCTGAATTACGGGCGCAGATGGCAATCTTGTTGCGCTTGGCGATTCCAGCTTCGTTGAGGAACAATCGGAATGTCTCAATGTGTACAGCCAGGTCGGCGTATGTAAATGATTCACCCTCGTAATCGCATAGGGCTTTATAGTCCCATCGTTCGCGGACTGTGTCCTCCAATTTCTTCAGATAATGTTTCATCAGGTTTTTCGTTATTGTTTGATTGGTATGATTTCCTTATTCTGTTGAGTATGATCAGGGAAACGGTAGAAGAGTGAATCCCCTTTTTTTGAATATTTCTCGACAAAGATAATAAAAAAACGCAGAACCATCACATATTTTATTTTTCTTTAGTAATTATTAGACATTTAATGCTCTCTCCCACGCTCGAGAATAGAGACTTTTCCGTATCTTTGCATTGTTGTAAAAAACACCCCCATCGCGTTAAACCAATCGCGGGTTTTGAAGTCTAAATAACATTAAATACCCTAAACAACAGAACTATTGTTTAATCACAACTTATTATGAAAAAACTGTTTTTGCCTCTTCTGCTCCTGGTAGCAGTGTCTGCACGTGGTGCGGAAAACCCAGTGTTAACAATTGAAGGTGGTCAGGTTCAGGGCGTGTTTGCCGATGATCATCCTGACGTGTATGTCTATCGTGGCATTCCCTATGCTGCTCCTCCCATCCGTGAGAATCGTTGGAAGGCTCCCCAGCCCGTTGTGCCCTGGAAGGGTGTGAAGATCTGCGACACCTTCGGACGCCCGAGTTATCAGGCTATCCAATATACGGGTGGTTACTACACTGAGTGGGGCTATGGAAAAGAGGCCGCTTTCAGTGAGGACTGCCTCTATCTGAACGTATGGACAAAGGCTCCTGGAAAGGTTGGTAAGAAACTGCCTGTCGCCCTGTGGATTCATGGTGGTGGCTATCGTGAAGGTTTTGGCTCTGAGCCCGAGTTTGACGGTCAGGAGTGGGGTGCCAAGGATGTGGTGCTCGTCAGCATCAACTATCGTCTCGGCATCTTCGGATTCCTCACCCACCCCGCTTTGGCTGAGGAGAGTCCCAACCACGTTTCTGGAAACTATGGTATTCTCGACCAGATTGAGGCCCTGAAGTGGATCAAGAAGAACATCGAGCAGTTTGGTGGCGACCCCAACAATGTCACTATTTTCGGTCAGAGTGCCGGTGGTGGTAGCGTTCGCACCCTTTGCGAGAGTCCGCTCGCTCGTGGTTTGTTCCACAAGGCTGTCATCATGAGCGCACAAGGTCTGAGCATCCCCAACCCCAACGGAGGTGGAATGATGGGCGGCCGTTATAGCGGTGGCTCTGTCGAGGATGCAGCCAACAACGCCAAGAAGATGTTCGACTGGGCTGGTATGACCGACCTGCAGAAGATGCGTCAGGCATCAACCGAGACTGTGTTCGCTCTGCCCACTATCTATCAGCAGTGGCAGCAGGCCAATAGCCCTCAGCAGCAACAGCAGGGCGGCTTCGGTGGCATGATGCGCATGGGAATGGGCTATATGCCGATGATCGACGGCTATGTCAGTGTGAAGAGCTTTGACGATGCTACTCGCGAAGGCACATTGGCCGACGTTCCTTATATGATTGGCTACACGCTGAACGATATGGGTAACATGGCTCCCAACATCGCCGAGTTCTGCAAGGTTCGCGCCGAGAAGGGTGGCAAGGCTTGGGCTTACGAGTTCGCTCGTCCTTTGCCCGATGATGGCTCTCATCCCGAAGTGAGCCAGCGCCTGCGTGGTGCTTTCCACTCCAGCGACCTCTGGTTCGTGTTCAAGAGCCTCAAGCACTGCTGGCGTCCTTGGACAAAGGGCGACTGGGACCTCTCTGAGAAGATGCTGACTGCATGGACCAACTTCGCCAAGTATAGCGATCCCAATGGTCCGAAGGGTGGTGATTGGAAACCTTGTACAGCCCAGAATCCGAAGTTCATGGTGTTCAAGCTGAACGACAAGGACGCAGAGGCCTCTTTCTTCGGCGAGCCTGAGACTGCTCCCCAGCAGGGCTTTGGTGGATTCCCCGGAGGATTCGGAGGCGTACCTGGAGGCGCTCGTCCAGCTGGTGCTCCTGGCAGACCCGCTGCTCCAAGAAGCAACTAATCATCGTTCAACATATCAATAGCAAGACCTCCCATCACACTGAGTGGTGGGAGGTTTTTTTTGTGTTTAACAAGTTCTTCAACTATCGCAAGTTGAAGTATAAAGGTCATATGTCCCTTTAAACCCCTTTAATAGTTGGATTTCATTGCTTGGTTCATCCCTTCCTGGAACTTCTGCTGCAGTTGTTGGGCGAGGGCGTTGTTGGGATTCAACTTCAAGGCCTTCTCGTAGTTCTGCATCACGGTGAGATAGTAGCGCTGACCGTTCTGGGCAGGGTTCTGCACGATGCGCACCATGTAGAGGAAACCACGAAGCGTGCAAATATCCGATTGGTCGGCATTCTGCATCTTCTCCATTCGCTCGATGGTCTGCTCGGTCTCAGTAAGCAGGTTCTCTGTCTGCTCGGCACGAGGATAGGTAACAGCATAGTTGAGACTCTGCAAGGCCATATAATACTTCGGCTGAATGCTGTCGGGGAACATGGCGTCAATGCGTTTGAGTTCGGCCACGCAGTTGAGAATACTCTCTGGCGACGACTGCTCAATCTTGCTGAGCGACTGGCCTACAAGCGCCTGCATGGGAACAGACTCTTGGGCGTTGATACTCACGGTTGCCATCAGGAAAAGAGCGATGGCGAGGAAACGATTCTTAAAAGTTTGAAATGTCATAAGCTTTATTATTTTTAAGTGAAACAAATATTCCGATATAGAAGAAGCGGTCGCGGTTGGCTGTGATAGCTGATCCATCGGTGTTGTAGCCGAAGATGTTGGTGCGACCCAGTATGTTGTTGAGCGAGGTATAGACAATCACCTTCGGACTGACCAACCAAGTGATGTTGGCATCGAGACTATTGTAGGAAGGCGTGTTGCGAGTGGGATAATGGCGCGGACTTGCATACGACTCGGCCAATCCAATGATGGTTTTTCCGATGCCGTATTTCAACGTCAGTCGGAGGTTGTGGCGCGAGGCAAAATGGGGTGTCTGCCGACTCGTGTAGTCAAGATAGAAGCGCTTGGAATCGTTGAACGAATAAGAGAGCGTGGTAACAAGATTCTTGATCAAAGAATGGTTCTCGAGGAACACATCCACGCCCCGGCTCATTCCGTTTCCATCGCTTGTGTAAAGTCCATTGACAAGAAGGGGCAAACGGTGGTATTTCTTGTAATAAGGCTCGATGCGAAGCAGCGTATTGTCCGTAGCATATTGCATGCTGAAAATAGCGTGATCGGCCGTACTTTGAGCCAGACGTTCACCAGTCATCGCAATATAATCATCGTTGGCTGTCTGGCTGTATCTTCCCACCATCGCCGAGAGTTGGAAACGCTTGTTAGGCACATAGCTCAATGTGGTGCGAGGCATCAGCAGCCATTCACCATCATAGCTGGCATTCTCGGCTCGGGCTGAGAGGTTCAGGAACAAGCGAGGAACCACGCGCACCTGGGCATCTACGTGGGTGGACAACAGATGATAGTCGAGATGATATTCATCCGTCTCATATCGCTTCGTGCTATTGCGAATGTAATCCTCAGCACCTGCCGACATCTTCAACACAGAAGAAAAAACCTTGCGAACCTCAGCCTTCAGATGCACCTCGTTGCGGAAATTGTGGTAGTGGTCGCCCAACGTCAGCGCATCATTGATGTTGTTGACAACTGACGAATTGGCGATACCTGCAAAGAGGTTGTAGCCACGCCCGATGTTGGTCTTCAGCGTTGCATTGGCATAGATGTTGTGCTCGGCAAGAGACAAACTACGGCCGTCGATATGCTGGCCAATGGAAGTAAGGTCGTAGCCCACATAGGTCTTCAACACACTCGTTGATGAGAGGTCGGCCTTGTATTGAGCCTCACCCGAGAGTTTGCGGTAAGGACGACTCCAATCGTAGCGATCAGGGAAGAGCGCATTGTAGAGTCCCATACTGATGTAGTCGGCATTGAACGAAAGACTGCTCTTTGTGTAGGCCTTCGTGCCACCCACATTCCAATCGACCAACGAGGCACTTACACCAAACTTATCTCCAATTGCAACATCAGTGGTTTCCATAGGCAGAACCGAAGAGAGCGCCTGCCCATATTCACCGCTATAGCCACCCAACGAGAAGTTGATGCCTTTGAACAGGAAGGGCGAGAAACGACCACGAACAGCGTTGTTCTCCACGTTTGTGGAATAAGGTACAAGCACGTGCATACCATTGACAAACGTCTGACATTCATCGCTCTCACCACCTCGCACGTAAAGCTTGCCACTCTCCCCCACCTTCTGCGTACCAGGAAGGGTTTGCAAGGCAGCCACAATGTCGCCACACGAATTGCCAGACATCACGACATCGAGCGCATTCATCGTCTTGAAATTCTCGCTCTTGCCGAAGCTATAGGTGCTGGCGGTAACGGTCACCTCATCAATCGACATCGCCCGTTCGTGCATGCGGATGGTTATAAGAGGTAAGGATTGAGAGGTAAGAGGTAAGGAATCGGCGATGACCAGCGTATAATCATCAAAACCGATATACGTGGCACGGAGGGTCATCTCACCCTTCTTGGAGGTCTGGAAAGAGAACCTTCCAAGCGAGTCGGTCAGACAGCCATCGATCGTACCTACTATAAAAACGTTCACACCTGCGAGCGATTCGCGTCCATCGGTCACGATGCCCTTCACTGTGGTCTGGCTGGCAGCGCTGAGGGCTACGAGCAACAGAAAAATGATATGTATCAGTCGTTGTTTCATGCTGCAAATATATGCACGAAAAACGACACCTCCAAATTTGGGGGACAGACGACTAAAAAGGCTGACAGACAACTAATCCGCCAGACGAATGACTAGAAAAAATGACGAATGACTAAGCGATGAACGAACGTAGTTTGGGCACATAAGTGCGCGAAACAGGCACGATTGTAGGGCATTGGCCAAGCTTGAGCTGATAGCCATTGGAATTGCCCTGGGCAGAGGTGATGTTGTTCAGGTTCACGACAAAAGAACGATGACATTGGAAGATATTCGCGTATGCCTGAAGGTCATCGAGAACGGCGGCAAGCGTGGTATGAAGCTCCTGACTCACCACCATTCCATCCTTCACGTAGTTCACTGCCACATTGTTCTTCTGCGCCTCGATATACAAAAGGTCGTTGATGGAGAGTTGGAGATCGTTTCCCCTGACGTTCGTATCGTGGATGGTCACTGTGATATCCGCCTGCTCCTCGGTGGTCTTGTCGAGCAATGTCTCGAGTTGGTTGCGCAGATGGCGGTGATAGTTCAAACCCACCGAGAAGACGGTGATGAAAACGCCAATGACCAGGGTCCAATAGAGAAACATCAGGAAGAGCAGGCCCGTTATCGGATAGTGGAAAACCCAGGAGAACACAAGGAAGTTGCAGATGCTAATCCACAAAATCATCAGCAATATAGACATCGCCTCGTGCCAGATGCGCCAAGGCTTGAAAAACTGACGAAGAAATCGTTCGACATATCCGTAAACCAGACAACAAGCGAACGTCACAGCTCCGAACAACAACGAAACCAGCAACTTGCTGCCCCCATACATGCTGAACCCGAATGGTTGCAACAGATAGAGGATGAGGAAAACAATCGCACTATACACCACGCAGTCTCTCAACCAATGGCTGCTCAGCGGAAACGGATATTTACGCGTTAAGAATGACATCGTTTTTGCGTTCGAATCTAACTATTCTTTGAAATCTAACTATTCTTTGAATGGATGGTCTCTACTTGAACAAATACTGTGCGAATTCATGCAACGACTTGCGCCACACCTGCCATTCGTGGTCGCCCGGATAGGAGTTGAACTTCACCTCCACTCCGCCTTCGCGCATCTTCTTCACAATGTTGCGGGTGTACTCGATGCGTGGGTCCTGCTCACCACAACTCAAGAAGAACACATCGAACTGCTTGTTGAACGTCTTCGTATCGGTCAGCATGCCCGGCACCTCTTTCTCCAAATCGAAGTTGGAAGCACCTCGAATGCCACCGAACATACCTGTTGAGAACACACCTACGTTGGCAAACACTTCAGGGTCGCGCAAGCCAATGTAGAACGACTGGCCACCACCCATGGAGAGGCCACACATGGCACGGCTCTTGCGGTCTTTCTTCACACGATAGGTCTTCTCAACAAACGGAATCACGCTCTCAATCAGCTCGCTTCGGAAGGTCTGCATACCTTGCCAGCTATATCCGCCTCCACCGAATCCACCGCTGGAAGAGCGCACGTTGCTGTTCGAGCTCACCACAATCATCGGCACCGCCTTGCCAGCCGCAATCAGGTTGTCCATGATCTGAGCCGTACAACCCTGCTCCATCCAACCACGATGGTCCTCGCCGCCACCATGCTGAATATACACCACGGGATAGTCCTTCTTGCCCTCGTCGTAGCCAGCGGGCGTATAGACCATCAGCGGGCGCCACTTCTTCTCCACGTTCGAGAAATAGTGAACAGTGCGCACCTCGCCATGCGGCACATCCTGCACCTCGAAGTCGTCCATACCAACTTCAGGAATATCGATGGCACTCGACCAGCGGCTGCAACCATAGAACGTCTGACTGGCGGGATCGGCCGTAGAAACGCCATCGACCACCAACGAATAATAATGATATCCTGGCACTTGCGGCTTCGTGGTTACCGTCCATACACCATTCTCCGACTTCTGCATGTCGTACTTCACACCTCCGAGGTCTATCTGCACCAGCTGCGCCTGAGGAGCATTCACGCGGAACATCACGCTGTTGTCGGCCAACACACGTGGATAGGAATCGCGATTGATGTTAGTCACTGGAGAGTACGACCCTTCGGGGAAGCTCTCCCTGCGAAACCCCTGTGCTACAATCTGAGTGCAACAAACGGCCGATAGCAACGCGGCCAATATCATCTTCTTTGTTCTCATTGTCATATAAAGTTTAGTTTTTCTTCAATCGCAATACGCCGACAGAGTTCTCGGGCATCAGGAATTCAAACTTCCCCTTCACCGCTCCGAGGCTCTTGGTTTGTGGCGTGATGGCCTCTGCATAGCTGAAGTCGGCTGGCACATCGGGATGACTCGAATAGTAGTTCTGGTCGCCCTGGTTCTTCACGTTGGTGTCGTGCGAGGTCATGAATTCCACCTCGGCAGTGTAGGCATCGTTGCCTGTGAGGCTGATGCTGACCTGCTTGCCCTTCGCCTCGGCATTCACGAACTTCAAGTAGATGGTGCCCGTCTGGGTGTCGATGGTGGACGATGTATAGATTTTCCCATCCACCTCCTCGCCGTTCTTGACTTCCTCGTGCTTCAGCGCCCGGTTGCCACCCAACGAGAAGAGCTGCTGGTAATAATAGTTCGTGGTGCGCCACAAGCCTCGGTTGTCAAACCAGATGAGGTTCGAGTTCCACTTGTTGTAGCCTTTCTTGCAGAACAGCGGAGCATAGGCGGCCATCACCACCATATCGGAATTGCGCTCCAGGCTCAGCCAATAGGCGGCCTCGGCAAGGGTGCTGCGATAGGCGTTGTTGGTGTTGTTGTTGGCAAACTCACCCACGAACACACGTGTAGGACGGCTACGGTCGTAGGTCAATCCCTGACCACCACGCTTGGCATCGGGTGCATAGCGGTTGCCCTGACTGAAGAACCAGTCGTCGCCTTTGTAATAGTGCTCGTCCACGTAGGTATCGGGATATTTGGCATCAATCTCGGCGTAGTTGTTATCGAACTCACGACCAGCATCGCGGGCTCCGGCGGTGGAAACGATGATGATATCAGGATACTGCGCCTTGATGGCCTTGTACATGATGTCGAAACGCTTCCAGAACTCCTTGCCTTGGTTCTCGTTGCCCACACCCAGATACTTCAGGTTGAACGGTGCGGGATGGCCCATCTCGGCACGAATCTTACCCCATTTGGAGGTCACAGGACCATTGCAGAACTCAATCAGGTCGAGGGCGTCCTTCACAAAGATGTCGTGGAAACGCTTGCGGTCGGCCTCTGTCTCGAGCGGAGCGATATACGAATGTCTCACAAACTGGCAGGTCACACCGTTGTTGAGCACGGGCAGCGGACTTGCTCCGAGCGACTCAGCCATGAGGAAATACTCGTAGAAGCCCACGTATTGCGATGTCCAATAGCCCCAGTGGTTGCGGAAACCGATACGCTCCTCGGGTGCTCCGATGGAGTTCTTCCAGAACACCTGACCGAAGTAGTTGGGACCCTCCGATGCACAACCGCCCGGGAATCGCATGAACTTGGGATGAAGTGCGGCGAGGGCTTCCATCAGGTCTTTTCTGAAAGGTCCGTCCTTGCCACCCTTCCACAACCGTGAGGGCTCGGGCAGCAAGGTCACGAAATCGAGGTAGAAGGTGCCTGCTTTGTCGCCCACGATGACCAACCGGCTGTCCTTCGAGCGCAAAGCCTTCAGGCATCCCGTATATTTCTTCCATTCGTTCTTCAGCTTCGAGATCTTGATGACGTTCGAGTTCACGTTGCCATCAACATCTTCCAGCCAAACGCTCACCTTGCCCTTGTACTTCTCGCCCTGCAGATAGAGCCCGAGGTCGTAGCTCACACCAGCCTCCACGGCCAACGAAGGGCGCTGGGTGTTATTGCTATAGGTGGCATTGCGATCGCGCGTGCTGGGGGTGATTCCGTATCCGTTGGCAGCAATGCCATAGCCTGCGCCAGCCTTCTCGATGTCGAACCTCACGCAATACTGCACATAGCGCAGTTCATCGTCGTATTTGTCGTTGGGGTCGTAGTCGTACTTGCGCTCGAGCTTCACCAGCGGATGGTCGCTCACGGCACGAGCCTTTCCCACGGCTCCACCCTTGCCCACAACCGTCCATCCAAAGAAGATGGTGTCGCTCTGCGAGAATTCGTTGGCAGGACCGTCGGGCACGTTGTAGGCCTGGAACGAGTTGTTCTGAATCATCTGCGCACAGATGCCTCCATCGAGCGACTGGTTGATGTCCTCGAAGAAGATGCCGCTCAGTGTGGGGCTGATTTCGATGCCCAGCGTCTTGGTGTCGATGCTGAGTTGGCGTTGTTCTGTCTGCGCCCAAGCCTGGGCCAGTACGAATGTCAGTAAAACGGCGAATGCCAGAAGGTTCTTTTTCATTTTTTCTTTTAGGTTTGTTTGATGAACATGTTTTTGTCAGAGTTGCCTTTTGAGGCTGCCATTTGTGGTCTTTGACCGCGTCAGATGCATGCTCTGGGCTTGTCAGATGTGGCTTCTGAGGCTGTCAGATGTGGTCTTTTAGCCTGCTGGTGTTGCCCCCACCGACCGTCAAGGCCACTCTCCCCGACTACATTGCAAAATTACAAATAATCTCTCCAACCTCCAAAAAACACCCCTCGATAACTCGTAAAAATCTGTTAAGAAACGGGGCGCTCGGCGTTAATAAATGCAAAACGACCGAAAAGATGACAAAGTGACAAAGTGACAAAGTGACATTAAGCACCTTCCACATGTGCAGAGCGCGCCCCTCAACTATGGGTTATTATAATATATAATATTTATATTATAATAAAATTAGTAATATTACACTCTAGTAAATTTACCCTATTGTTTTATTGCAATCTGTAACCACAGGAAATGCGAAACACCTTATTGTCACTTTGTCACTTTGTCACTATGTCACGATTTGCCTGGTCACTCGCCTTGGATGCTCCGGACAACGCGACAAGGATTGCCCACTGCCACCGAGTTGTCGGGGATGTCGTGCACCACCACCGAACCCGCTCCGATGGTCACATTGTTGCCGATGTTGACGCCAGGCAGGATGGTCACACTGCCACCAATCCACACATTGTCGCCTATCGAGACAGGCAGCGCCCACTCCTTGCGATTGTTGCGCTCCACGGGGTCGGTGCTGTGGCAGGCGGTGTAGATGCTCACGTTGGGGCCTATGAAGCAGTCGTCGCCAATGGTGACACACGCCTCATCGAGCACGGTGAAGTTGAAGTTGGCAAAGAAACGGCGACCCACGCTGATCTGCTTGCCGTAGTCGCAACGGAAAGGTTGGTTGATGATGATGGCATCGTCGCCCACATGCCCGAGCAACCCTTTCAGAATCGCCCTCATCTTGGGCAACTCCGAGGGGTGCAGGGCATTGAACTCATGGAGAACCGCTCTGGTTTCCATCAATTCGGATAGCAATTGGGCGTCGAGGGCTGAATAAATCTCTCCAGCCAGCATTTTCTCCTTCTCAGTCATCCCCTATTTCACTTCCCACACGTTGAGCACGATGCCGTTGAACTGGCCACCCATAGAGGGCTCACACACGAAGATGGAGTTGTTCAACCAGTTGTATTTGCTGTTGGCAGGAGCCTCGAACTTGGGAGCGCACTTGAAATAGAAAGAAGGACGTCCATCGGCTGAATTGCCCGTGCGAATAATGCCACAATTGCGGATATGGATGTAAACGCCGTCGTCGGTCTTGATGCAATAGATGGCCTCAATCTCCGTGCGACCACCATTTGCCATCTGGTAGTCGGCTCCGCCAGGAACGATGGTTCCTTTGATGTTGGGACCTTCGAACGTTCCGCCCGTGATGGGGATGATGGTGCGGCGTCCGCGGGGTGTCTCGCCCACAGAATAGGCTTTGTCGAGCGTCACTTTCAGTTGCATCACAAACTCCAACTGCGGTCCTTTTGGAGCTACTTGATTGTCGGTTTGGGCACTGGCATTCAGCGTCATAATGGCCATGATGACCAGAAAAAACATTTTCTTCATAGTGATAATAAGTTTATATGTTTTGGTTTTTAATTGAGTGCAAAGATAGTCATTTTTTTGAATATTAGAACAAGAAAGTTTTGATTATTTGGAAAGAATCTGTATCTTTGCAACCAAATCATTTTAAACCAAACATTATTAAACTCATGAGAAAACTCTTATTATCAATGACATTCATCGCATCACTCACAACAAGTTGTGCTCAGAAGACGCTGGTGCTCTACTACTCGGAGACCGGCACTACGAAGGCTGTGGCCGAAGAATTGCAGAAACAACTGGGTGCTGACATCGAGAGCATCGAGGCTGTTGAACCCTACTCGGGCGATTTCCAGAAAACCATGCAACGCGGACAACGCGAGATGCAAAGCGGAGAGACACCCGCCATCAAACCTCTGAAGAAGAAAATCGCCGACTACGACGTCATCTTCCTAGGCTACCCCATCTGGTTTGGCACATACGCCATGCCGATTGCCACCCTCGTGAAGGAGAACGATTTCGCTGGCAAGACCATCGTGCCGTTCTGCACATTCGGAAGCGGAGGTCTGAACACTTCCTCTGACGCACTCAAGAAAGCCCTGCCGAAGGCTAAGATTGTGGAGGGCTATGGTGTGCGCACAGCACGAGTAAAGGCTGCTGAAAAGGAGCTCGACCGATTCCTGAAGGAGAACGGATACAAGGAGGGAAGCGTGAGCAAACTGCCCGAGTATTCGGCTCAGAAACCTGTGACCGACGAGGAAAAGGCTATCTTCAACGCCGCTTGCTCAAGCTATCAGTTCAACCTCGGAACACCTTACACAGTTGGCAAACGCGAGACGCCTGATGGCACCGAATACAAGTACGAGGTGAAAAGCCGCGGTTTCGATGGAACAGAATCCACCTCTACCATCTACGTTGTTGTAGGCAAGGAACAAGGAGCCAAACCTGAATTCACGCAGGTGGTTCGTTGATAGATTAGCCCCCCTCATTCCCCCCAGAAAGGGGGATGAACAATTATTACAAACCATACAAAACAAATGGGCAGTTATCATTTCGATAGCTGCCCATTTATATTTTTAAAGGTTTAAAGAGCTTAAAGAGGAGTGAACCCTTTATGCCCTATCACTCCCCTTTATACCCTTTATGCTCTTTTTATAATTTCACTTCGAAATCCAGGCTTTGCAGATCCTTGTCGAGCGATGAGCTGCCATAGAGAATCTGATAGCGACCCGGACGAGTGGAGAGCTCGTCGATGGATGCATCATAGTATTCGAAAGCTTCTCCATCGAGTGTGATGACTGCCTGAGCTGTTTGTCCCGGCTGGATGTTCAACTTCTGGAATCCACGCAGCGACTTGATGGGAGCCTCGGGATAATCGAGTGCCTTCACATACACCTGCACAATCTCATCACCGGCACGTTTGCCAGTATTGGTAACAGGAACGGTGAGGGTTACCTTGCCATCAGCCTTCATGGCCTTCTTCGAAAGCTTACCCTTGCCATAGTTGAACGAGGTGTAAGACAATCCAAAACCGAATGGATACTGAGCCTCACCCTTGAAATAGCGGTAGGTGCGGTTGTCCATCGAGTAGTCTTGGAAGTCGGGCAGGTCGTTGTTCGAACGATAGAAGGTCACAGGAAGTTTTCCACCTGGATTGTAATCGCCGAAGAGCACATCAGCCAATGCCTTTGCACCACCCTGACCAGCATACCAAGCCTGCAACAGGGCATCATATTCACCCTCAACAGGGCCGAATGCGATGGCAGAACCTGAGCAGTTGACGAAGATGACGGGCTTGCCTGTCTTGTGCATAGCCTTGACCAACAGTTGCTGAACCACAGGCAGGTCGATGGTCTGCTTGTCGCCTCCCTCGCCTTCCATACGGGCGGAGATACCACCAATGATGATGATGGCATCGGCTCCACTGACCTCGTTGGCCAAATCGGTGAAGTCAGCCAACTTGCGCTCGCAGATATCGCCACGCAACATCGCGAAATTGCCTGAACCACGACGATATTCGATGACAACATCGTAGGTCTCACCCTCTTTCACGGGGAACGACTTGTAATCTGCACCACGACGTCCGAAACCGAAACCGCCAAATCCACGACGTCCGCCGCCGCCCTTGTTCTCCTCAACGACCTCGCCATTCACCTTCAGAATGTATCCGTTGTCGGTGGAGAGCGTGTATTTCATATCGCCCGTGAAGGTTGCGGTGTACTTACCAGAGACGCGCACAGAGAGATTATCATTGTCAACGCCCTCTGCAAAGCCCCAAGCTCCGAAGGTTGAGAAGTTCAGTTCGTTGTCATAGTAGTCGGTCTTTACGGGGTCGCCCTCGAGATTCTTATTGTTCCAGAACTCCACGAACACACCCTTGCCATCGTTGAAGTCCTGGATGTGATGCACGGTAGTGTATTCATCGTTCAGTTCGCAAGCCTTGTTGTAGATGATTTTGGCGCCAGGAACAGCTGCCTTGATGCCACTGAGCAACGAGTGCTTGTGCTCATCGGTAGGCGTGCCACCATAGTTTCCGTTCAGCAACTCCACATCGTCGGCATTCGGACCGAGCACTGCCAATGTCTTGATGCTCTTCGAGAGGGGCAGCACATTACCCTTGTTCTCCAACAACACCATCGATTCGCGAGCGGCTTGGGTTGCCAAGTCGTTGTTTTTCTCGCTACTGATCACTTCAGGTGCGAGGTTTGCCCACGGACTCATCTCTGCAGGGTCGAACATACCCAATTCAAAACGTCCATAGAGGGTCTTACGCAGATGGTCGTCGAGGGTGCTCTCTTTGATGAGACCTTTTTCCAAAGCCTCAGTCAGCACCATGAACACCTTTCCGCACTCGAGGTCGGTACCGTTCAACACAGCATCTACAGAAGCCGACAGTGGGTCTTTATGCGTCTCGTGTTGACCACGATTGTAGAAGTTGTTGATGGCATCGCAGTCGGTCAACACAATGGCCTCATAATCCCACTTACGACGGAGGATGTCAACCAAAAGACGGTCGCTGGTGCAGCAGGGTACACCTTCATAACGGTTGTAGGCGCACATCACCTCGCGTACATTACCTTTCTTTACCAATGCCTTGAAAGCGGGAAGGTAGGTCTCCCACAGGTCGCGCATAGAGACGGAGGCGTTGAAGGTATGACGCAATGGTTCAGGACCACTATGCACAGCGTAGTGCTTTGCACAAGCATGTGTCTTGAAATACTTGTCGTCGTCGCCTTGCATTCCGAGAACCGTCTGCACACCAAGCACGGCATTCAGATAGGGGTCCTCACCGCAGGTCTCCTGACCACGGCCCCAACGGGGATCGCGGAAAATGTTCACATTGGGACACCAGAAGGTGAGCTCGGGGTTGCCTGGATAATAGGTAACACCCATCGGAACGTTGAAGATATTGTGGTCAGAACGATTCCAGTTGGCGCGAGCCTCATCTGAGACCTGTGAGAACACATCGTACACCAGTTTCTCACTGAAAGCGGCTGCCATACCAATAGGCTGTGGATAGACGGTATAACCGCCCTGACGAACTCCATGACAAGCCTCGCTCCACCAGTTGTAGGAAGGAATGCCCAGACGATCGACTGACACCGACTTGTTCATCATCAATCCCACTTTCTCTTCGGGAGTGAGCAGGGAGATGAGGTTCTCCACGCGCTCGGCAAACGAGAGGTTGGGGTTCTGGAATGGATATTGTACAGGTGGCTCTTGGAAACTTGACTTGAGAGCCGTTTGCACCAATGCCTTGATAGACAAAGCACCGAGGGTGGCTCCGTTTTGGTCGAGCAGTTCCACACTGCTAAAGCTCTTGATTTCGGAAGCATCGGGCTGATAGCCAGCGGTCTTTGTTGGAGTGAAGACCACCATCACCTCACCCTTCTCACCAGGTTGGATGGCCTTGGTGGGATAGACAGCCTGAACACAATCGCAACTGGGGATGCTTTTGGAAATGACTACGGGAGCCTTCGACTTGTTCTGCAATGTAAACGTGTGGCAGACGGCTCCCAGCGAACCTTTCACCTTGCCGAAATCCCACTCGTAAGCATCGAACGAGACGGCGCTCTTCTTCTGTGCCGACAGTGTTCCTACTGTCAGCAGCGCACAAATAGTGATAATAATGGATTTTTTCATGAATAGAACAAATTATAAATGATTTTGTGAAACAAATTTACCCTTTTTTACAGAAACAGCCAACTTCCGTTAATGATTTTTAAGTCGGCAACCCCCTTTTGTTACATTATCGAAATTCCATGTAACTTTCGCTTCGCTAAATTCAAAAATTATAACTAACTTTGCGCTTGGTAATAACAATGGGAAAACGAAACCATACCCCAATTAAAATAACTAATTAAAATAACTAAAAACAAGAAAATAACGTAAACAACATTTCTATGAAAAAAATCATCACCCTCCTACTCCTCGTGTGCTCTGTCATGACGGCATGGGCGCAAAACCGCAATGTGCTCAATGAACTGAAGGCCGACCCAAGGAAAGCCTACGGAACCGACTATCCGTATTCGTTCGAAACGACAAAGATGACAAAGGCACCAAGCGGATACAAAGCTTTCTACATCAGCCATTATGGTCGACATGGTTCGCGCTACTATTGGAATGCGCAGCTCTACAACGAAATGGCAAACCTGCTGACCACTGCCAACGAGAAGAACCTGCTGACCGCCGAGGGTAAAGCCTTCTACACCAAGTTCATGGCTGCCAAAGACGAGCTGCAGACGGGTGTCAGCGAACTGAGCGACCTGGGATGGGAGCAACATCAAGGTATTGCACGGGTCATGTACAACTCTTTCCCTGACGTGTTCAAGAAGGGTGGCAATGTGTACGCCATCTCCTCGCTGACGGGTCGTTGTGTGTTGAGTATGGCTTCGTTCTGCCAAGAACTCGTACAATGCAATCCGAAGATTGAGATTCGCGAGGAGTCGGCACGCAAAGTGCTCGATGGTGTGAAGCCCGATGATCGGCAGAACCCACATATCAAGAAATTCCCGAAGTCGAGACCTCGATTCGAGGATAACCGCAAGAACTTCCAATTCCAGGACAACCTGCGCGAGAGAATCGTGGCACGTGTATTCAACAACACCGATAGCTTACCTGGCAATTTGCACCACATTGGTAGCAACTTCATCAATCTCTACACCTCGCTGCCCAGCATCGGACATGAAGGCATGATGGGTAATATCATCACCGATGAGGAAATCGCCGCTGGTTGGGAAAATGACAATCTTGGTTCTTACACTTGGGTGTTCGAACCTCGCTACGACATGATTCCTATTCTGCAAGACATTATCAAAAAGGCTGATGCCGTATTGAATGGAAGCAGCGACAATATCGCTGACTTGCGTTTCGGACACGATACTTGTCTGGGTCCTTTGACAGTGCTGATGGGCATCAACGGAGCCGACATCGACCCAGTTGATCCCTATGAGGTGAAATACTGCTACCAGAACTGGGAGACGGGCAAGGCTTCTAATATGCAACTCATCTTCTATCGTAGCAAGAAAGCGCCGAACGATATTCTTGTAAAGTGTCTCCTCAATGGTTTGGAGGCAACCCTTCCCCTGCCCGCTCAGCAGGCTCCCTATTATAAATGGTCGGACTTCCGCCAATTCTACACCGCCCGTTGCAATAGTGTGCAGCCGGAATCGGCCAAGTAATCATCCTACCCCAACCATCTTCTCCCCTACTGGGGGAAAGGCTACGGGTAGGCGAGTTTACTCGGGAATGGATGGGAGGGGGGCTTATTCTTTACACCCATGCTGCGTGCGCTCATGAATTTGATTCCGCCTGCGAGTTGGATTTGCGCGGCTTTGATGATTTCTTTGATGAATATGAAACCTGAGTCACAACACCCAACACCCAACAGCCATCACCAAGTACGCCCTGCCACCCAAGCTGGACGCTTCTACGAAAGCGACCCTAAAGAGCTGAGTCAGCAAGTCGATGGTTACCTTCAAGGCCATACAAACGAGGGCTCCTACGACAACGTAGCTGCTCTCATCGTGCCTCATGCCGGGCATTATTACTCGGGAAATGTGGCTGCTGCCGCCTACATGGCCCTCAATCCCGACAAGCATTATAAACGGATATTCCTGATTGGCCCTAGCCATTACGAATGGCTCAATGGAGCATCTGTCAATAGCGAGGTGGATGCGTATGCAACGCCATTAGGATTGGTACCTGTTGACCGAGAGACGGCTCTCCAACTGATGGCTGCCGATAGTGTGTTCTCATACTACGAGAAGGCTCACGACCGCGAACATTGTTTGGAGGTACAACTGCCTTTCCTTCAACGGCGTATGAAGGATGTGCCTCCCATTGTGCCCATCATCATCTCCACCAACAATTACGCCAAACTCAGAAGGATGGCTGAGGTGCTGAGCGCTTATTTCAACGACGACAATCTGTTTATCATCAGCAGCGACTTCTCCCATTACCCATCCTACGAGGATGCTTGCAAGGTGGACGGTGAAACGAAAAAGGCCATCATGAGCAGCGATGTAGAACAATTCATCGCCACGATAGAAGCCAACAGCCAAAGCGGAATACGCAACCTTTCCACTAGCGCTTGTGGAGAGTTTCCCATCATCACACTGATGCTGATGCTTAATCATGATTATGAAATCAAGCATCTGCTCTACCAAAACTCTGGCGACATAGACGCCCAAAATCGTCGGTGTGTGGTGGGTTATCATTCGTTTGCCATTCTTCGAAACGCACAAAACAAAACCTCCACGTTCAGCCTCTCTGAATCCGAGAAACAACTGCTGAAACAGATTGCGCGTGAAAGCATTGCCACAGCCTTCGACAAACGGAGTTTCTCGTCTTCAACACTTTGCCAACAATACCCCGCCCTGAATCAGAAATGCGGGGCATTTGTAACACTCACTCAACAAGGTCGATTGCGTGGTTGCATCGGACTTCTCACGGGTACGTTGCCTCTTCATGAAACCATCTACAAGATGGCGAGAGCTGCCGCCTTTGAAGACCCTCGCTTCCAACAACTACGGCGAGACGAATTGGATAAGACTGACATCGAGATTTCTGTCATCACCCCCATGAAGCGTATACAAAGCATTGATGAATTCGAATTGCATCGCCACGGAATCTTCATCAAGAAAGGACACCGCAGTGGAACATTCCTGCCACAAGTGGCCGATGAGGTAAATTGGACGAAAGAGGAGTTCATCGGTCATTGCTCACGCGACAAGGCTGGTATTGGTTGGGATGGATGGCGCGATGCAGAATTATATGTTTATGAGGCCATCGTTTTTTAATTGATAATTGACAATTGACAATTAAGGAGTGCAAATACTATCAACACTTGGACGACGAAGCAGTAAAATGCCTGCTTTGTCCGCACCATTGTCGTATAGCACGTGGCAAGACGGGAATCTGCAAAAGCAGACGAAACATCGAAGGAACCCTCTATAGCGACGTCTATGCCCACCCCTGTGCACTCGCCATCGACCCCATCGAGAAAAAGCCTTTGTACCATTTCCATCCTGGAACAACTTGTTTGTCCATTGCTTGCACAGGTTGCAACTTCCGTTGTCTGAACTGCCAAAACCACGACATCTCACAAGCAACGCCCATGCAGGTGGAACACTACGACCTCTCTCCCGAGGCTGTTGTCGCCCTCTGTCTGAAACACAAATGCCCAGGTATCGCCTACACCTATACCGAACCACTCACATATATTGAATATGTCATTGACATCGCCCGTCTGGCTCATGAGAACGGGCTTTGGAACATCCTTGTTACAGCTGGATATGTTTGCCAAGAACCACTGCGCGACCTCCTTCCCTACCTTGATGCGGCCAACATCGACTTGAAATCATTCAGCGATGAAATCTACCAACGTGTAAGCGGTGGAAGGTTGCAAACAGTACTCGACACCATCCTCGCCATGAAAGATGCTGGCGTATGGATAGAATTGACCAATCTTGTCATTCCTGGAGTAAACGACAACATGGACATAATACGCCGCATGTGCCGATGGATGGTGGAAAACCAACTTGCTGAAACGCCACTTCATTTCAGCCGCTTCTTCCCTCAATATCGAATGAAAGACATCCCGCCCACTCCAATCCGAACATTGGAATCAGCAAAAAGAATCGCACATGAAGAAGGTGTCAAAAATGTATATTTAGGGAATGTGCATTGACTCACAATAAACTCACTCAATCCAAAACAAACGCTCGTAATTGAAACGAGTCAAAGGCGATTGTTTGTCATCGAGCGCCTTCATCTGGAGAGGGATTTCTTCAAGCCCGTAATGGTTGATGCAGAAAGTCAACCGGCGGGCGAACTTATCAAGCTCCTCCACCAATTCTTTTTGCGTTGTGGAAATATCATATAAAGCCGCCTCGTCCATCTCCGAGATGATCATGCCAGAAAACAAACCATGCAAACCATAACGACGAGCGAACTCATCTGCTCGACACCAAATGCCTACACACTGTTTCCCTCGCAAGAACTCCACATGGCGACCACTCACCAACAAACGCTCATATTTTCCTCGCGAATTGGGATTCGAGAATAGCCCGTATTCATTTCCGTGGCCCAACATCATCAACGAGTCAGCATTGGCAATTGCATGTACGACCTCAGCGTTCGTGGCCGTCTCAGTCAAATGACACACCACGTCCTCGCGCTTTTCATACAAATGCCTCAGCGCTTGCGTTGTCGGGTCTGTTGTATGGATTACAGTCAACATCTCATTTACGAACTAACATCAGCGCCATTTTCAACATTTCGTCGTGGTCAAAAGCCAATGCTGGCACATTGTCCACATCGAACCATTCGGCTTCCACTGCATCATCGCTACCTTTCACATCCTCCACATCACTCAATTGGACGACCGTCCAAAAAGCTATTGAAATAGTCCAACCACGTGGATCACGACCTGGAGCGGAAAACGTATGCAACTGCTTGACACTCAAGCCGCTCAAACCAGTTTCCTCCTCCAACTCGCGCAATACTCCTTCCTCGGCAGATTCGCCCATCTCCAAGAATCCACCAGGAAACGCCCAACGGCCTTTGAATGGCTCAAAGCCTCGCTTGATGAGCAGAATCTTCAACCGCGAGCCATCTTGTCCAAAGACCAAACAATCTGTCGTCACACTCGGGCGCGGATATTTATAATGGTATTTCTTTTCTTCCATCTTTCTTCAAACTTATAAACTTATAAACTCAATAACTAAAAAACTTATAAACACACCAACCTTTCAAACGCAAAATTAAGGAAAAAAAACGAGACCGAACACCCTTTTGCATCTTTTTCATCTTTAATTACCTATTTTATTCGTATCTTTGCATGATGATTCTTTACAGGAAAAGGATTTCCAATCGAAAAAACAATAATTAGGAAAAAATGCATATCAGATTAGAACAACCACAAGATTGGCATGAGGTGGAAAACCTCACAAGAGAGGCATTCTGGAACGTTTATCGCCCAGGTTGCACAGAGCATTATGTGCTCAATCAATATCGTACGAACCCCGATTTCATCCCTGAGTTGGTTTTTGTGATGGAAGAAGATGGTCGCATCATCGGCCATGTAATGTTCTCGAAAGCCGAGATCATTCTCGATGATGGCAGCCGTTTTCCATCGTGGACATTCGGCCCCATCAGTATCCACCCCGATTACAAGCGCAAGGGGTATGGGCTCCAGCTGCTGCAATATGCGTTGGAGAAAGCAAAAGAAATGGGTGTCGGTCTGCTTTGTATGGAAGGAAACATCGGGTTCTACAAGCATGCTGGCTTCGACCTCGCCAGCAAACTGAAGATTCACTATCATGCTGAGCCGAGAGAGTCTGAAGTGCCTTATTTCCTTGCCCAAGAGTTGATTCCCGGCTACTGGGGAAACCGAGAAGGAACCTATTGCCCACCCAAGGGTTATTTCGTGGCAGATGGGAATCCTGAAGCTTTCGAGGCCTACGAAGCTACCTTCCCGAAGAAAGAAAAGGCATTTTGTGAAGGACAGCTACCTCAGTTCTGTCAAAGTTGCGGAATGCCACTCACAAAGATTGAAGACTGCGGCACAAACGAAGATGGCAGCACAAACTTCGACTATTGCCAATATTGCTATAAGGACGGCCATTTCCTACAGGAGTATACGATGGATGAGATGATTGAGCATTGTGCCCAGTTCGTGGATGAAGTGAACAAACAGATGCCAAAACCCATGACAAAGGAAGAGTACAAGCAGATGATGCAAGGCTTCTTCCCGATGCTTAAGAGGTGGAGAAAATAAGTTGAATTAATCGACTGACATGATGTAATGAAAAAAGTTTACAGATGTCAAAGATGGCAAATGACAAGATGAAAGCATCTCTTTGAGCGAGTCAAATGTGGTCTTTGAGTTGATTAAAGATGGCTTTTGACAAGCCCATTTGTGGTCTTTGACCCAGCAATGGCAGAAAGTAAGAAATCTTTACAAACGCGTTATTTAAATAGCCATTTTACTTTACATATTGTCAGCAAATCGACGTTTCTGATTGCATTTTGATTTCCCGCTATTCTTCTCTCATGTGAAAAAACTTGACAAAATGGAATTGAAAAGGGCAAATTGTTCCTTCAAACCCTCACAAAACCATATAGAAAACCTCAAAAACTTGCAGAAATAGACAGAAATAGTTATCTTTGCAAACAAATTGGAATTATAGGCAAAGCTTCGGCGATGAAGCGGAGTTTGACAATACAGTAATTAGATAATTGATAAAAGGAAAGATGAAGAAAATTGTTTTCTGGATGATGGCCTTGGTGGTTGTCATGTCGATGGCCGTGAAGGCCCAGGCTCAGACTAAAACTCTAACCACTCAAACGGTTCGCGGACAAGTAAGCGATGTGGCTTCTGGCGAGCCTATGACGGGTGTGACGATTCAAGTGGAGAACGGAATTACTATGACGACCGTATCGGACGTGGACGGTAATTTCGTGATAGAAAACGTTCCTGTGGGCCGCCACTCTGTAAGGGCTACCTACATCGGTTATGAACCGCTGGAGTTGAAGGAGCAGTTGCTCACGTCTGGTAAGGAATTGGTATTGAATCTGAAAATGACAGAAAGCCTCTCAGAACTGTCGGAAGTGGTCGTAAAACCGCGCGTGAACAAGCAGATGCCTCTCAACGAGATGGCTCAGGTTGGCGCCCGTATGTTCAGCGTTGAGGAGGCTACTCGATATGCTGGCGGTATGGCCGACCCTGCCCGAACTGCCTCGATGTTTGCAGGTGTGGCAACAGGTGGAGCAACAAACGGAATCAGCATTCATGGCAACTCGCCGCAGATGCTTCAATGGCGTGTGGAGGGCGTGGAGGTGAACAATCCCAACCACTTCGCTGAGATTACCGAGGCTGGTGGTGGCATTTTCACATCGCTCAACGGAACAGTGCTTGCCAACAGCGATTTCATGACGGGTGCGATGCCTGCTGAGTTTGGAAACGCCCTCTCTGGTGCCTTCGACATGAAGATGCGAGCTGGCAACAATACCAAACACGAGCATGCCATACAAGTGGGTACGTTAGGAGTGGACTTCGCTTCGGAGGGTCCGCTGGGCAAGAACACCAAGGCCTCCTACCTCGTGAACTACCGCTACAGCTTCCTCGAGATTGCAAAAAAACTACACGCCATCAATATGGAGCACGAAACGCTCGACTATCAGGACTTGAGTTTCAAATTCAACTTCCCCACTGCCAAAGCTGGTACGTTCGCGGTGTGGTTCACGGGTCTCATCGACAACTATCGGAACGATGTCATCGACCCCTCGGAATGGGAAACCCTGTGGGACTCCAACGACTCATGGTCGCGCCAAAGAAGTTGGGCTGGCGGACTGACTCACACGCTGCGTTACAGCTCGGGTGGTACACTCACCTCGCGCGTAGCCTATACTGGCGCTTACACAAAACTGGGGATGAACGATTATGATGAGCAACTGACAAAGATGCCTGGAGGACTTGGACGCAATATGTCGTGGAACGTGATTATTAGCGCTGAACAGAAGCATAAGTTCTCATCGCGCTACACGATGCAGAATGGTTTCGAGCATCGCCATATGGACTTCACAACGTGGTTCGACTTTGTGGAGGAGATTGGCGGTCCATTGTATCGTGTCTATGAGTCAGAAGGCAACACTGGCCTCACCCGCCTCTACACAAACCACAAGCTCGCCCTGAATCAGCGCCTTACGATGGTGGCAGGTCTCAACACGATGTGGTTCAACCTAAACAACCAATTCCTGATGGAGCCACGTGTCAGCCTGCAATACAAGACATCACCCTCGAGTACCGTCTCTCTGGCCTACGCACTGAACAGCCGCAAGGAGACCACCGACACCTACTTCGTGCTCTTGAAAGACAATCCCACATATGTAAACCAGGATCTTGGTCTTACGCGCTCGCACCATATCTCCGCCTCGTTTGCACAACGCTTGGGCGACAACGCAATGCTGAAAATTGAACCTTACTGGCAGTGGTTGTTCGATGTTCCCGTTGAAATGGGTACCACCTATTCTATTATTAATCACAACCTGTTCTATCAGGATCGTGCGCTGGTCAACGAAGGAGCTGGACGTAACTATGGAATCGACTTCACGTTGGAGCGCTACCTGAAGGACGGGCTCTATGGAATGCTGACGGCAACTCTCTTCAAGTCGGAGTATCGCGATGCACAAGGCGAGTGGCACAACTCGCGCCACGACCGCCGATACATTACCAACATCCTTGGCGGTAAGGAGTGGATGGTGGGAAAGGCCAGGAAGAATGTCTTTGGTATGAACGGCCGACTCACCCTGATGGGTGGCGATCGCTATACACCGATGGCCGAGGGTGCAACCTTCGAGGAAGTGTCCATTCTTCCAGACAAGACGATTCCTGAGGATGGAAGCCAACCCTTTAGCAAGCAGATGAAAATGAACGTGGGCTATGCTTTTTCAATAAAGTACACCATCAACAAACGCCACACCGCCCACCACTTCATCCTCGAATACCTGCAGATGCGTTCGTTCCACGGGAAGACCTACGATGTCCGTACGCACGACATTGTTGACCAATACACCTCACTCACCTTCCCGAACATCGCATATCGAGTGGAATTTTGATAATATAACACTTTCAAAAATGAAGATGAATATTCGAATACCATTGATGTTGTTGGCATTCACAGCCATGCAACTTCAGGCACAGGACCTGGCACATTACAAACGGGTGATCAAGGAAATCACTTCCTCTAAGTATCAAGGACGTGGTTACGCCAAGGGCGGTGCCAACAAAGCTGGCAAGTTCCTGCAGAAGGAATATAAAAAAGCTGGTGTTGACGAAGTAACGCTTCAACCGTTCACTATCGATATCAATACGTTCTGCGGAAAGATGGAAATGTGGGCAGATGGCAAGAAGCTGCAGGCTGGCGTGGATTTCTCCATGCGCGAGTATTCACCTGGTGTTCATGGCGAATTCCCTGTTTATCATGTGGATACGCTGAACTTCGATGCTGACAAGATGTTTGCAGACCTGCAGAAACCTGAATACGCCAACGCCCTAGTATGCTGCGACTTCTGGTTCTCTTACAATCACCGCAAAGAGTTCTCACGCCTGCAAAAGGCTGGTGAATGCTCCAATGCTGGACTCCTCCAAACTTGGACTTCGCCTATCAAATTCTACAAGGCCTATGGCGAGAAAGTGGTGGCAAAGCCCATTATCTGGGTGACACCAGAGGCTATCGAAGGAGTCAAGAAGGTTCGCATGAATGTGGACAACAAGTTCCTGAAAGGCTACGAGTTATTCAATGTCATCGCCAAAGTTTCTGGTGAACGCCACGACAGTTGCTATGTCTTCACGGCTCACTACGACCATCTGGGCAACTTAGGCAAGAAGATTTTCTATGCCGGCGCTAACGACAACGCTTCAGGCACAGCTGCCATCGTAACATTAGCCGCCTATTATGCCAAGCATCGCCCTCCATACGACATGTATTTCCTGGCTTTCTCAGGCGAAGATGCCAATCTCAGAGGTTCCGAGTTCTTCGCTGAACATCCCATCGTACCGTTGGAACAAATACGTTATCTCTTTAACATTGACATGATTGGCGACAACAATCCTGTGCAATATTGCGAGGTGAGCGACGAAGGCATGCGAGGCTATCAACTTTTTGAGCAAATCAATGGCGAGAAGCTATATTTCAAGGCGTTAAACAAAGGTGACTTGGCTGCCAATAGCGACCACTATCCCTTTGCCAAACGTCATATACCATGTATCTTCCTCGAGAACCAGGAAGGCACCGCATTCCCCTATTACCACACTATTTACGACAACTGGCAACACGCAGTTTTCGACAGTTACGAGCCCGTCTTTCGTTTGGTGACTGATTTCATAGAAAGGTATTGAGCATAAATGCAACGAATAATGGAAACTGCAAGGGTTAAGTTACGTCCTTGGCAGGATAGTGATGCCGAGACGTTGTATAAATACGCCAGCGACCCAGAAGTAGGACCTCGTGCAGGTTGGCCGCCACACAAGTCGGTTGAGGAAAGCCTGGAGATTATCCGAACCATATTCAGTTCCGAGGGTATGTGGGCTGTGATTTGGAAAGAGACTGGCGAGGCCATAGGTTGTGTGGGATACCTCACTGCATCCTCATCGAATCTGAAGATTGCTGACGACGAGTGTGAGGTGGGTTATTGGATAGCTCGTCCGTATTGGGGAAAAGGCATCTGTACTGAAGCACTTCAAATGGTCATCGACAATTGTTTCAACGAGAAAGGGTTCACGACTATCTGGGGGGACTATTTTCCGTCAAATCCTGCTTCAGGTCGCGTGATGGAGAAATGTGGATTTGTTGATACTGGCGTGGAAACACTATGTCCCAATCTGGAAGTTGGTGCAGATTGCCCTGTAAGGGTGATGAAATTAGGGAGCAACGAGAGAAAAAAGCCTCATGGCAATAAAACGAATATAAAATGAAAGAGGAAATCAATCCACAAGAAAGTATCCGTGCCAATGCATTCAATATGTGGATGTCATCGCCCATGCCAATGGTGACGTTGGTGAAAACGTTTGATGTCACTCGTTTGGTAAAGGTCAGCAAGAAGAGCGGTGTAAAGTTTAACGTGTTGATGTGTTGGTGCATAGGCAGAGCTGCTAAGGATATCAAGGAGTTTTACCTACTGCCGGAGCAAGGAAAATTGTTCCAGTTCGATAGACTTGCTATCAATGTTATCGTGGAGAATAGAAAAGACGGTATCAGCTCATGTGATATTCCTTACTCGGACGACTTGCAGCAGTTCAATCATGATTACCAGAAGTTGACCACTCAGGCTGCTAGTGAATGTAAGAGCACTTTCCTTGAGGATTACATGATTATTGGCACGTCCACCCTCGTACAGACAGGAATCGATTGTATAGTAAACCAATATAGCGGTAAGTTCAATAATCCGTTCTTGGTTTGGGCCAGATATCGTAAAGGGTGGTTCAAAACTACTCTGCCTGTATCTTTCCAATTCCATCACGTTCAGATGGATGGTGGTCAGGCAGCCAAGTTCCTCCAGCGCCTGCAGGAAGAAATCAATAAGTTATAAAGAATGGCAATAGACACGACCATGAAATTAGAATTAGCCACACAGCAGGACTTTGAGTCCATCATCGCGTTCTACGATGATGTTATGGACAGGACTCCTAAGATAGAACTATATGCCCGTTGGCAAAAGGGTAAACACCCCACAGAAGAAGGCATCAGAGTCTATATTGAGGAGGGAAGCATGTACCTATATAAAGAGAATGACACTATTGTTGGGGCGATGGCTGTTACGATGTATCAAGGCGAGGACTATCATTCCATCGAGTGGTCTCAACAGGTAGAAGATAACGAGGTGGCTGTGATTCATATCCTTGCGGTGAGTCCTAATGCTCAAGGTAAGGGCATTGGTTCTGAGATGATTCGCGAGGCTATCCGACTTGCTCAGACAAAAGGCATGAAAGCTATACGCCTTGATGCACTCGCCTCAAACACACCTGCCCATGAGATATACAAGTCTTTAGGTTTTGAGTACAGAGGGAAGCAGCATCTTTATGCCGAGAATACAGGATGGACAGACTTTTATTTCTTTGAATACAAAGAAGTAACTCATATCCGTTTTATAGAGGAAGAAAAATGGGACGAAGCACTCAAACTCGTGAAAGAAGTATTCATGGAGTTTGAAGCACCAGACTATTGTGAAGAGGGCATCGCAGACTTCATGCATGCCATTGGCGACGAATCATACTTGAACATGCACCGCTTTTATGGAGCGTATCAGGATAACAAGCTAGTGGGAGTAATTGCCACCCGTAATGACCATCACCACATCGGATTGTTGTTTGTTGACAAGAGCTATCAGCAAAAGGGCATTGGGAGACAATTGATCCAACATATCCTTCTTATGAAAGACGAAGAGCCAATCACGGTAAATGCCTCTCCCTATGGTCACGAGTTTTACAAGAAACTGGGATTCGCGGATACCAATGAGGAACAGATTACGAACGGAGTACGTTATTATCCGATGAAGAGATATTAATACATAATTTATGAAAGAAATAACTGTTGATACAAAAATGATTGCCTCTTGCGGACTCTACTGCGGGGCATGCAGGAAATACCGCATGGGAAAATGCCCTGGTTGTCATGAAAACGAAAAGGCTTCATGGTGTAAAATCCGCAAGTGCTGTATGGAGAAAGGATATCATACCTGCGCCGAGTGCAAGACAGACGTCAAGGATTGTCGGCTTCACAATAATCTGATAGGCAAGTTCTTCGCTTTCGTCTTCAGGAGTGACCGACCTGCCTGCATCCGTTACATTAGCGAGAACGGTGAACAGGCCTTTGCTGAAGAGATGACAAAGCGAGGTGAACAAACAATTCGCAAATAAAAATATGAAACACGAGATTATTGAGCTGCATAATGTGCAGATTATTGGCATGGCCAAGAAGATAGCCTTCAATGAGGCGAAGGAAGAATGCCCAAAGTTCTGGGGTGAGTATGTGGAAAAGATTATCAAGCCCGTGATTTTCGAGAAGCAAGAACCCAATACTTTTCAGAAAGCAGCTTTTGACAACGGCGTTGGCGAGTTCGGGCTCTGCACTTGTGACATTCCCAATCACAATTGTGCTACCTGTTGGGAAGCTAACTTCGGTGCATGCTGTGAAAACACCTTTACTTACGTCATCGGTGGTATTTATAAAGGAGGCGACGTACCTGAAGGCATGCGGCTATTCCCCATTCATAGCGGAACGTGGCTGAAGATGCATTTCGAAGGCGGCATGAAAGCCTTTCAAGAGCAGTACATGAAGTTCCATAAGGAATGGTTGCCCACTCATCCAGAATACAAATGGGCTTCGAATTCTTGTTGCATGGAGTGGTATCATGGTACAGACATCCATTCGCCCGACTATCAGTGTGGTGTGTTGATGCCGTTGGAGATGAAATAGCCATGTTACGTATCTTAATCATAATCTTTGAACTTGTATCCACACTTTCTGTGGATGCTCAGAATGAGGAGATTGGCGACTGCATCAAAAAAGACGGAATGATAAGTGGTATCAATGCTACAAGCCGTTTCCCCATGTATAGCGTCATGAAATTTCCTCAGGCTCTATACGTAGCAGACTTTCTTACTAGGAGCAACATCGATTTGAATACAGAGGTGATGGTCAGGAAGGATGAATTAGTGCAAGACACATGGTCGCCAATGTTGAAGACTTTTGAATATCAAAAGACTTTCACATACTCAGAGTTGTTGGCTTTGTCGATTCAACAGAGTGACAACAACGCCTGCGATATTCTCTTCGAACGATGCGGAAGTCCGAGAAATGTAGAAAAGTACATCAGAAATCTTGGATTCAAGGACATTCGTGTTCAGAAGACTGAGAAGCAGATGCACGCCAACCCAACACTGAGTAATAAGAACTGGTGTACGCCTCAAGCGATGGTTGCCCTCCTTGAGTGGTTTACAGTACATCACAACGATAACGAATCTCTCCGCTACATTTGGAAACTGATGGAGGAATGTCAAACGGGTGACGACCGTCTGCCTGCTGCAATCCCTGCTTCTGCCAAAGTCGTTCACAAGACGGGCACCGGATATCCATTGCCATCAGGTCAGCCATCAGGCATCTGCGATGTGGGTATTATCATATTGGAGGATGGTCAGCAGCTCCCAATCGCCGTTTTCATTACCAACCCCTCATCGCAATCACGGATCTCTGATGTAGCGAAACAATTACTTGAACAACAAATGACTGTCCGCTTATCTCATTTTTAAGCAGAATATCCCAGATGTTTGGTGTAATTTGCAACTCTTTGTAATTTTGCAGCGTCAAACTTATAAAATAAATCCGTGTTTATATGCAAACAAAAGCACTAGTCGTTATTGACATCCAGAACGACATCACAAAGCACTACCGCGACATCATTGACAATATCAATGCTGCTATCGAATGGGCTGTATCTGAAGGGATGCACGTCGTCTATATCAAGCACAACAACATCACCGCCAGCACCCGTACCTTTAAGCCTGGTACTCGAGGAGAGGAGTTAGTACCGGAACTGAAGGTTGTATCGGATAACTTTTTTGTGAAAACAAAGAGTAACGCATTGACGAGTGAGGCATTTACCACGTTCATTGCGGAGAACGGAATCACAGAGTTCTATATTACTGGTGCTGATGCTACCGCCTGCGTGAAGTCCACCTGCTTCAACATGCGGAAAGCGGGCTACACGGTCCACGTCCTCTCTGACTGTATCACCAGCTACGATCTGAAGAAGTTGCCAGAGATGCTTGCATATTACGCAAAACAAGGTTGCGAACTGATAAATTAAAAATAGAAGGAGAGTATTTAACATTCCTGCCTTTTTAGTGTGGTGCTATTATCCTGGTTTAAATATTTATCGTCATGGAAATATCAAATTGGTTTAAGGGTTTCGAGAAAGGTATAGCACGGCTCTCTCCAGAGGAGCGGTCTGCATTCTTCTCGGAATGTGGGAAAAACTGTGTAAATGGCGGCACGCTTTCTGTTTA
>JAFYYV010000021.1 GCA_017557405.1 Prevotella sp.
TATATAATATTATATAATATTAACACACTACTCCACCTTTTTCTCCATTCTGGAAAGTATGGAACGACCTTAATGTGACGTGTGACGTTGTGACGTTGTGACGTTTTCTGAGATGGTTGACTATCTACCTCAGCAACGAGTCACTTCTTCATTTTATATTTGTGCAACTTCAGCATCTGCTCAGCATAGCGGTAGCCGAGGGTGCGCATGCCTTCGGTGTTGAAATGGAATTGGTCTCCCGTGCTCTCGCAGTCTTTCGCTGAGATGATGTAAGAATTGGGGAGCGTCTTTGGCAAGTTGGGCAGGATGTCCCTGTTGAACCGCCAGCACACGCCACCCTGCTCCTCGTGTTTCAGTTCGCCAGCAAGGAGGGGTACGTCCTTCGGATTGAGGCCGAGGTCAGCACACAGGTCGTTGTAGATCTTCTTCACGCGCTCTGGCCACTGAGGGTCGTCGGAGTTCGATTCGCCCTGATGAATGAGAATGCCCTTGATGACACCATCCTTCATGGCGATGCGTGCCATGTCAACAAGCCGCTGGTAGGGATTTCCATCGTATTGCTTGACAATAGCCTTCATCCAATCGCGCTCGTTATCGATATACTCCTTATAGTCGTCTTTGTCCCAAAGTTGGATTTTGGCGCCAGCCACAGACACATTGATCACACCGATGCGATAGCGCTTGTCGATGCGCTCTATCATCTTACGGCCGAAGAAATCAACAGGGCCCATGTTGTTGCCTTCACGACAGATAGGTGGAATGGCCGTATACCAATGGCCCATTTCGCGCTCCTTGCGCGGCATATCGACAGCTGCGAGAAATTGGAACCGTGGGTCGTTAAAATCCTTGTCTTGTTCAGCAGGTCGTGCACCAGCCTCCATGTTCGACTGACCGAAGCAGAGAAAGATATGGAATTTCTTGTCGGGTTTGCCCGCCTGTGCCATCAGTGGCAGGCAGAGCAAAAGCATGAACGCAAATAACTTTCTTGTTTTCATTTGTCAATAATAGTATTTTAAATTGTTTTCGTTGTGTCAGGCTAGTTCTATTTTTGCAAAATTAGCAATAATAGTTCAAATGGAATTCCGTTTGTATCTTAAAAAAACGAAATCGGTTGAAAAAACACAAGTTTAAACTTTGTTAAATAACAGTGGAAATCCATTGCGGTTTCAATAAAAATTTATATCTTTGCGATATCAAATTGATATCATTGTAATCAACAACTTATAAATAATAAAATAGGATTATGGAAAATCAAATTATCGACAATGTCGCTTCTCGTAGCGAAGAGTTTGCTTTCAGAGGTTCTGTGTTCAACGGATTCCTGATGTTGTTTGTCAACTTCCTCGTATTGGTGTTGGCCATCGTGGGTATTGTTTACAGCATCATCCTGCTCGATGGCGGAAATAACAGTTGTGGCGGATGGCTGTTGGGTGGTAGTCTGCTGTTGATTGTCATCAACCTCATCATGTGGTTCGGACACTTGATGTTGGAACCCAACGAGGCCCGCGTGACCACGTGGTTCGGCAAATACAGCGGCACGTTCAGCAAGACGGGTTTCTATTGGATCAATCCTTTCTATGGCACCAAGAAGGTTTCGCTGCGTGCACGCAACCTCGACGCCCAACCCATCAAGGTAAACGACAAGACGGGTAACCCCGTGATGATCGGACTGGTGCTCGTGTGGAAACTGAAGGACACCTACAAGGCTCTTTTCGAGGTGGATTCGCAGACAATGGCTGCCAGCCCCAACACTGTGGGTAGCGACACGAAGGGCTTGATGAACGCCTTGGAGAACTTCGTACGCGTGCAGAGCGATGCCGCTTTGCGTCAGGTGGCTGGACAGTATGCCTACGATGACGAGGACACGAAGGCTGGTGAGCCCACTCTGCGTTCGAGTGCTAACGAGATCAACGAACAGCTGGAGCAGAAACTCGATGAGCGGCTCGCACTTGCTGGCATCGAGGTGGTAGAGGCTCGCATCAACTATCTGGCCTATGCTCCTGAAATTGCCGCCGTGATGCTGCGTCGTCAGCAGGCCTCGGCCATCATCACCGCACGCGAGAAGATTGTGGAGGGTGCTGTTTCGATGGTGAAGATGGCGCTCGACAAACTCTCAACGGAAAACATCGTGGACCTCGACGACGACAAGAAGGCTGCAATGGTGTCGAATCTGCTTGTGGTGCTCTGTGGTGACGATTCTGCACAACCCGTGGTGAATACAGGAACGCTGAACCACTAAGCGATTGGACAATTTGACCGCTCGGCTTTGCCGCTTTTATAAAGGCGTCAGCCGACTAAAAGAATTTACGATTTTACAATTGAACATCAATGGCAGAGAAGAAGACTAAGAATTTCATCCTGCGTGTCGATGCTGATACGATGGACGCGATAGAGGCTTGGGCTGCGGACGAGTTCCGCAGCACCAACGGCCAACTGCAGTGGATCATCACCGAAGCGCTTCGCAAAGCCAAACGTCTGCCAAAGAAAAAACACCCAACCATAAACGAAGAGAAAAATGACTAGAAAGAAAGCATTAATGATCATAATGGCCATACAGATGATTCTATTGGCATTAGTGGTGGCACTATTTGTTTCAGGAATCATGGGCGTGACGGCCTTGGTGTTTATTGTATTGGTAATAGGCATCTTAAGCAGTGCTGCTACATTTATAGCAATTAAGAAACTCCCAATGCAGTAGTATGGAACAGAAGGACTTTGATATCAAGAAAGTGAAGGTATACCGCACGCTCGAGGGAACCATTTTCGAATTTGTTGCAGCCATCATTCTCATTGCAACATGGATTGCAGCCGTCGCAACACGGGTGTTCAATGGTTCTGACATCACGGCCAAATATGTGGTGCTGGTGGTCATCAGCTTGGCAGTGATTGTGATGTTGGCGAACGCCTATTACCCCCGACGGCTCAATTTTGGACAAGAACTCAAGAACATTCGTCAGGTGGAGATAGGGATACGAATGGTGCGCACGCTGGCGGTGGAATTGGCTTTTTTGCCTTTGTTCATGATCGCATTCACACCTGAACATGATTTCGCACCCATCATATTGTTCGCCATATTGATAGTGACCGTTGTGGTTTTCAAAATCCTTCTCAACAAAGCAAAGTGAAGAAAAAAAATACGTAATCAATCACCCCGAAACCATTTTATTCACCTTTTTGCCCTCGGCTTCCACTCATTGGATTCGCCGGGGGCTTTTTCGTGGAATAAAATGTGTGGCTTTTGTAAATAAAAATGACATTTCTCTTGGAACATACCATAAAAAAACGTATATTTGTCCTCGAATTGAACATAATATCTATTCTCGTCTCTATCTAACTAACCTTTACATCGACTATCAACGGATGAAAAAACTATTTTCAACGGTCGTGCTGATTCTCATGGCTATCGCTGGACAGGCTCAGGATTTTCTTCTCCGCATAGACAACGGAGACTTGTCGCCGAGGGCAACCCACGATCGACTGGCGTTCTTCTACAAGGAAATAGAACGGCTGTTCGCCCCTTCTGGCACTGCCTTCGGAGTGGTGAGGATTCCTTCGTTCTATCGTGAATCGGCATTGTCGTACGATTCTGTTTCCCACATGCTCATCGCTAGAGGTTTGGACAAAAGCCTTTGGACCGCCACGGAGAACATGAAACGCTACAAGGCCCCCTTGGTGAAAGCCTTCTCACTCGCCATCACCGACCAACAGTCCCAGATGTTGAAGAAGATATGGAAGGCGGCTGTTGATAATGCCGAGGACAAACTGGACAACACGTTGGATGGTACGAGTTGGGAATTTTTCATCGACGGCAAGTGGGCATTGACCCATCGTTATCGTCATCTGCTTGTGAAACTCACCGACGACATTTCCGATGCCATCTGCCAAGGCAATGCCAACATGCTCGACTCCATTCTTCGTGCAGATGGCCAGCGAGTGCTCGATCGCCTGACACTCCCATTGCCCGACATCAGCCATCTGAAAAAAGTCAACACGCTTATCGTAGTGGATGGAACACCACTGCCCGACTCCCTCAGCAACATATACAAGCCTGGAGTTCCTAACGAGTTTTTCTACAAGCGTCATCGATTCATCTCCGACACGAACCTATATCATGATGAATACGACACGCTGCCTTTTGCCGAGAAATATGGCATAAATGCTGAAAGGGTCGTGGAATACACCACCGCCCCCGACACGCTTTGCAACGACTATGTCAACAAACACCCTGAAGTGAAGAAAAACCGCCGTTACGTAGAGGGCTATGTCACCGATGGCAATGGAAAGCCGCTGTCTGGCGCCTTTGTAATCATGAGCGGATGGACTGCAGGGGCTGCAACCGACGCTAAAGGACATTTCGACTTTTGGTTGCCTCTCAATTGTAAGACTCTCGACGCTTATTGCGATGATTATCAAGCGCTTTTCAAGATAAAAGTCACCGACAAACCCATCAACATCCGCATGCAACCTTTAATGTTCAGCAAATAGGAAACATGCTGGATTAATTCTCCACTACGTTATAAAGATTGTTTTTAGATCACATGATTAAAATCGCAAACAAATGAACAAACAAACCCTCCTCATCGCGCTGCTCGCCCTAATCTGCTCGGCTGGGCAGGCAAAAGTGTACAAGAAAATCAAGGCCCCCGAGGCCATGTCGTGTGTGAATGTGCATAACGGTGAACTTAAAGCACGCGAAGTTATCATGACCGATACGGCGACCACCGTGCATTTCACGATGGTTTACGGGATAGGAGAGATTTTCCGTTTCGCCAGTGAAAGCTATCTGATGGACGAAAATGGCAACCGCTATGCCTTGCGGTCGGCTGAGAACATCGCCCTCGACTCGTGGGTGAAATCGCCAGAGAGTGGTATCACCAACTTCACGATGCACTTCGAGCCGTTACCCAAAAACACGAAGATTTTCGATTATATCGAATGCGATGCCATAGGGGCGTTCATGCTGCTGGGTATTCACGACAAGAAACTGAAGTTGAAGACGCCGACGTTGCAGGAACTCTTAGACGCCAATCCTTATACGTTGCCCGCCGATTGGTTCACGACGGATACCATTACCATCCGAGGCCGCATAGAGGGTTATGATGCTGAGAAGTTCGGCTTCAATTCGATGGAGTGTTATTACGAGGATGTGTTCGAGAAGGATGATGCAACGCTAGTGCTCGACATCACCGCCGATGGATCGTTCGAGAAGAAGTTCCAAGCCAGCTACCCCATCTGCCACTCTTTCCGCACCCAAAATCCCAAAGTGGGATTCTCTGAGATTCCTTTCTTCGCCCGACCTGGAGAGACCATTGACATCACTGTCAAACCCAATGATAGTGGTCGGTACGAATGCTTCTACAACAACGGTAGCAGCAAGGATGTGGAACGCTGGTTGAAGTCGAATCTGGATATGATTCACCTGTCTTACCCTTTGCACATGTTCAGAGGGAAGATCAACGAATTGGACGAGATGGCTGACCGCACTTGGCAGAATATGTTGTATCGTCTGCAAATGGAGAGTCGCCGTCTGCATTTCACACCCTTGGAGATGCATTTGGCACTATCCGACCTGCAAGTGAATTATGCCTATGCCGTGATGGATTATGCGATGTATCATGGAGACGACCAGATAAAACAAAATCAGCGCGATGGTGTGTATTTCGCAGAGATTGTCGATAGTGTGGAGTATAATGAAATTCGCAAACTGGAGAACTACAAGGCTTTGCATCGTGTAGACTTCGACAACCCTATGATACTAATCAGTAAACATTTCCCCATCACACTCAACCGCATTCAGTTTACAAGACCCGTTAGAGAAAAAGAGTTCGAGGGGCTGATTGACGAGAATGGCGTGGTTGAGCAAAACATTGATAACGAGAAAAAGAAACTTTACAACAGTCTCTCTGCTTACCGCGAACTTATGGGAGCTGACCACAATAATCTGATGGCACAAATCTGTACCTATAAGTTCTTACTCAGTTATTTCAACTATTGGCGCAGCAACGAGGAGAACCTTCCAAAGATTCTTGCCGACACAACGATGACAGTTGCAGAACGTGAAGAGGTAGCCGCCACCACTCAGACATTAAGCAAGATGATACCGCTCTATCTTGATGTCTTCTCTAATCCTTACATTCACCAAAAGGCTGAACAATTCTACGCCTACAAGATGGCTCAGACTGAAATCGCCACACCTCTGCCCGATGACAATCCTTCAGTTGACCTGATTCGCTCGCTCTGTGCCAAATATCCAGGTCGCTATCTCGTCATCGACTTCTGGGGAATGGGTTGCGGTCCGTGCCGTTCTGAAATTCAAAACAGCAAAACATTGCGTACTGAGATTGCCAAACGAGATGATGTGAAACTTGTCTTCATCGCTGGTGAAAGTACTCCTGGAGGCAGCGACGCCTATAAGAAATACGTGGCAGAGTGGCTCGCTGACGAGGAGGCCATCTGCATTAGCCACAACGACTTCACTCGCTTTGAAGAACTCTTCCGCTTCAATGGCATCCCCCACTACGAGACTATCACCCCCGACTGCCGTCGTGTGCGCGATGACCTTCAGGTAAGTGGTTACTACAACTTCTATGGCGAACTGAAAAAAGTGATGGATAAACTAAAATGACAATCCTGAAACGCTTGTTTATTGTTTTTAGTGGCGCTTTATTCAAACGCCACTTTCATTATGTAAATAGCGCTTTTATACTTCAATGTTTGGAAATTTCAATTATTTGTCGTACCTTTGTGGCATATATTAATTCACTTTGAACAATTAACCCAACAAAAAACAAAAAAAGGAACCATGAGAAAGGTAAAAGACTATTCAGAAAAAGCAGGCTGGTTTACCACATTATTGGCACTAGCTTTATTCATCTTGACCGCTTGCACAGGAGGCACAAAGACCGCTAATGGCGATGACGCCACAGATAGCAAATCCAAGTACAACCCCACTGATGCCCGCACTTTCGGACTCGTGGGCAACGTGAAACAGGTGACTTACTCCGCCTGCAAACTAACTGATCTTGCCGATGGCGAAGACCCTTGGGTGGAGAAAGATGAACCATTGATGTCATTCGACCGCCGCGGACGCGTCACTCTCGATCCGATGGGCAATACTTATGAATACGACGCCAACGGAAAGGTGGTAAAAGGAGTACGTGGCAAGACGCTCGTGCGTCGCGACGATAAAGGGCGCATCATCCTTTATGAAAGCCGTGATGGCGACAATGACTACGAAATGCGTAGCATCAGTTTCCGCTACGACGAACAAGGACGTCTACTCGCCACTGACAACGCCTTCTGGGAGTCAATCTACACCGACTCGATGGTTTATGAGGGCGACAAGATTCTTCCCTCAAAAAAGTTCATAGAGGGACAAGCCGAAGCCGATGAATACAAGACGATGGTGGAATACACCTATTTGAAATACGACGAGCAGGGCAACTGGACGGAGTGTGAAATCAAAGAGAACACCGAGAACGTCATTGCTGGCGACGAGAGTACTCGCGAGAAATGGGAATACAAGGTCAAGCACGTGCGCAAAATCACCTATTACACAGAAGAGGAACTTAATGCACCAGAGGAGGACAACTCCAAAACTACCAAAGCTGCCGAAGCAGAAACATTCGTTGACGTAGCAGCATTTGGATTCGTGGGAAAAGTGAAAAAAGCCTGCAGCGAAACCTTCGAAGTGCAGAGCATCGACGAAGACAACCTCCAGCAAGACCCTGATGACAACGGAACCGACGCACGAGCCGACTTTACTTTCGACGAACAAGGCCGCGTAACCTGCGACATGTGGGGAGGGGCCTATAGCTACGACGCACAAGGTAACTTCGTGAACCTGCCAAGCTTTAACGCCAAAGTGAAACGCGATGCCAATGGTCGTGTTACACTCTTCGATCAAGCCGAGGACGAAGAAGACGACGCCATGTATCGCAACACATTCACCTACGACGAGCGCGGACGACTCGTGAAAATCGAACGACGCATGTGGGAATCGTCAGAAACATTCGAGTTCACCTACGAGGGTGACAACATCTACCCCTCCACCCGCCGCATGACACGCGAAGAAGAGGGAGAAGAGGCCGAGGGCGAAACCACCTACCGCTACACCAAATTCGACTCGCAAGGCAACTGGACGGAGCGTGAACTCCGCTACAGAGGCGACACTAAAGAAGGAAATGACGTTACACGCTGGCGAGGAGCCAACATCGAGCGGCGTACCATCGAGTACTATCCCTCCCATTAAACAGATTTTCATTTAGTACATGCGGCATAAACTGTTAGTACATGTGGCATGTACTGCTAGTACAAAGGGCATGTACCGTTAGTACATGTGGCTTGTACTAATATGGAATATGTGGTTTACTTTAGCCTCGGTTGGTTCTTACAATTGGCGCTTTATAGGGGTGTTTAAGTTTTTTTAATGCATCAAATAGGGGTAGGTATCGATAAAGTTCTTACTTTTGTAGATTGAACATCAATATGTTACTACATTAATAGATAAAAAACATTAATCACTACAAATATGAACAAACGTTTGACAACCATTTTTATGACGCTGTTGCTCTGCATACTTGGGGCAACGAATGCGTGGGCGCAGAGTTTGAGTTATCAAAGTTCTTACTCCACCAACTTCTTGAATTACAGCATCTTCAGCGGTAGCAACAGTAGCACCAATAACTATGTAGGCACAAGAGCTAACGTAGAAATAGGCAGTGAGACCTATCCGGGCGTTGTGGCTTATTTGCCAACAATCTCTGGGAGCTTCAAGCCGCAATATGCTACCATGAGATTCTTCGTACCCATGGGCACAAAGTATCTGTACTTACATGCCATGGGCCAAGAGGACAATCTACCTGTCGATGTATATGTCGGAGGAACCATTTTTACGACGCTTCAGTTTAAATTCGACAGGGAAGACATCAGTTCGAGCTCGAGCAACACGATTGCTTTCAAAGGTACCGCCGCAAAGAAGTACTATCTGGAAATAGAATTCAACGAGCCACTCCCTGAGAACACAGTCATCGGGTTTAAGCCACAGACTGCTGACAAAAGCTTCTTCATCTTTGGTGTGTACTACGAGGATGGTTACTCACCGCACAAGGGTTCCGAACGCAATCCCTTCACCGCAGGCGAGGCCTACGCGTTGGCGAGGGATTATATCAAGCTGACCGGCCAAAAATATGTGAAGGGCCTGATTTCGACCACTCCCGACATCATTACGGAGGGCTCTCCGCGCACAGCATCGTTCTCCATCTCCGACGATGCCACACACACGAACGAGATTGCTGTGAGCGGCTGTTATAGTTTTAATGGCGGGGAATTCACTTATGAGAATGATTTGCTACCGCGCGACAAGGTGATGTTGCGGGGCAACATCTTACCAAAGCCGAACGCAGGTCTGGCGAGCGTCGGCAACAACGTTCCGACGCTTATATCGCAGATTCATCCCACGTATGAGGCTTTAGTGGTGAATGAAAGTACTGGCAGCGCCACAATTATGACAAACCATTATGATAGCGATAACCCCTTCGACTGGCCTATCCACGATTACAATGTTGGCCATTTGGATGCTAGCGAATCCAATTATTTCTCTTTTAGAGAGTATTATAGCGATGATCCGGAAAATATGAAGACGTTGTTTGCTGCCAATCCCAATGGAGAATCTGGCTATCATGTCGTTTCTTGGGAAACGATGGACAACATCTCCCTGACTGACGCTAGCAACGGAAGGTTGATGCGCGTGGACACAGATGGCGACCATTATTCCTTGTCTATCAACCAAGTGGCCGACGGCCCCACGCTCGACGTGCGCGGATTCGAGGCCCCGCAGTTCTATTTGCACACCAGTGGTGGTTGGACCTATAGTAGTGCGACCTACGAACTGGTGCTGGACGACGACTACGTTTACAGAGCCAGTGGCATTGAATTGCAGAACTTGCAAGATTTCTGGATTACCAAAGGCCAGAACGGCACGGTAATCTACGGTTCGCCCGTCTCTGGGAACAATATCATCAACCAAGAAAACTGCTCCAGCCTGCCGGTAGTGAATAACGACTGTTTTAACTTCACGATGGGCGTCACCGGCACGTTCGACTTCGACTTCTTCGTCGATACCAGCAACGGCAGCGCCACGCTCAATGTGCGTCCTACGTCAGGCGAGTGGCCTGTGCTCCGGCCCGTCTATTGGCTCGGCTACTCCACCAATGGTGATGACGTGATGCTCAAGTTCCACGACAACGGCGACGGCACCTACACGCTCACCGACTCAGGACTGTCCGAGGTGGGCTCTGGTTTCTGGTTCAAGCGCCAATTAGGCGATGGTCCGATAGAGCAATATGCTGGCAGTGGTGGTACCAATATGCGACTGCACAAATACAACAGCACCTATGTTGACTTGATAGCTGGCGGTTCCGATTTCAAGATGGCGGGCAATGCTAGCGAAAAGACCTTCACCATCACCGAGACGGTGGAAGGACCTGAGCTCACTATCACGGGATGGCCTAAGACATATATCTCGTTTGCCTACGACCCAGGCTCAGGGCCAAGCCAAGTAGGTGTGTTCGATCACGATGAGGAAACCGATACCTATTCGTTCACTTACACTGTTTCGAAAGATGGAGGGTTCTATTTCATTGACACTGCCTTTGGTGTTCCGTTCTCTGCTACAACCGAAGAAGCTTTCATCTTGTCGCGTCACAATTCCACTGACATTCTCGCGACCTTCGATGGTTCACCTTATTTCAAGACCATCAACGATGGTACCTATACCTTCAAGCTGACACCTTTCAACGACAGCTACATGCTCACCGTCGAGGGTTGGCCAGATCCGATCTACAAACCTTATGTGGCAGATATGGATATGCCAGCTTTCGTGAAAAACGACGACGGCAGCTACAGCACAACGATTAACGTCACGGCCGATATGCTGGGAACCAATGGAAAATATTCCTTCGACATCCTCGACCAGACCGAAGGTACGTACTACGGCATACCGAGTACGATTGTTTCCGACCAAGGCGGTCTGAGCAGATACAACTGCGTGGACGTTCCGTTGGGCACGGGCACTGGATATTGCAACATTTCCCTGACCGACGTCGGCGAATACACGCTCACCATCAGCACCAACTTCAAGCTCACCATCGACTGGCCGCACAAGGACTATCTTTTGACATATCGGCCAGCAGACCAAAGCATCATTCCCAGCACAGTGCCGTTCGAATACTATGCCGGCATCTACACGGTTCCGGATCTCCGACTCGGCGAAGGCTATGAGTTCTGGGTTTCTGACCCCAGCGGCACCGGCTACGGCCTTTCCTCCAATTATTTATCCAATGTTATTTACGAGAGCAACTCCACAGGTATTGAACTCGTAGAGGGCGGATCGATTGCCGAAATCAGCCAGCCGGGCAAGTACACCTTCACTATGCGCGAAAGCGGCAATTCCGACTACGACCTGCAAATGGACATCACGGGGTGGGCAGAGCGTACTTGGGCCATCCGATTCTTGAACGGAACATCATATACCGACGTCCCGCTCGTCTACGACTCACAGGAAGAGGGCTACATGACGATGACCACCGTGAAGGAAGGCCGGAAGTTCGTGGTTGCCGACAACTTCGGCTTCACGTTTGGAGTACCCTCATCTACCACACTAGAGGGCAATAACTTAGTCCGTCTCTTCGAAGACATCGATGAAAATACCGACTACATGCAGATGCAGACTTCAGGCACCTATACGTTCTTGGTGGCCGAAGACGACCGCGGCATGTACATTCGCGTAAGTACCATGGGTAACCTTATTGCTGGCGGCGACGCCGAAAGTGGAGCAACCGGCTATTTCCTGATGAAGGAGTCGCCCAACAGCACCATTCAAGATGCACGTGTCGTCGAAGGTGTAGGCAAGGATGGTTCGAAAGCCTTCGTGATTCATTCTGTGGCCAATCCAACTCAAGAGTGGGACACCCAATTTTTCATCGAATTGTCTCAGCCCCTGCCCGAAGGCACGAAGTATCGTATCTCATTTGACTACAAGGCCGACCTGTACGCAAGTGGTGTTACGACACAAACCCACGGCGAACCAGGAGAGTACATCACTTATACTGCTATCGGCAATGTGGACTTTGCCGACTACTGGCGGCATTTCGAGTATGAAGGAACCGTCTCTCATACCCAAAGTCCTACATGCAACATGCGCACCATCGCCTTCATGCTGGCCAAGACCACAGATGCCAACACCCTCTATTTCGACAACATCGAGTTCGAGATAGCAGAAGGAGCACCCGTAATGGTCGACATCATCAAGAACGGCAACATCGAAGCCGACGACATGAGCTGCTTCAAGAAAATAGAGCAGGTTGGCAACCATCCGGGCGAGCTTGTTACCGCAAACTTCACCGAAGGAGTGGGTAAGAACGGCTCGCGCGGCATCGTGGTGCAGTCGAGAGACAACCCCGATCCCTCTGGGGTGCTGAATGACTGGGACACTCAGTTCTTCGTCCGTCTGCCACAAACGCTGCCCGCAGGCACTAAGTACCGCATCTCGTTCGACTATCGTGCTAACAAGGAGGCTACCGCCTATACCCAAATGCATGCCGAACCTGCCAATTACCTTAATTATACTGGCATTGGCAATGTGAACTTCAACATCGGGTGGCAACACTTCGAGGAGTCGGGAATCATTACCAATGCGCAAAGCCCGCAAGACAACATGCAGACCGTCTGCTTCTGTCTGGCTGTAAAGAAGTCGGCAACAACCTACTACTTCGACAACTTCGTCTTCGAAATCGACGAGGATCACGTTGCAGCATCCCCAGTGATGATGGGTGATGTCAACGGCGACAATGCGGTCACCATCCAAGATGTTGTGTTGCTGGTTGACTACACGCTCAACAAGCCTGTATCCGGATTTGTTGAGGCAGCTGCCGATGTGACGGGCGATGGCCAAATCAATGTCTCCGATGTTGTGGGAGTGGTCAACATCCTGCTAGGGAAAAGCAACTGACAGTGACAATAGACAAGAATTTGTCGAAGACCCACTGACCGAAAGGAAGTAATTAGAGGACCAGCTATCGTTGGTCCTCTAATTCTTGATACATAAAAGGTGTCAATTTCTAACTATCAATTGTCAAGAAAATTCTGACTTTTGGCCCCTAAAAACGGGCATCTTTTGGAACTGGAAAGGATTTTGGTGGAAAAATGGCCATTTTTTGTCGTTTTCGGAAGCTGTTGAAAACCAATGACTTCTGTTTTCTTTACATCTTTTCAGCACCTGAAAGCTATGCTTTGGGGTCGTCAGAGCTATGCTTTGAGGGTCTCACTTGTGGCAAATGAGCGTGTCAAATGCCACAAGTGAGTGGCTCATTTGCCACATATGACGGTCTCAGAAGCCACAAGTGACAAATCCGGCGGCCAAAAGTGAAGTTGGAAAAGGGCGAAAGTAAAGATTCTTTACACATTTCTTTTCCAGATTACACGAAAATGCTGACAAGAATTTGTCGTGTTTTTTCAAAAGAATAAACGGCTGTCGCGTGGTCTTTCTTTTCTGAAAGCTTCGCTTTAGACTCAGTTGTTTAAGGTTTTTTAATATATGATGTCGCGGCAGAAACCTACATTTTTCCTATTTTTGTAGATTAAAACTCAACCGTTTTTCACTTTATCAGATAAAAACCAAAAATATTACAGATATGAACAAACAAATTAGGACTTTATTAACCCTTTTGTTGCTCTCCATTTTCGGGGCAACGACTATGTGGGCGCAAACCAACGATCCTACCAATTATTCAAACAACCTGAATTTCATGTCCGGAGTTGAAGGATATGTAGGAACGGGAAACCAGAGTTACAAGGTATTGAACCGTCAGTATCAGAACGGCATCAGGTCTTTCAACTATGTTGACGGACACGACCGCTATCCGACAGTACAGTTCAAGGTGCCTTTTGGCACTAAGTATCTGCATTTCCATATCTTTGGTAATGCTACGGGCGGCACTTACGAGGTGCTAAAAGAGGGAGTGGTAATTGCTACGGCTACTCTTCCTTATAATTCCAGCATCATAAGTGGCACGAATCCCCTTACTTTCACTTCTCAGCCAGGGCGGGATTATTATAAAATCATCACGTTTTCCGAGCCGCTGACTGAGAACACTATCATTACCATCCGTGCAACAAGCGAAACGTATAACTTCACCGTCTTCGCCGTGAGGTATGAAGACCCTACAGGCAAAGGACAAAGCCTTGGCAAGCCTTTCAGCGTAAGCGAGACGATTTCGCTGATGAGGGACAATGTGAAGCTGACAGAAACAGCCTATGTGCAAGGATACGTGGCTTCGCAGCAAACATCCGACAACCCAGCAACTTTCTACATTTCTGACGATGCCACACACGTGGATGAACTGCTGATGAATAAAGCAAAGGATGTTAACGACATTCAGATTACGGACGAGTATGAGGTGCTGCCGCGCGACAAAGTGACGCTCGCTTGCGATGTCCCTGCATCAGGTTTGATAGTGACGAACCCCAAAATTATGCTGCAAACGAAGCCCACGTACAAACTCTATTATTTTGACGGCCAAAATGGCATTTGGAATGATATGACACGCGGCACTGGCAACAAGGTCAATGAGCACACCTACAGCGTTCAGGGCATGGTGCCCGACACCCATTATTTCCACGTCGAGGAATATTACAGCGGTGAATTCTTCAAAGCGTATTACGGCCAGGGCGCCACAGGCGAGCTCACGCCTATCACGTGGGAGACAATGGAGAAATACAACTTGAAGGAAAGCAACGGAAGCAACCTCACCGTTGACGCCGAGGGCAACTACGACATCGTTGTCAACCAGGTGGAATACGGCCCCAAACTGACCGTGCGAGGATTCGCATCACCACGCTTCTATCTTCACAGCAACAGGGCCTACGAACCCATCGCCGAGTTGGTGTATAACGGTGCTTTGTTCGTGGCAAACGACGTGAACATGCAGAACGGCGAGGAATTCTGGATCACCAAAGGCGAGCAAGGCACCGTCTATGCATCGGCGACGGGAGACCATGAAACCATCGATGCCGACAATTACATCTGCATCCAGTCGGTAGCAGGGGGCACGAACTACATCATGGGCGCCACCGGCCAGTTCAACTTCCAGTTCTACATGGCCAATGACGGCCAGGGCGCAAACATTACCGTCGAGCCCTCGTCGAACGAATGGCCGGCTCCGGCACCTGTCTACAAGTTGAGCTACAACGACGGCAGCCAGTACGAGAAAGCTTTCTTTGACAACGGCGACGGCACCTACACCTTGACCGATTTGTATTTGGAGGGCGCAATCCGCTTCAATCCTATCCGCGAGTTCAATGGCGAACGGGAGTATTATGGAAAGGAAGGCGGCAATCTGGCGCTTCATCGGTTTAACAGTGGCAACCTTACATTGTCGCCCGACGGCTATGACTATTCTTTGTTTGCCGACGGCCCGTTGACTTTCACCATCGTTGACCCGAACGACGGAACAACAGCCCCGACACTCACGGTCACGGGATGGCCCGAACCGATATTTAAGATTCAAACTCAAAATGATTATGTAACCTTCACGAAGGATGCCGATGGTGACAGCTATACGGCTGAACTAACCGTCACTTCCAGCATGGTGAATGCCGATGAATTGTTCGCATTCGACATTATCGATGCAAGTTCTTCTGAGTGGGCATGCTACGGCATACCGTCAACTTATTACTTGACAAGACATAACTCTCAGAACGTTCCGTTGGGATCTGGTGAAGAAGGACATCACAATATCTCGTTACCGATGGGCACCTACACGATGACCATCAATACCGATGGCACGCTCAGCGTAGAGTGGCCCGAACCCAACTATCAGCTGGCTTGGCGTGAAAATAACTTAAGTGAAATCGTTTATATGCCGCTCTCATACGATGAAGAAACGGGCATCTGGAAGAAATCCGATTTGACCCTTAGGCAAGGCAACCAAATTTGGGTGGTCGATGCAAACTCTAGCCGCAGCTGGGGTATGGAGCCTTGTCCAGAGTGTAGTGAAAACTTAATCATCAGCAAGAGCAATTCAACCAATATACAGCTAACTAATACTGGATTCACCACCCGCATCAGTGGTGACTGCCTCTTCCCCATGACCGTGACGATAGAGGAAGACCAGAACAGCAACAACCTCATCATGAATGTCTCAGGCTGGTCCGATCCAGGATTCTACTTGTATTATTACACGGGTTGGACATCCGCAGGAGTTTCCAACCAGTTCCAGCCAGACCAATACCTGTCGGACACCTATACGTTGTGGAAAGAACTTAAAGACGTTTATACCGAAAAATCTTATATGTTCACCATTCTGCATGTCGATGACAGCGGAGCGTGGACATACTACAATCCCACAAGTAGTGACGATGACCTTGTGAACCTCGATTTGAACAACAGCCAAAGCATTCCGCTGACCCCATCCGAATCCGCAACTCCCATGTTCTTAGCAGAGCCTGGCAACTACTTGTTCAAACTCATGAACTCGCCCAACGGCACGTACCTCACCGTGGAAGCGAAGGAGAAGATGTACAGCGTCATTACGAACGGAGACGTCGAAGGTTCTGACATGAGCTGCTTCTTCAAGAAAGAAGGCGGTGGCCAGATAGTTCCCGCCACCTATACCGCTGGAGCCGGCAAGAACGGATCGCGCGGCATCGTGGTGCAGTCGAGAGATATTTCAAATACCCGTTGGGACACCGAGTTCTTCATCCGCGCAAACCAGCCCCTGCCCGAAGGCACGAGGTATCATATCGCGTTCGACTACAAAGCCAGCCAAGAAGCGGGAAGCGAGAGCCATTGTCACGCAGAACCCGGCCGCGAAATCACCAGCCAGGGCATCGGTTCGATGACTATGGACACCGAGTGGAAACATTTCGAATCGGAAGGAACAATTCTCCATGCACAAAGTCCTAGCGACAACATGCAGTCTGTTGCCTTCCTGCTGGCTCTTAACGAGAATGCAACTACCTACTATTTCGACAACATCGTGTTCGAGATCGACAGGTTGAATCTCGAAGAACCGATGGTTGACATTGTCAAGAACGGCGATGTGGAAGGAGAAGACATGAGTTGCTTCTTCAAGAAAGAGGAAGTCATAGTGGAAGGGGATTATACATATCCCATTGTTCCCGCTCCTTACACTGAATACGCAGGCATGAACGACAGCCGCGGCATCGTGGTCACCACATCCAAGAATGCAGCCTATGAATGGGATACAGGATTCTTCATCCGCTTGCCGCAGACGCTGTCCGAAGGCACAAAGTATCGCATCTCGTTCGACATGAAGTCAGACTTTGATGCTACCATCAGCACACAACTTCATGGTGAGCCCGGAGAATATATCCATTACAATGGCGAGTTGCATTCCTGTCCCGAGTGGACACACTACGAGCACAAAGGAATCATCTCTGCCGAGCAAGCGCAAAACAACGGCATCCTCATGCGCACCTTCACCTTCAACTTGAATCAAAACAAGGACGAAGTCAACCACTTCTATTTCGACAACATCAAAGTCGAAATCGACAATGATCATTATGTATTGCGGCGTGGCGATGTAAACGGCGATGGTGAAGTCACAATTGCTGATGTCGTGACCCTTGTAGACCACACATTGGGGAAGGCTGCGCCCACATTCATAGAGGCTGCAGCTGACTTGAACAACGACAATCAAATCAATGTCTCAGATGTTGTAGCGCTAGTCAACATCCTACTTGGAAAGGATTCGCAGTAACGTCTGATAAAGAAAGGTGGACCCTTTATCTTTTACATAGACAAGAATGGCGCTCTAAATTGTATAGAGCGCCATTCTTATTTACGTGTATTAAAGATTTCCGTCAGAACTGTACGCTAACGGCCTTACCATTGTATTGCAACATACGACCTTCGGGGTTCTCGAGATTCAAGGCGCGAGGACTATCAGCCGTGATAAGCACTATGTTGAAACGCCGTTTCTGCAACATACCGGGGAAGCTACCTTGACGCTGACCGATATCGAGACGGCGAGCCTGATCGTTCCACCGTATATCGATGGTAGCGCGTTGTCCGCGCTCATAGTTATAGTTGGTTCCTTCGTCTTCGTAGAGTTGGAATTGGGCGTCTCGACCAGCATAGACATAAAGGTTGATGAGCTCCGCAGGCTTCTCATCGCTCCACTGCATTTCAGGTCCGAAGGGGATGATGGAACCACTAGGCACATAAACGGGGATACGCTCAAGGGGCGTGGGGGCAGAGATGGTTTGTCCACCGCTGTACGAGACTCCACTATAAAGATCGAACCACGTACGACCTTCGGGCAGATAAACCTCGCGCTGACGAGCCTTATAATAGCCAACGGGGCAAGCCATGAGCGAGGGTCCGAACATCCATTGGTCTTTGATGTCGAGCACGTTGCGATCGGTCTGGAAGTCCATCACGAGTGGACGCATCATCGTATAGTCGTCGGTGTTCACCCACCCTGCCATCGAATAGAGGTAGGGCATCAGACGATAACGCAAACGGTCGTACCAAACGATGGTTTCGTAAGTAGGATGACCTTTAGGTGCGATGTTCCACACTTCACGCAATGGCCATTGTCCGTGAGCGCGATAGAGGGGGATGAAACATCCAAATTGATTCCATCGTGCCTGTAATTCGCGCCACTCTGTGAGGTCAGCGTTCTCCTGCCCCGTTTCATCGAAAAGTTGTTGCGCCTTCACGTAGCGGCTCTCCACAGAGAAGCCACCCTGATCCATACCCCAGAAAGGAAGTCCAGAAATGGAATAGTTCAATCCGGCAGTCATCTGCGAACGCATATCCTCCCATCGAGTGCCGATATCGCCACTCCACGTAGCCGTCGAGTACCGTTGCTCGCCAGCAAAACCGCTTCTTGTGAGCAAGAAGACGCGTGGCTCGCCCGTGAGACCTTGCTTCTTCAGGTTCATCTTGCTGAACACCGACCGCTGCCCATTGTAGATGGCATCAGCATTGACAATACTATAGGCATTGAAATATTCGGTGGAAGTACCGAGAGCGGTAGGACCACTGAGCGCCTTGCGATACCACATTGGGGTGCAGTCGCGCACGTTGGGTTCAGAAGCGTCCATCCACCAAGCATCAATACCAAAACGATATTTCGTATAGAGATTCTCGTTCATCTGCCGCCAAAAAGTCTTTCTTGCATTAGCGTCATAGGCATCATAGAACGAACCGCGGAAGCCTAGCCAGTCGTGGATGTCGTCGGTGATAGCCTGCTGGTAAATCCAACCATGACTATCGAGTTCTTTGTAGTTGTCAACGGTATCGTAGAACTTCGGCCACACGCTAATCATGAACCTTCCACCCATCTGGTGAACGCTGTCGAGCATGGCCTGCGGATTCGGGAAGCGAGCTGCCTCGAAGGTGTGGTCGCCCCAGTTCTCGAGTTTCCAATAGTTCCAATCCTGCACGATGTTGTCAATGGGAATCTGCCGATCGCGGAACTCCTTCAGCGTCTGCTCTATCTCACCACTGGTCTTGTAGCGCTCACGACTCTGCCAGAAACCCAACACCCACTTGGGATAGACAGGAGCACGACCTGTCAGCGTGCGATAGCCAGAGATGACCTGATCGATGGTAGGACCAGCAATGAAATAATAGTCCATATCCTTTGCCATCTCACTCCAGATAGAGAGTCTTCCTTGTTCCTCATCAGTTCGGGGCGTAGCAACGCGAAGACCACAGTAGGAAACCCCACCATCGGGATCCCATTCTATGCGTATTGGTACACGACGACCTTTCAACAACGGAAAAGTGAACTTCCACGAGTTAGGATTCCAAGCCGTACGCCAACGCTCCTTCACCACCTCATGGCCATCCAGATAGACGCGCATGTAGCCGGCATAATAGAGCAGGAAATGATAGTTGGCACTCTGCGGTGCTTCTATGAATCCCTCATAAACGACGTGGGCGCCTTCGAGATGGAATCCTTGTGGGAGTGCATCAATACCGAGGTCGCCATCGTGTTCGACGTTAACGGCAGGCACCTGATGCTCGAAGTAGAGCGAGTCTTCCTGTCGTGTGAGCGTCTTACCCCTTGCATCACGATAGATACCCGTGAGACCACCACGACGCCCTTGCTTGTCGTATAACGTGAAAGCGTGGTTGAGTTGCTGATAATCGTCAGGATTGCCGAAGCGGCAGAACGAATAGGAATCCCAAAGAATGCCGTAGCCACGATTCGAAACCACCATAGGCACAGAAACCTTCGTGTTGTATTGGAACAACTCTTCATTCAGGCCTTTCATGTTGAGTTCCTCAGCCTGATGCTGACCAAGTCCGTAGAAGGCTTCATCATCGGGTGAGTCGAATTGTGTGTGCCAAGTCCAGCCGCGTCGAGCGTCCATCGAGACATTGGCTGCCTTCGTACCAAGTTCACGCTCAGGAACAACAAAGGATTTGAAAGTCTTACCTCCTTGGGCGATTTCGCTAAGCAAAAGTTTGCCTTCAGCATCGCGGAACTCGATGTGCCCCGTCTGCTTGTCCACACGGGCTTCCACAGCGGCAGTCTTAACCATCACGCAAGAACCTTCCTCAGCAACGGTGTAGCGCGGGCGTTGGTTTTGTGGAACAATAATCAGGCTTTGCTTCTGCGGGAATTGCTCATCGGGTGTGGCCTCAACACGAATGATCTTGTCAGTAACAACCTGCAACCGCACTTGGCGAGCCGTCAGCTTTCCATCAGAGAGTTGTTGACTTTGCAAAGCAATAGAAACAAACTGACCCTGCTGCTGGTAGCCGGCTGCGTGAACGCAAAGCGTGGCTGCAAGCAGAAGGGCCGTGAATAGCGTCTTCTTTCTCATAAAACAATCGTATGTGAATAGGTATATATTTGTTGTTGTCAGGGTTTGTCTAGCATATAGAATGGTCGCCTACTCCATCGGGAACAATCCGAAGAGTTTCGCATCAATCTGGTCGGTAATCTGTTTGAAGTCCTGTGGCGAAGCTTCGAAACGCAAGTGGTCGCCATCGACAATGATAAGCGGTCCGGCATAAGTGCTGATCCATCGCTCGTAGCGCTCCTCGAGACCTTGCAGATAGTCGATGCGAATGCTACGCTCATATTCACGTCCGCGCTTTTGGATTTGTGCGACGAGAGTAGGAATCGACGAGCGGATATAAATCATCAAGTCGGGCAACTTCACGAGCGACATCATCAAATCGAAGAGATCGCTATAGTTTTCGAAATCGCGATCGCTCATCAGACCTTGGTCGTGCAGGTTGGGTGCAAAAATACGAGCGTCTTCGAAAATAGTGCGGTCCTGGATGATATACTCCTTCGACTGCGCAATCTCCACCACCTCCTTGAAGCGTTTGCTGAGGAAGTAGATCTGCAGGTTGAACGACCACCGCTTCATGTCCTGGTAGAAGTCGGCCAGATAGGGGTTGTTGTCGACGGGCTCGAACCGTGGGGTCCAGCCATATCGCTTGGCAAGCATTCGCGTGAGCGTGGTCTTGCCGCTTCCGATGTTTCCTGCTATGGCTATATGCATGGCGGTTGGGGGGATTTATTTGTTTATATTTGTATTTTCAAATCTTGCACGAAGTCCACTTCATCTTTCCTCTATGGGGAACAATCCAAACAGTTCGGCGTCAACACGATCGACAATCTGAGCGAAGTCGCGAGGGCGATGCTCGAAGTCCATCTCGTCGACATCGACCACCATCAAGCGACCTTTGTATTTCTCAAAGATAAACTCATCATATCGGCGGTTGAGGTTTTCAAGGTAGTCGAGCGGCATCTGCTGCTCATAGTCACGTCCGCGACGCTGGATGTTCTGCACCAAATGGGGCACCGAAGCACGGAGATAAATCATCAACTCGGGCAGACGAGCCAGAGTGAGCATCTGCTGGAACAACTCCATATAAGTCTCGAAATCGCGATCGGAAAGGTTGCCCATAGCGTGGTTGTTGGCTGTGAACACATAGACACCCTCGAAGATGGAGCGGTCTTGGATGATGGTGCCCGTGGATTGGCTGATGCGAATGAGATCGCGGAAACGCTCTTTGAGGAAATAGACCTCAAGGGCAAACGACCATCGCGGTATGTCGTGATAGTAGTCGTCAAGATATGGGTTCTCGGTCACCGACTCCGTGTTGACCTGCCATCCGTAGTGGCGAGCCAGCATGTTGGTGAGTGTCGTCTTTCCGCTTCCGATATTTCCAGCGATGGCTATATGCATAGGTTTTTTCTATTGTTTTATCGTCCTCGTCTTCACGTTTTTCATGCCACAAAGATATAAAAAAAATCAGAAACTCATTTCGTTTTCGCATGAAAAGTGAAAAGAAAAGAAAAAAAGGGGAGACCCCGCGCTCGAGGCCTCCTCACTTTTTCAAAAAACCTAACAACAAAATCATTTTTATTCTATGAAAACATAACGTTCAAGTTTTGTGGAATCCGACACCGAGGCGTCTTCATCTACGGGCTCCTCCGAAGTGGCCGCCGCTGGTCACGGTCTTGTGAGTCGTCGTCGTGGTGGTGGTCACCGAGTTGCTGCGCTTGGGGCCGCCATTGCCGAACGAGCGATTACCGCCATTGTGGCCAGAGTGGTTGTTCGAAGTCATCGTCGTAGTGGTCACCGTCTTATGAGTGGTGGTCGCCGGACGATTCGGACGGACTTCATGGCCAGGACCAGCACCGGGGCCTTTCGGACGAACATCGTGACCAGGACCAACACCAGGACGATTCTTATCCTTGTGGTGAGGAGCGGGCTCGATGCGAACTCCGTTGCGCCAAGAACGGCCGTAGTCATGAGCGTGACCGCCACGATAGGAAGAGTAGACTCTTGGAGCCTTATGGTACATCACGTTGTGGTGCGGGTAACGTACATAGACACCGAACGTCCAAACCGAGTGAGCGAGATTCCAACCCACGGGGCGATAGAAGTAGTCCAGAGCCTTGTAGCGATTCCACTGCCAGGCGGTGAGTACGAACATCAGGTCGGCATTGCGACGGCTCCAGGAAGAGCCGAAGAGGTCGGCGTGATGGCCAAGAGACAACATATAGTCGAGATTGATTTCATATACAGCCTCATACTGCGGGGCCGTGAGTTCAAGCTCATAAGCCATTTTATCACTCAGGAACAAAGCCTCTCTGCGGGCCTCGGTATAAGACATTGCGCTGGCCGTGATGGCTATCGTCATCAAAAGGGCCGTCATCATCATCTTCTTCATAATCGTATCCTTTCTTTCAATTTGATGTTAATACTATGTTTCTTTCTTTTCTCTGATGCAAAGATAGATGGTTTTTACCGCCTGCGCAAAGGAACGTTCCTAAACGTGAGGGGGACTTTCCCTATAATTGTAAGGAAAATCCCCCCAGGTCAAATAACGATTTTTTGAGTCTGTGACAATTGTGACAATTAGACAGTCGTTTTTTACACGCTTCAAATCATTAAACACTGAAGATTGAACATTGAACATGATTGAGGCTGTTTTCAAGTAGCAATTTCTCCAGCTGAAAATAGAGATAGAAATAACTAAATCTATCTATATATCTATATAAATATA
>JAFYYV010000022.1 GCA_017557405.1 Prevotella sp.
ATAATTAATATATATTAATAATAATAATTATATATTTAACTATAAATTAACATAGTTATAGCCTATTTTGTAGCCATTTTGAGCGATTTCCATGCTTGTTGATTCATTTTTTTAGCAGAGATAACCCTCTTTTTTCAACATGCCAAAAACACTCAGCAGTCTCCTCCCCTACGGGGGGAAAGGCTACGGGTAGGCGAGCTTTGCTCGGGAACCAAAGGTCGCTGGCCGAAGGGGAAAGCAATGGGGAGGTGGGGCTCCGATCGTGTAAAAAACACTGTCCTAATTGTCCCAATTGTCACAAAACTGAAAATGCCATTATTTTTCAACATCCAAAGTATTGTTTGCTGAAAGAAAAGTTTTATCTTTGTAGCAGAAATCGTTTGCTATCAATTCAACCATAATAATACAGAATATCAATGGAAAATGCAATAGTCATTAGTTTTTTTCAAAACCTCTGCCATAGTTTGGCGTAGCTTTGCCATACTTTTGCAGAAAAAACGAACATTACGACATTCAACATGAATCCTAAACAACAATGCGTATGATAAACAATGACAGAGGACAAAACCTGATCAATAAATATGTATGGGTGATAGAAACCATACTTCGCGCCAAAAAGATATCCTTCGAAGACCTAAACAAAAAGTGGCTTCGCGATACGGATATCAGTAGGGGTGTGGAAATCCCCAAGCGCACTTTCGACAACTGGCGCTATGCCATTGCCGACATGTTCGGACTGTTCATCGAGAACGAGCAGAAGGGGAAATACCGTTATTACATCATGAACGAGGAGGACATCAGTAAGAACGGCCTGCGCTCGTGGCTCTACAACACGTTTTGCGTGAGCAACGCATTGGCAAACAGCCAAAGCATCAAAGACCGCGTTCTTCTTGAATATGTTCCGTCTGGTCAGGAATATCTGCAAACCATCATCGAGGCGATGAAAGAGAACCGAATGCTCAACATCACTTACCACAGTTATTGGAAAGACGAAGAAAACAACTTCGATGTTCAACCATATTGTGTAAAATTATTCCGCCAAAGATGGTATTTGGTCGCCCGCAGCACCTATACCTATTATTATAATAAGGGACCACGCATCTACTCACTCGATCGCATTCATAGTCTTCGCACAACGGACGAGACTTTCGAAATGCCCAAAGACTGGAGCGCCAAAGACTTTTTCGAGGGATGCTTCGGCATCATTGCCGACCTGCGTATTGAGCCCCAAATCGTCAAACTTAAGGTATCAGCAGGGCAGGCTAACTACATCCGAGATTTGAAGATGCATGATTCGCAGGATGAGATTGAACGAAACGAGGAATATAGCATTTTCAAATACCGTTTGCGTCCATCATACGATTTCATTCAAGAGATCCTGTGGAACGGTGAGACTATGGAAGTGCTGGAGCCTATATCATTGCGTAAAGAGATTGCAGGAATCATCAGTAGAATGAACGAAAAATATAGGGAGGACAAATAGTATGCGAGATTTTGCTGCAATAGATTTTGAGACGGCTAACAATGAACGTTCTTCGGTTTGTTCCGTTGGAGTTGTCATTGTCCGTGGCGGTGAGATTGTTGATTCGTTCTACTCACTCATTCAACCCGAGCCTAACTATTATAATTATTGGTGCAGTCAGGTTCATGGTCTATGCTATGAAGACACTGACGAAGCTCCAATATTTCCAAAGGTTTGGGCGCAGGTTGAACCCTTGATAGAAGGCCTTCCCCTTGTTGCCCACAACAAACCTTTTGATGAAGGCTGCCTGAAGGCTGTGTTCCAAGTCTATCAAATGGACTACCCTGACTATGAGTTTTACGACACTCTGTGTAAATCACGGCGTGTGCTTCCTGAATTAGAGAACCATCAACTACACACTGTTGCTGCCGCCTGCGGTTATCAACTGAAGAACCATCACCATGCACTCGCCGATGCAGAGGCTTGTGCCTGGATTGCAAGGGAAATCCTATAGTTATCAACTTACCCACATTACTTTATCATTTTCTTATATTATTAATTTAGAAAATAAAGAATAAAAAAAATTTATATCTTTGCAACAACTAATAACAAAAGCCTATGAGTAAAGTCTTTAAAATCATCCCAAAGCGTACCAAGCGCACAAATGGACAGGTACTCACACCTGAAATGACCATTACTGTGACTACGCGGTCACACACTACTACCCCGTTCTACAACGGAGCAAAAGAAATACAAGAGCAGTACATGCGCATGTTTCAGTTTGATTACAAGAAAGCATGCTGCTCAGCAAATGATTTTGATTTTGAAAAATTGGGCTAAAAATATAATAACAATATGGAAAACCCATTGGAACGATTATTGGAAAATCTTCAATTAATTGATGATTTTGCGAAACGATATGATCTGCTCAAACAAAAACTCCCTTATCATATAAATGTAATAGATGAGTTACATGTAAACGAAAATGCTAATAGTCGCATTCTGGCATCACTTCTGCTTTACAATAGTGAAGGAAAGTACCCCTTACTAGAGAGTTTTATTAATTTTTGCATTAAAGATTGGAATATCGAAGTCTCTCACCCGTATGTTACTTCTGAAGAAATGAGAATAGATCTCCTCGTTAGAGAGAAGGGCAAATATGCAATCATTTTTGAGAATAAGATATATGAGGCAATTTTACAGAAGAATCAAATTGCCCGTTATATCCAAAAACTACGTCAAGAAGGTTTTAAAGATGAACAAATATACGTTGTTTTTCTTCCTCCATCTGAGTATGAACCAGATATTTGTAGTTGGCAAGAACCGAAAGAATGTTGTGAGACATGTAATCGCAACGAATGTCTGATTAATAAGACGCCCAAACTTAGAGAATCATTTATTGATCGATTTAAGATTGTCACATTCAGAGAGGATATTTTATTGTGGCTTAAGAAGGAAGTTATTCCCAATTGCAAACAAAAAGAGGTTTATTTGTACACTGCAGCAATGCAATATCTCGATTATCTTGAAGGTTATTTTGATTTACGAACAATGAATATGAAAATGAATATGGAATTGAAAGACTATTTGTATGAGAAATTAAAGTTGAATGAATTATCAACTGAAGAAAAAATGAAGGTGCTCGAAGGGAAAGCGGAAGAAATAAACCGTCTTCTTAACCAAATAAACGTTATTAAAGAGTCTATTCAAAAAGAATTTGCGATTCAAGATGTGAAAAATTGGGAACCTTATAGAGACAAAATTAGAGATATTTTGTCTTCAATAGGAGATAGTTTTCAACTAAAAACAGAATGTGACTTTTTTGATCCTAGTAATAGCTCTCATCTTTTCATTAAACTAGATAAAGAAGATTGGCAACTATCTATTATAATAGAAAAATATGGTTTCCCTGATCATTCTGGAGACGAATCCTTTATTTATATTGGTATACCCCAAGAAAAGAAAGTCGATAGTAAATATTGGGTAGATCGAGATAATAAAATAATCTTTAATCAAAAAAGTTACAAAGAAGGGCATCCTTATGGATGGGAATGGATAGATCGATATAATCGAAAGCCCGATGTATTTCAATATGAAATTGATAATGGCCAATTCCAATCATATTTATTCAATAAAGTCGAAAACATTTTAAAACTAATAGAACAGAAACAATTGTCAATGTAATTACAGACCATGCTCACCTTCATCTCTAACTCTGACCACTACAAAGAGGTGCTTTCACGGGTGCAATCCGTGAAGCATACGCTTTGGATTGGTACCGCTGACATCAAAGATCTTTATGTTGAGGTGGGCAAAGAGAAAAAGCCTTTTCTTGCTCTTATCGCCCAACTCATTCGGCGTGGCGTGGAGGTACGGTTGATTCATGCAAAGGAACCTGGGCCTAACTTCCGAGAGGATTTTGACAAGTACCCGGTTCTGTATGACCGCTTGGAGCGAGTGCTCTGTCCACGTGTTCACTTTAAGATGCTTGTCTTTGACTGCAAAGAGGCGTATATTGGCAGTGCAAATCTAACAGGTGCTGGCATCGGCATGAAAGCAGAGAGCACACGCAACTTCGAGGCTGGCATCTTGACTGATGATCCTGAAATCGTGGAACAGGCTATGAATCAGTTTGATGAAGTTTGGATAGGCAAGCATTGTAAATCCTGCAAACGTAGAGACTTCTGCCCAGACCCCATCGCATAATTTTATCGAAAACATAATTTTTCTTTGACCTCTGCCACGAGTTGGCGGAGGTCTTTGTTTTCTTTGCCCCATGAAATATAAAATATAGTAAAACCTATAAAAAATGAATTATGGAAGTAAACGTTGTAACTAAAAATGGGGTGTCTGCACTTTCGGTTAAAGCAGACTTTTACGAGGTGTTAGATGAGAACTTTACTGCGATATGTGAAGCCATCTCCAACAGAGGAAAGGCTATCAAAGAACTAACGAGTGTCTTTGAGAAAGAAGACAACAGCCTTGATACTATTATTCAAATAATGACTACGTCAATAGGTGAAAATGCAGCAAAAAATGCTCTTTCCGAGAAACTGGGAATAAGCCCGCAAACCGCTCAATATCTTTTGGTTATGTCGCTGGAGGACCTCACCACCTTAAACGTCAAGAAACTGAAAAAGATGCTTGATGATTATCGAACAAACATTAGTAAATTGGTTGTTTAATACCCTCCCAAGCATTTTTGTACCCTTTCTATATTACTTCGGAATAATGTGGTTATGGATAAAATGGATTCATATGAGAAGTTAAACAAACCAGGGTTATGGTTTGTAAAAACCAGACAGCCTTGCACAGAACTATGCAGGTGTGTGTATGAATTAGCAGTAGAGTTAGGTTTGCCTGTTGTGGTCTATTCTTCAGCTTCAAAAAGGGAGATACAAAACAACGTCATTGAAATGGTCAAAAAGAAATGCATTGATATGGCTTCAGACGAACTGGAGCGTAATTGGCTGGAACAGGAAATGACGGAATATAACACTCATGGTCAGTTCTGGTATCCAGAGGAGATGAATGATTACGTGCCAAATGGTTCTTTCTGGACAAACTATGTTTTCATTGATGAATTTGAGATACTGTCATTTACTAATAGCTTTTCTAATTTGTACCTAATAGATAACTTGTCTGAGCTGTGGTATGACGAAATAAATGACGATAATTTGTCAAGGCTTCCTTTGATAGAAAAAGAGGCTATTGAATATAAAAAGACTATAGTGGTGTTTCTCGCATCACCTAATACAGAAATGCTAAGCGAGTTTGTAGAAAATCATTTATTCTAAATTATAACAACTATGGATTGTTCAGATTACACAAGATTAGATTATAAAACCATCAACGAGTTTTTCCCAAAAGGACAAGTAAGTATTTTGGCAGCAAGACCTGCAATGGGTAAAACGATGTTTGCTTCTCAAATTGCAAACCAGTTTTGCCGTCATGGAGAGAATACCCTGTTTTTCTCTTTAGAATTCGACTACAAAGATATTATTAACCATTTTGATCCTGTCGGGAATGGAAATGTCAAATGTTGTATTGTCGATATACCTGGCATAACAATAGAGGATATTCAACTTGCCATAAAAAAGCGCTATTTCAATGTAATCATTATTGATTATGTTGGATTAATGAATTCAATTAGAGTCATCGAAGGATTAGAACGACATGATGAACTTAGGGAAATCTGGATGTCATTGGATAAAATTGCGAAAGAGAATGATATAAGGATAATTGGTGTGTCACAATTACCCGGCATTCGTATAGATGGTAGCGAAAATGCATTGCCAGATGACTGCATGAGTTACTTAGATAGAAAATTCTTGACGAAGAGAATAAAGGTACTTCATAGGGAAAGTTACTACTCTGGTAAATCGGACAAAGAGGATTTGGAGCCTTTTTCAATTATTGAATACGTTTATGACTCAAGTTATACAACAACACTTAGATACATATGACTTACAAAGAGGAAGTGGAATTAACAAATCCTGAAGGATTCAGCAATGATGCTGGTTATTTGGAACATCTGACGTTTCATAAAGCGAAACTCATCTATGGATACCCAATTCCTGAGGATGTTGATGACCGTCTCCAATTTGAACTGGAGATTATTGAGAAATCCGGCAACTCAAAGTATCTGCTCTTCCTTTATAATCTTGTCAACACGGCCCAAAAAGAACTTGGCGCATTAATAGGTCCTGGTCGAGGCTCCATAGGTGGAAGTCTTGTCGCATATTGCTTAGGTATTACAAAGGTTGACCCGTTAAAACATGATTTGCTATTTGAGCGGTGTATAAATCCTGATATACTTTCACATCTTGAAGTATGGATTGATGTGGATAAAGAAGGGCTGTCTGCAATCCTTGACTGGCTGAAGGAGAAGCATGTCAAGATGATAGATAAGGATACTATTATATTTGAGGATGAGTCAGATAAAGAGAAATGGCAGTTTGTGACTAAACTTGTAGCCAAAAATGCACTATCCGAAATCAAAACTGTTTTGTCAAACATCAAACAGACGCAGGGGATAGATGTAAATCTTGATGACATTCCTATTGATGATCCTCAAACCTTTGCACTTTTCCAGAAGGGCGACACGGACGATGTATTTTGCTTTGATTATTATGGTATGCAAGAATGGTTGAAGTACCTGCATCCCACAACATTCAACGACTTAGTGATTCTGAATGCAATGTTCTGTCCAGTCATGTTAGATTATATCCCTCAAATGCTTCAACGAAGGAGTGGAAAGGAAAAAATAGAACATCCTATTCCTGCGATGGAGAAATACCTTCAGGAGACATACGGCATATTGGTTTATCAGGAACAGTTGATATTGCTATCTAGATTAATTGCAGATTTTACAAGGGACGAAAGTGACATGCTCTTCCATGCAATTAATCAAAAACAAAAGGATGAATCAACCGTCTTGAAACATAAATTCATAGAAGGTGGGGAAAGAAATGGGTATGAGAAGGAAACATTAGAACGGATTTGGACTATATGGGAAGAAATAGGCCCTCATAGTCATAATAAATCCCATATAGTTTGTCTAACTTTGATAGCATATCAGATGGCCTATCTGAAAGCACATTATCCCAAAGAGTTTATAGTATGATAAAACATTATGACTACGATATTGCATGCAATTAGAGACCTCATCTATGTGCGTAGGTTCGAAACAGAAATCAATATTAAAAACAGCAAAAAAGTATAGCACAAAAACAGCCTCAACATTTCACTTTGTCGAGGCTGTTTTTCTATATATCCTTTTCTATACTAGATCTTTCTCATCGAACGGCTGCGCTTTGATACACTTCAGGTTCTTGGCCAACTGTTGGGTGCTACTGGCTCCTACGAGCACACTGGTGACGCCCCGTTGTGCCAATATCCACGCCAAAGCCATTTCAGCCAACGTCTCGCCACGAGTTTCTGCGGTTTGGTTGAGCCGCTTCAGATAAGCCAACAGTTCAGGCGTCAATGCTTCTTGTTTCAAGAAACGGCCTTGTATCATGCGCGAACCTTCGGGGATTCCATTCAGATAACGGTCGGTCAGCAGACCTTGAGCGAGCGGTGAGAACGAGATAAAACCGATGCCGTGCTCTGCACAATAGTCGAGAACGCCATCTTCTTGCGGCTCGCGGTCGAGCAGATTCAGCCGCCCTTGATAGATGAGCAAGGGCACATCGCGCTCACGAAGATATTTGTCTGCAATCTTCAATGCCTCCAGCGGCCAGCGTGAGATGCCCACATAGAGGGCTTTTCCGCTGCGCACAATGTCGACCAACGCCTGAAGAGTCTCTTCGAGTGGTGTCTCAGGGTCATAGCGATGACTATAGAAAAGATCCACGTAATCGAGATTCATGCGACGCAGCGACTGGTCGAGACTTGCCATGAGGTATTTACGAGAGCCCCACTCGCCATAAGGACCAGGCCACATGTCGTAGCCCGCCTTGGTGGATATGAAGAGTTCATCGCGATAAGCGCCGAAGTCATCGCGCATCAACTGCCCCAACGTCTCTTCTGCCGAGCCGTATGGAGGACCATAGTTGTTGGCAAGGTCGAAATGAGTGATTCCATTGTCGAAAGCCAGATGAGTAATAGCACGACTGCGTTCATAAGGGTCGACACCTCCGAAATTGTGCCAGAATCCCAACGAGATTTTCGGCAGCATCACACCCGAAAGACCACAACGCCGAAACATGTTGGAAGCGTTGTCATAGCGGGTAGCGGCAGGAATATACTTTTCTTTCAGTTCCATAGGATAGTAGTTTAGGTTTTCTAATTCTTTTGTGTTGTGTCAATTGCTTTTCTCTTTTTCTTTGTCTTGTCGGATGAGAGCCAGCAGATGCTCCACAGCCTCGCTTTCTGGGATGTTCTTCTCCACGCACTCTTTTTGTCGGTAAAGGGAGATGCGGCCAGGCCCTGCGCCAACATACCCATAATCGGCATCAGCCATTTCGCCCGGTCCGTTGACGATACAACCCATGATGCCAATTTTCAATCCAACAAGGTCGGCAGTAGCTTCTTTGATGCGAGCAATAGTGGAGCGCAAATCATAGAGTGTGCGTCCGCAACCTGGACACGAGATGTACTCAGTCTTCGTGAATTTGATGCGGGCAGCCTGAAGAATGGCATCAGCCAACGACGTGAGTCGTTCCTTGCTGAATCCTGGATTGTTAATGACCAGCTGGTGAGCCTTGCGGTCGATGAGTAGCGCTCCGACAGCCATAGCGGCTTTTAGTTGAAGCGATTCCCAATCTGTCTCGTTGAGGTTGACGGTAGCCGTATCGTCGTGGATGGTTGCTTCGACCTGAACCCTTAATGCAGCGCACTCTTCGATGCTATCAACCAATTTCCGAGCCACGGGGATTTCTGCCTCGGGTTCCTCGGAGAGCGAAACACGAATGGTGTCGCCAATGCCTTCGGTAAGCAAAGCGCCAATGCCTACAGCACTCTTGATGCGCCCGTCTTCACCTTCGCCAGCCTCAGTCACACCCAGATGGAGGGGATAGTGCATGTCTTCGCAATCCATCTGTTTGACCAAAAGACGCACACTCTCCACCATGACGACCGTATTGGAGGCCTTGATGCTGATGACAATATCATCGAAATGCTCGCGACGGAAGATACGAAGGAACTCCATGCAACTCTCAACAATGCCCTCAGGGGTGTCTCCGTAGCGCGACATAATGCGGTCGCTGAGCGATCCATGGTTGACGCCAATGCGCACAGCCGTGTGATGCTCCTTACATATATTAATAAAAGGTATCAACCGTTCGTCAATCTTATGCAATTCGGATGCATATTCCTCATCGGTGTATTCCAGATGTTTGAAAGTACGTGCAGGATCGACATAGTTTCCTGGGTTGATGCGTACCTTTTCGGCATATTGCGCAGCCACATCCGCCACATTGGCGTTGAAATGCACATCGGCAACCAACGGTGTCTGGATACCTTTCGAACGCAAACCTGCATTGATGTTCTTCAGGTTCTCAGCTTCGCGGCGTCCTTGTGTAGTCAGTCTGACAAGTTCACCACCTGCTTCGATGATGCGCATGGCCTGAGCTACACAAGCATCGGTGTCGAGCGTATTGGTGGTAGTCATCGATTGGATGCGAATGGGATTGTCGCCACCAATGCCAATGACTCCCACATGAGCCACTGTTGAATGTCTTCTTTGATAGTTACGAGGGCATTCCATATTGTAACTTCAATGATATTTAATTGGTCTTGAATTCATATTTCACTTCAGAAAGAGCGGCGTTGGCCTTTTCTATCTTCTGACCCAACGTCGACTTGTATTCCTCCATCTTACGAGCAATCTCCTCATCTGCCAAAGCCAACATCTCTGTAGCAAGGATGGCGGCATTGAGGGCTCCATTAATGGCTACTGTAGCAACAGGGATGCCTAGAGGCATCTGCAGAATACTATATAGCGCATCCATACCATCGAGTACACTGCCCTTGATAGGAACGCCGATGACAGGCAACGTAGTACTGGCAGCTATCACGCCAGGCAACGCAGCAGCCATGCCGGCACCTGCAATGATAACACGAATGCCACGACTCTTCGCGCCTTTGGCAAAAGCCTCAACTGCATCGGGGGTACGATGGGCTGAAAGAGCATTCACTTCGAAAGGAATTTGCATGTCGTTGAGGAACTGACATGCCTTTTCCATGATAGGCAGATCGCTCGTACTGCCCATGATGATACTGACCATTGGAATCTTGTTCATATATGATTATTTGGCTTATATTATATAATTAATGTTGTTTATAAATGTTTGTTGAATGACGATTTGCATTCAGAAACGCAGGATGATGTAGAACGCGCAAACCAATCCCACAAAAAATCCCGCCACCACTTGGGAAAGCGAGTGCTGACGCAGTATCATGCGAGCCGTGCCTACCATTCCCGCCAATATCAAAACCAGACACAACCACCAGATGGGATTGAACGAAAATATGAGGGAGAAGGCGACGATAGCACCTGTAACGCCACCGATGGCTGCCGAATGGGTGGATATCTTCCACCAGACATTGATAATGGCACAGACTATCTGTATCATAAGCGCCGCCACCAATATGCCACCCATGAAATGGGGAATCTTCATTAACCCCATGATATAGTAACAAGTGAAATAGCAAACAATGCTGATGATGTAAGGTACCATGCGGCGTTCCTTGATTCCCAACTCTATGAGACTCCACCCTTGGTATTTCCTATACAAATGAATCAAGATGGTAGGCAAGAGAATGGTGAAAAGATACACCATGACGAGCACCTCGATTTTGAATTTCAAGTGATAGGCATTGAGATAACTGAAAAGGAACAATGCTATCAACCCCACAAAGGGCAGATAGAACGGTGTGAAAATCATACTGATGACACGTGCTGCCAAGATGATGTTTTTTTCTCTCATTTCTTTCTTATACTTTTCTTAATCGAGCAACGGCAAACCCCATTTGTTCACGATATTTGGCCACTGTGCGGCGAGCAATGGGGAATCCTTTCTCTCTCATCAAAACTGTCAAAGCCTCGTCGCTAAGTGGTTTCTGCTTGTCTTCGTTCTCTATGATATCTTTCAATGCCAGTTTTATCTTACGCGTTGACAATTCTTCTCCGCCCTCGGTCGTGTAACTGTCGCTGAAGAAAAAGCGCAATGGGAACGTTCCCCAGCGTGTTTGGGCGTATTTCACATTCGAGACTCGCGACACCGTGGAGATGTCAAGTCCTGTTCGCTCGGCAATGTCTTTTAAAATCATGGGCTTCAAGTCGGCCTCATCGCCGTCTTGAAAGAAGCGATATTGCCAATCGATGATAGCTTTCATCGTAATATAGAGCGTGTGTCGGCGTTGTTTCACGGCATCAATGAATCCTTGCGCCTTGTCAACCTTCTCTTTGGCATAGAGTAATGCCTCTTTTTCTTGGCGACTCATGCCATCACGATTGTTTTTGTAAGTGCTCACCATGTCGGCAAACGATGGCGAAATCTTCAATTCGGGGATGTTTCCACGATTCAAATAGAACGTGACTGTGCCATCATCATTGGTATCGACAATAAAGTCGGGCGTTATTTGCTGCAAATTCCGGCCTTCCGTCTCACCGAGCGATGCTCCTGGCTTGGGATTTAACCGATGGATTTCTTCCTGTAATGTCTTTACTTGTTCGGAAGTCAAATCAAGTGAGTCTTGTATCTTATGCCAATGCTTCTTGATGAACTCGTCAAAATGATGAGTGATGATACGTTTCATTTGAGTGCGAATCCAACTGACTGGCTTGCGCTCCACTTGCAACAGAAGGCATTCTTGCAACGAACGTGCACCGATGCCAGCAGGATCGAACAACTGCAATTGCTTCAACACTTCTTCTATCTCCTTCTCGCTAACATCGATGTAATGTTTGATGGCAAGGTCGTCGGAGATTTCACCGAGATCTTTTCTCAAATAACCATCATCATCAAGCGAACCTATGAGATATTCCATCACATCACGTTGGGTTTCGTTGAGGTCCAACTCTCCCATTTGTTCTTTCAACTTATCGTAAAACGAGATGGTATCACCATATACCATTTCCTCGTATTCCGCATTCTGATAGAAATCTTGGGCATAAGATTCGGGCATTTCATCATCGCGTCCGATATTTGAAAGCGCATTTTCAAGCGCATCCTCACGTTCTTCGCGTTCGGTTTGCTGTTCAAAAGTCTCGATTTCTCCAATATTCATGCCATCCCGCTCATCACTCATCGCATCATCAAGCGACATAGTTTCAAGAGCAGGATTGTCATCGAGTTCGACATTAATACTCTCCTCCAATTCAGTCAATGGCATTTCAAGAAGTCTCACCTGCAACATTTGTTGGGCCGAAAGGCGCTGTTGCAGTTTCTGTTCTTGCTTCTGCGTTTGAATCAGTTCTTGTGCCATATTACGTTATCGGATGAAGAATGAGGAGTTAAGGATTGAAATAATCTTTTAATTGGGCTGCAAAGGCTGCCAGTTTCTGTGGGTTCTCGTTGCCGAATCGTTGCCACACCTGTTGACAAGAGTTGAGCAGAGGACTTGTCATGAAGTCATTTCGATTGAGGTATGGATCACAGAATTGGAAAATTTCCATGATTTCCACAATCAACCGGATGGGCGATTTAGTCAGTTTGGCGAGTTCTACAACCTCAGGTGTATCTGCCACCATAGTGATGGGCGTGAGTCTGAAGTAAAGGTCGAGAGTCAGAATGAGTACCACGGGAGTGAGCGAGGTAAGAGAAGTGGGATACTGCTTGCTGCTTGGTGGCAGTTCAATGGGTTTGAAATCCTTTTCCCATGTCTCGTTCAAATCCACTCCATCGTAGAAGAGTGAAGCATTTCCATAACCATTTTTTTGACGCAGCAACTTCACGCCACGCGCCAGTTTTTTGGGGTTTTGTCCGTAAGTATCCCAAAGCCGCTGTATGCGTGGGGTATCAATGGAGCGCAGACGGAACATCTGTTGATTGAGAAACTGTGGCGGAATGTGGAGTTCCAGCGCCAAAGCCACCAACTGTCGGTTATAGATGGGTTTCACGCCTTCAGGCTTCTTGAGATAGAGGTGCATCAACAAGAGCCAATATTCGTCTGACCAAAGTGGATGAGTTGCCATGATGAATTTGATTAAAGGTTTTCCTCTTTGAAGCTTGCCAATTTCTTCGTGTAATAATCACGGAAGTCAGTCCAGCGATAATAAGGTCCCGAAACGGGAGTTAGGGGCAGTCGAGCCTCGTTCTCATTCAACAACACCTTCACGAGAATGTCACCCTTACCTTTCTTGGGTTTATAGAAGATGAACTGAATGTTGGCTCCCATGGGGAATACATGATAATTAACCCAACCTATTTCAGGCAAACGCTCAAAGTCTGTTATTTGTTTCCCAAAGTTGTTCAACTCGAGCAGACAAGTCAACGGCATTACACATGTCTCATGACCAAAACGCAAAGTGGCTCCAGGATGTGGCAAGGCCAAACACGAGTCGGCCTCGTGCAATATCACACCGAGCAGGAAACGCTGTGAGAACGGTTGCAGACCACCATTCAAAGGACAAGGGCCATGGGTCACATACCAATTGGCATTCTCAATCATCCAGTTGTCATACACTTCTTGTTCATTGAAAAGGTCGTAGAGCGAAATACTATGCCTGAGTTCAGAACTTTGCAGATTACTTGCCAACTTGAAAAGGTGATAGTTCAGGTTCTCTGCGTTGACTTCATGGTTAACATATGCTGTATCGTTGAACAACCGCTGCATAAGCCTGTCATAGTTGGCATGACGCTTACGATATTGCGACATAATGCCACGTAAATCATCATTCCAACGTTTTCTGAATAGTTGGGGTTGACGTTCGTTGTTCATATACCACATGTCATGTTCCGAGGCATCGTGGCGGATGATGAGTTGTGGGTTGATACACTTCAATTCTTGCAACGCGTTCTCCATCGATAAAATACAACGAATGACAATGGTACTCTTAGCATCGATATTAGTTTTTCCTTTGAAAACCTGTGGGAAATGTTCGTACATGCGATGAGCGATGCCACGATGCTGCTCAGCACCGAGCAATGTGAGTTCACCTCGGCGATGGTCGGCTTCGTTGCGAATCATCACTACACGTCGCAACACGTCTTTTCCGTAATCAGTGAGTTTGTCCATCGAATCAGCTCTGAGCAACACTTTCCAAGCCTTGTCATAGTCATCGCGACTAATAAGATAACGACTTCCATGGCGACCATAATGCGATATATAATAAGGCTCATAGCCCTTTGGAGCGGGCGTGAGCTTCTTTTGTTGGGGGCCAGGATAAGCATAATAGTTACTTGCCGAACGATAGATGTTTTCTTTAATCTGTTGTCGGGCATCAACGCCATCCGTGTTTTGCGCCATCACTCGAGGGGCACTAACACCTAACAAGACCGTCAATGCGATGATTGATTTTTTCATGTTCCACGGTTTTTGGTTTCTTTGGCAAAGTTACTGATTATCCTTGAACAACACAAATAAATGTCGCTTTATTTTTCAAAATAAAAAAATTGCCGTATCTTTGCACGAAGAAAACAAATAGAGGAAGAAAGATGAAACAGACATTGTTGATTTACAACACGCTCACAAGACAAAAAGAACGTTTCGAACCGCTGCATGCACCCAACGTTGGCATGTATGTTTGTGGTCCTACCGTTTATGGCGACCCCCATCTGGGGCACGCCCGTCCTGCTATCACGTTCGACATCTTGTTTCGCTATCTGAAACATTTGGGGTATAAGGTTCGTTATGTCCGCAATATCACTGATGTGGGCCACTTGGAGCACGATGCCGATGAAGGCGATGACAAGATAGAGAAGAAAGCTCGATTGGAACAATTGGAACCGATGGAGATTGCACAATACTACACCAATCGCTATCATCGTGCGATGGATGCACTAGGCGTTCTCAGACCTTCTATTGAACCTCATGCAACAGGGCACATCATCGAACAGCAACAATTGGTGCAACAAATACTGGAAAATGGCTTCGCCTACGAGTCGAATGGTTCCATCTATTTCGACATCGAGGCCTATAACCAAAAACATCATTACGGCATTTTGAGCGGTCGCTCATTGGAAAACATCAAAGACGAGAGCCGCACACTTGCAGGTGTGGGTGAGAAACGCAACCAAGCCGATTTCGCACTTTGGAAGAAGGCTTCGGTAGAACACATCATGCGATGGCCTTCACCATGGGGCGATGGTTTCCCTGGTTGGCACTGCGAATGCACTGCCATGGGACGCAAATATCTGGGCGAGGAGTTCGATATCCACGGCGGCGGCATGGATTTAGTATTCCCGCATCATGAGTGCGAGATTGCCCAAGCTGTGGCTTCGCAAGGCAAGCAAATGGTGAAATACTGGATGCACAACAATATGATTACCATCAACGGACAGAAGATGGGTAAGTCGCTCGGCAACTTCATCACTCTGGAGCAATTCTTCACAGGACAAAGTGAATTGCTTTCGCAACCCTACTCGCCTATGACCATCCGCTTCTTCATCCTCTCGGCTCACTATCGCTCAACCGTTGATTTCAGCGACGAAGCCCTGCAAGCCAGCCAAAAGGGATTGGAACGACTGATGGACGGTTTGAAGAATCTTGAACGCATTCAGGTTTCCGACCATTGCGACGCCGAAACTGAGAAGTTCGTAAAGGCTTTGCGTCAGCGTTGTTACGATGCGATGAATGACGATTTGATGACGCAACTTGTCGTGAGCTATTTGTTCGAAGCCTGCCATCTGATCAACACGCTCATCGACCACAAGGCTCAAATCTGCACCGAATGCCTCAACGAACTCAGCGAAGTGATGCATCTCTTTGCTGAAAATCTGCTCGGATTGAAATCAGAAGCTGGTGGCGAGAAGCAAGAGGCACGTGAAGAGTCTTTCGGAAAGGTGGTTGATATGGTGCTTTCTTTGCGTGCAAAAGCCAAAGCTGACAAAGACTGGGCAACTAGCGACCGAATTCGCAATGAGTTAGCTGCGTTGGGATTTGAAGTGAAAGACACCAAAGATGGTGCTACTTGGAAGCTAAACAAATAACAAAGTGGTATCTTTGCGCCCATCATGGCGAATCAAATTGATAATCTGAAAGAAAAGTACAAGAGGTTCAGAGAGTGGCAACAACAACCTTATCAGGTGAAGCCGCTCTCTGAAGAGAAACATGACTGCGCCACCTGTGGCACGCACTATGAGGGCAACTTCTGTCCGCGTTGTGGGCAATCTGAGAAGGTGGGGCGCTACTCGTTCAAGACAACCTTCCTGCTTTTTCTTGATGTGTGGGGGCTGGGCAATCGAGGTATGTTCCGTACCATTCGCGACCTATTTTTGCGCCCTGGCTACATGATTCGCGATTATCTGAAAGGCATGCAGATGGCATATTTCCCGCCTTTCAAGTTATTTTTCCTCGTAATAGCCTTGTCGGTGCTGGTAGACAGCGGATTTAACATCAAGGGTGAAAATAGACTCAAGAAAGCAGAGGTATTGATTCATGTTAATATCAGAGACGCTATGAATGAAAGCGACTCGGTATTGTCGACCGCGAAGGCTGATGCCCATAATCAGCAAAGGTTTGGAACATTGGAACAGATTGTGGTCGATGCGAAAAAGGCAAATGCTAAAGAACATGTAAACGTCAATGAGGATAGCAATGATGTGCGTACTTCCTCAAATGAGAAGGCGGATAAAATAAAACAAATTGTCAATTGGATTATAGATCACCAAACTTTTGTCATGTTCGTTTGGTTGCTGGTGTTGTCTGGTCCTCTCTACCTTTTCTTCCGTCATAGTCCCGCTTTCTCCGACATTCGCTATTCGGAGTTCTTTGTAGCGATGGTATATACGACAAATATGATGAACATCGCTTCCACTGCAGGCGGTCTGTTGTGTCTCGACACCATCGGTGTGGAATCATTCTGCTACCTGTTGAGTATCATTCCGCTAAAACAACTCTCTGGTTACAGTTATTGGCGCACGCTTTTGAAGATAATCGCGGCCTTCGTCCTACTGTTCATCGCCATTATCGTTATAAGTTTCACAGGTGCCATCATTTTCGGCATATTCTACACGGCTGGGTAATAAAACCTAGAAATAAACACCTCTAAAAACAAAGCGGCGCCCGTTCCAGTTGGATGGGCGCCCGCTCATATTTTTGTTTAGTTGTTGTACTCTTGCCAACTCTTTGTCTGAATGTCTTCCACCGACATGCTGCAGAAGGCTTCGATGAAGGCTTTTGCAAGTCTCACGTTGGTCATCAGCGGCGTATTGTGGTCGATGGCCGCACGGCGGATACGGTATCCGTTAGTAAGCTCGCGCTTCGTGTGGTTCTTCGGTACGTTGATGATGAGGGCAAAACGATGAGCGGCAATCATGTCGATGACGTTGCCATCAGGTGTTTCCTCGTCAGGCCAAGCCACTATCTCGGCTTTCACGCCGTTGTCGTTGAAGAATTTGGCTGTACCAGCTGTGGCGCAGATTTGGAAACCGCGCTCCTGCAAACGCTGTGCGGGCTCCAACAGGTCAACCTTGCCTTTTGCCCCACCACTCGAGATGAGGATGGCAGGTTTCTCACCATCTTTCACCTGAGGCACCTTGTAACCTGTGGCGATGAGGGCGTTGAGCAGAGCTTCTTCCATGCTGTCACCGAGACATCCCACTTCACCAGTTGATGACATGTCGACCCCAAGAACGGGATCAGCATTCTGCAAACGTGCGAACGAGAACTGCGAGGCTTTCACACCGATGCGATCGATGTCGAATTCGCTCTTGTCAGGACGTGAATAGGGAACATCGAGCATGATCTTTGTGGCGGTCTCGATGAAGTTGCGCTTCAAAATCTTCGATACGAAGGGGAACGAGCGTGATGCACGCAGGTTGCACTCGATGACCTTCACTTCGCGGTTCTTGGCCAGATACTGGATGTTGAACGGTCCTGATATGTTGAGCTCGCGAGCAATCTTGCGCGAGATCTTCTTAATCTGACGGATGGTGGAGAAGTAGATGTGCTGTGCAGGGAACACCATCGTGGCGTCACCCGAGTGCACACCAGCATACTCCACGTGCTCGGAGATAGCGTATTCCACAATGTCGCCCTTATCGGCAACAGCGTCGAATTCAATCTCCTTGGTATCCTGCATGAACTGCGATACTACCACGGGGAATTCTTTCGACACCTCGGTAGCCATATCGAGGAAGCGATGCAACTCCTCATCGTCGTAGCAGACGTTCATAGCTGCACCCGAAAGCACATAGCTAGGACGCACGAGAACAGGATATCCAACCTCAGAAACAAACTCCTTGATGTCTTCGAACGAGGTCAACGCACGCCAACGTGGCTGGTCAACTCCCAGTTTGTCGAGCATTGCCGAGAACTTGTCGCGGTTCTCTGCACGGTCGATATCCACAGGACTTGTACCGAGTACAGGAACGCTCTGACGATGGAGCTTCATAGCGAGGTTGTTAGGAATCTGACCACCCACGGAAACGATGACTCCGCGCGGCTCTTCGAGGTCGATGACATCGAGGACACGCTCCAAGGAAAGTTCATCAAAGTAGAGTCGGTCGCACATGTCGTAGTCAGTAGAAACAGTCTCGGGGTTGTAGTTGATCATAATCGACTTGTATCCGAGCTTGCGTGCGGTGTTGATGGCGTTGACCGAGCACCAGTCAAACTCCACAGAGGAACCGATGCGGTAAGCGCCAGAACCAAGCACAACCACCGACTTGTCGTTCTTATAATAAGGAATGTCGTAGACGGGTTTGTATGCGGCAGCACTATCTACCTGCGAGGTGTTGCCCAATGTGAAGGCATCGCTGAATGCGGGAGCCTGATTGTATGTGAAATAAAGATAGTTGGTCAGCTCGGGATGCTCGCTGGCAACAGTCTCTATGCGGCGTACAGAAGGCATGATGCCGCGCTGCTTGCGATGCTGACGAACAGCAAGGTTCTCGCGTTCCATATTGCCGTTTTCGGGTTTCAGCACAAAACGAGCGATTTGGAAATCGCTGAATCCAGCCTGTTTCACTTCAAGCAGGAAGTCATCGGGAATCTCCTCAAGAGCATTGTATTGCTGCAACTGATGCTTCAAATCAACAATGCGCTTCAGGCGTTTGAGGAACCACGGATCGATTTTCGTCAGTTCTTCAATGCGCTCGATAGTGTATCCATCCTCCAAAGCTTGTGCAATAGCAAAGATGCGGAGGTCAGTGGGATTCTGCAGAGCATCGTCAAGGTCTTGGAAGCGCGTGTGGTCGTTGCCAACAAAACCGTGCATACCCTGACCAATCATACGAAGACCCTTCTGAATCATCTCCTCAAAAGTACGACCGATGCTCATGATTTCGCCGACCGACTTCATTGAAGAACCGATTTGGCGCGAAACACCAGCAAACTTCGTGAGGTCCCAACGAGGTATTTTGCAAATCATGTAGTCAAGTTGCGGAGCAACATATGCAGAATTGGGTGTTCCCATCTCGCCGATTTGGTCGAGCGTGTATCCTAAAGCAATCTTCGCAGCCACGAAAGCAAGGGGATAACCGGTGGCTTTCGAAGCGAGTGCACTTGAACGCGACAGACGGGCGTTGATCTCGATGATACGATAATCATTTGTAACAGCGTTGAAAGCAAACTGGATGTTACATTCGCCAACAATACCTAAATGGCGTACGCAACGGATGGTGAGGTCTTGCAACATCTTCACCTGTTCCTCTGTGAGAGAGCAAGTAGGAGCCACAACTATCGACTCTCCCGTGTGAATGCCCAGAGGGTCGAAGTTCTCCATCGAAGCCACCGTGAAACAGTGGTCGTTGGCATCGCGAATGCACTCGAACTCAATCTCTTTCCAGCCTTTCAACGACTCTTCCACCAATATCTGTGGAGCAAACGTGAAGGCACTCTCAGCCAACTCACGGAAGGCAGCCTCATCGGGGCAGATACCGCTACCCAAACCACCTAGCGCATAAGCCGAGCGAATCATGATGGGGTAGCCGATGGCACGTGCAGCAGCGAGTGCATCGTCCATATTCTCAACAGCATGGCTCACGGGAACCTTCAGGTCAACCTCAGAAAGTTTCTTGACGAACAAATCGCGGTCCTCAGTGTTCATGATGGCTTCCACACTGGTGCCCAGCACCTCAACGCCGTACTCCTGGAACACGCCATTGCGCCACAACTCAGTGCCGCAGTTCAGCGCTGTCTGTCCACCGAATGCCAACAGAATGCCATCAGGGCGCTCCTTGCGGATGATTTCGGTCACGAAATGGGTATTCACCGGCAGGAAGTAAACCTTATCGGCAATGCCCTCTGACGTTTGGATGGTAGCGATGTTGGGATTCACGAGCACACTCTGGATGCCCTCTTCGCGCAACGCCTTCAGTGCCTGCGAACCACTATAGTCGAATTCGCCGGCCTGACCGATCTTCAGGGCTCCTGAGCCCAGCACCAATACTTTTGAGAGTTTCTTCTTCATCGTTTGTCTGTATGAATTTTTTGTTAAAATATAATAAAGAATGGATGCTGCGGAACCTACCCCCGCAAAATCCGGTGCAAAGGTACTACAAAAATACGGAACGCCGAAACATGGGGCGTAAAATGTTGAAAGAAATCTTCAAAAATGCATAAAAGTGGAATAAAAAGCGCATAAACCAACGCAAAATCGCCCTCGATGAGCATTTTTCGAGTGCGATTTATGCAAAAAGGGGCAAACGAATATTTGGCAATTTGTCAACAAAATTGCTCTAACGCTGACAAAATGCTTTGCGGCGGCAACGTCTTGCATCTTTCTGCCAACGAAACAGGGTTTTCGCTGACTTGTCCCGTTAGAGGAAAGACCTCAATACGCCTCGCATTCAATATCGAGGAAAAGTTGGCGCATTGTTTTCGAGGTGCCCACAAATCCGTTGAAACTATCTTTGTATATCGGCTTGAGTGTGCTTCCCGACCACACCTCCTTGAACTCCTTGTCATCTCCATCCTTGCGCTTAATGATGCCCTTTATCATCTTGCCTTTGTTCAGATAGAAGCGGAACTCGTATTCCATATCGTGCTCATCGCCTTCAAACGATGTCATCGGATCGTAGGAATAGATAAAAGCCACGCTGCCGTCTTTGTCATAAAGGAATTCCTGAAAGAATTGGCGGGCGGCAAAGTTGAACTTCTTGGTGATGAACTGCACATAGTGGGGCGGATAGATTACATCTTCGTCCTCAGGTTCGTCCTCATCGTAATAAAAATAGGTTTCCTCTATGTGGCCACCCGTGCCAGGCAACCATTGGCGCACTTCCAAATGATACCAATTTCCCCATTCGGCTCCATCGTATTGGTCGTTGCCCTGATGGGTGGCGATATACTCTTTCATAGCGTTGTAGCGCTGACGGATACTCTCTACCGTGTTCTGCGCCCAACAGACCTGCAAACATGCTACCAAACATAGCAATGTGACGATTCTCTTTTTCATATCTTCATGGTTTTTGAGGTTGTTTTCTTAATGATGGCTTGCAGCCGTTGCAAATATATGGAAAATTTTCCGTTTCGCAGCAATTTTATACTTTTTTATTGCATCAGATGATGGTTATTTGATATTTATTGTATACATTTGCACCACATATTATTATTACTATCATATGATTTAGGTTTTTTGCTTGCGAAAGCAGAAAGAATTATTATTCGAGCAGGTATTTTGCTTGGTAAACAAGAAGTGTTTAGGCATGACAGGAGAGCGGATGAATGGATTCACTCTCTTTTTTTCTGTTTTGTCAAAGCTATGCAATGAGGCGGTCAAAGCTATGCTTTAAGCGTGTCAAAACTATGCTTTAAGAGTGTCAAAGCTATGCTTTAAGAGTGTCAAAGCTATGCAATGACAAGCTCAAAGCTGCGTGAGCAGTTTAGCCGAAGGCAAAGACCACCTTTGACAGCGCATCAGATACACCTCCAAAAACAATGCTTCATCATCAGAAAATGGCGGTTTAGGAGTCATTTTCATGAAAAATCAGCGCAAAACAACCACTTATCGGCTCCTTCCGCAAAGGCCATTTCGGGCTCCAAACCCATGTGTGTGACAATTGTGACAATTAGACACCCCTTTTTTACGCCCCTCACTATTTTCGAAAAAACTTGAATAGATTGATTATCAATTAGTTATATAAAATAATTAATATATATTAATAATTATAATTATATATTTAACTATAAATTAACATAAATATAGTCGATTTTATAGCCATTTTGATCGATTTTGATGCTTGTTGATTCATTTTATGCTGAGAATCCCTTCATTTTCAACACGCCAAAAACACTCAGCAGTCTCCTCCCCTACGGGGGGAAAGGCTACGGGTAGGCGAGCTTTGCTCGGAAACCAAAGGTCGCTGGCCGAAGGGGAAAGCAATGGGGAGGAGGGGGCTCCCTATGCGTGCAAAAAAGACTGTCCTAATTGTCCCAATTGTCACGCAGCCTTTTGGTCGGGCGATCCCAAACTCAAATTGTTTGCTTTTCAAACCGCCGTTCATAGCGCTAATAGACAAAAAAGAAGCGGCCCAGATTTGAGCCGCTTTGTTGTTTGGATTCCACTATGATGGGAAATCCGAGTTTCTTCCACCGTCAGATAGACAGTTTGTTGTCGCTGTTGTAGAGTGGTTCCTCACCAGGTTCTGGAGCGGGCTCTTCGGGAGCAGGAGCCACAGGATCAGGTTCGGGTTCCACACGTGGCGGCTCATAGCGCGGTGCTTCGGGCTCAGGTACTGGTTTCACCACATACTTCGGTGATGGACCGAATTTGTTCACACCACGATCGCTATCCTTCAGATAGAAGTAGAGCAGCACAAATACCACAACGAAATTCACAAACGGGATGAGCATCAAAAGCAGAAGCCAACCCGACTTGCCAATATCGTGCAGACGACGTACGGCGACGGCCAACGACGGCAACAGTAGCACAAGGCCCACTATGCCGACAAGTGCCAGAAGCAGGAAGAAAATCGTGTCGAAATTAGAAGCCTGCGCTTGCAGAGCATTCAGCTTTTCTTCATCGAACATCACCTCGCGCACCTGAGACTCGAGGGATTCTACCTTTACAAATTTCCATGTAACGAGGGCATAGGTGCAGGCAGACAGAATCCATCCCAGCACACTGAACCACCAGAACTCAGAGCGGCGAGCGCGTCCGCTGAACGTGGCATACTTCTTGAAGCAAGTCTTCAAGGCCTCCCCGAATGACATCGAGGGCGTTTGAATCACATTTTCCATTCTCTTGTTTTTTTAGGTTAATAAATATGGTTAGGTTTCATCTAGCAAAGCTACGCGTCAAAGATAATGAAAAAATCCCATACTCGGCACTGTTTCATCGAAAAGCAGTCTCGCGTTAAACTTTTTTTGCATTTTCATGCTCATTTACACAAATAAAATCACTATCTTTGCGGCAATAACAAAAATCTATCACCCATGCAGACACCTGAACAACTACAAGCCATTGTCGGCCAATTCGATACCGAAGGCACTATTGCCGACATCTGTCCGCTAGGCAACGGACTTATCAACGACACTTTCCGCGTGAAGACTGCTGAAGCCGACGCGCCTGACTACGTATTGCAGCGTATCAACACCAATGTCTTCACAGATCCCGTCCAACTGATGAACAACATCGATGCCGTTACCTCCCACATACGTGGCAAACTGCTGGCGCAAGGTGTTGACGACATCGACCGCCGCGTATTGCGGTTTGTGAAAACAAAACAGTCGGAAACAGATTCTTCCCCCCTGCTGCTTGAATGGTCTGCTTCTGGAGAAAATAACGGAGGTTCCACCTATTGGCGTCTCTGCGTTTTTATTCCCCGTTCCATCAGCAAAGAGGTCGTTGACGCTCCCAACAGCCGTCATGCTGGCGAGGCTTTCGGTGACTTCCAATCGTTGCTTGCCGACCTCCCCACCCCACTCGTGGAGACCATCCCTTATTTCCACAACCTGGAGTTCCGTCTGCAACAGCTGACCGATGTGGTCGCACAAGACCCTGTTGGACGCGTACATGAAGATGCCGTGTTGCACATGCTTGATGAAATTCGCACCGACATGCACTACATGACGCTCGCTGAACAACTATATCGCAAGGGGCAACTGCCCAAACGTGCCTGCCACTGCGACACGAAGGTGAACAACATACTCTTCGATGAGGATGGCCGCGTACTCTGTGTGATTGACCTCGATACCGTCATGCCCTCGTTCATCTTCAGCGACTACGGCGACTTCCTGCGCTCGGCTGCCAATGCCACTGCCGAAGACGACCCCGAACTCAGTCATGTGCAATTCCGCCGCGACATCTTCGAGGCATTTACCGAGGGTTACATCCACTCCACACGCAGTTTCCTCACGCCCATAGAGCGTGAGAACCTGCCCTATGCTGTCGCTCTATTCCCCTTCATGCAAGCCGTTCGCTTCCTTTGGGACTATGTATCGGGCGACCACTATTGGCGTTGCGACCGACCTACACACAACCTTGACCGCGCTCGCAATCAGATGCAACTCTACCACATCGTCAAGCAAGAGCAGCCTTCGTTGCAGAAGTTCGTGGACTCGATTTGAAATCCGAAATAATTCACCATATTTATTAACTTACAAACAAAACAATTATGAAGAAATTACTTTTCTTGGCCGTCATTCTGATGGCAACAACGAATGTCTTCGCACAACGCGAAGCTGGTTCTTTTTCTATTCAGCCGCGTATAGGTTTTAGCGCAGCCGATTTTGACTGCACCGCCGACACGAAGGCTCGCGTAGGTCTCGTTGCTGGAGTTGAGTATGAATACATGATGACCAATAAGCTGGCTTTCGCTGCAGGTTTGAACTACTCACAGCAAGGTGCTGAAATGAAGGCTACAGATTACACTTGGAAACTGGACTACTTGACCATTCCTCTCACCGCTAACTATTATGTTTGGAAAGGTTTGGCTCTGAAGGCTGGTTTGCAACCAGGAATCAAAGTTAATGCTAAACTTGATGGCAAAAACGTGAATGCTGATCTCGAAAATGTGAAAAGTTTCGACCTTGCCATACCTGTAGGTCTGTCATACGATTTCAATGGTTTCGTTATTGACGCCCGCTACAATCTCGGCCTATTAGAGATTGCCAAAGACTCCGATATCAAGAACCTTGCCTTCCAACTCACGTTCGGCTACAAGTTCACCCTCTAAACCGTTTCAACGGACAACATTCAGCCCCTTCCCCCATAGGAAGGGGTTTTTTCTTGACTTTTTAATCTGATTATTTGAGCAAGGGGTAGCATTTTTTCGAGAATAATCTATATCTTTGCATTCGATTATTCATCCAACGAACATCGATATTTGCATGAAGCTACCCACGCGGTTGAGCCGCATCCTCGCTATCATCCTCGTCATCGACGTGGTGCTACTGCTATTTTTGTATTTCCCACCTCATCAGCAAGAGGGACTGAACAACCTTGTTCTTTCCTTCGAAGTTGCCATCGTCAACATTGTGGCCGCTATTATCATGCTCTTGATGAAGAAAAGCCGATGGAGCCTTGCGCTTTTCATCAATGCTTTTCTGATGCTGTTTGCCATCAACTATTTCGCTATCCGCTCCTCGCGCATTTATTGGAAAAGCAAGCATCTCGAATACACCTTCGAGGCGAACGACAGCATTTTCAATCTGATTATCGACAAGGATGATTCTTTGTTCTTCCTGCATTGCTCAAACCACGACTATTATTGTTCAGGTATCTATCAGAAAAAGCCCGACAATGTTTATTTCCTCGATGTGGACACGACCTTCTTGAGGAAGAACGCGAATGACCTCCATTTCGTCATTAAGAACGATTCCATCGAAAGAATTGGAATGGATAAACTTCCCCTCAAGACCTCGTTCTTCTAACTTCTGCGAGAAGCAATGGCGCTTTTATCCGTTCGCTTCTTGTCTGATTAACAAATATTATGCGCTCAAAAGGCATAAAAGCTTGGAGGATTTAGATAATTTTCGTATTTTTGCCCATCAACGAAAAAAGAATACTATGTCAATGAAAGTGCTGTGCGACCGCATCCTTTCTGACGGCCGCAGTTTAGAGGGAGTCATCCTGAAAGTCGACAAGTTCATCAACCATCAGATGGATCCCTATCTGATGAAACAGGTGGCTGTGGAGTTCATCCGCCGATTTAGCGACTTGCATGTAAACAAAATCCTCACTGTCGAGGCATCGGGTATTGCGCCATCTATCATGTTGGGCTACTTGATGGAGTTGCCTGTTGTCTTCGCCAAGAAACGGCAGCCATCAACCATGAAGGATGCATACGTCACCACCGTCCACTCGTTCACCAAACAAAGCGATTGCCATCTGATAATCAGCCACGAATATCTGACGGCTGAAGACCACGTGCTTTTTATCGATGATTTCCTGGCTTATGGCAACGCTGGCATCGCCGTGCTCGACCTCTGCCGCCAAGCTGGTGCCACCATCGAGGGAATGGGCTTCATCATCGAAAAAGAGATGCTTCATGGTCGTGAACTGCTCCAAGCAGAGGGCATCAACCGCATTGAGTCACTCGCCATCATCGATTCGCTTGCCAACGACACGATTCACATCAAGGAAGACTAAACGATGGAGCATACCATACACAAATAAAGAACTATGACATGTTAAAAAAACAACTACTGACCATCGTAGCCTTGATGCTGAATATCTTGTCCATGCTGCCGATTCAAACTTATGGACAAGGAGTGAAAACAACACCTTGTGGCCCCATTCCCACTGAGAACCAGCTGCGTTGGCAGGAGATGGAGATGTATGCGTTTATTCATTATTCGCTGAACACCTATACCGATGAGGAATGGGGGTTCGGAAACGAGACATTGGAACTGTTCAATCCCAGCAATTTGGATTGCCGTCAGTGGGCACGGGTATGCAAACAAGCAGGTATGAAAGGCATTATCTTCACCGCCAAGCACCACTGCGGATTTTGTATGTGGCCCTCAAAATACACGGAATATTCGGTGAAGAACACACCTTGGAAACAGGGTAAGGGCGATGTGGTTAGAGAACTCGCAGAGGCTTGCCGCGAAGAAGGATTGAAGTTCGCTGTGTATCTCTCGCCGTGGGACAGAAACCACAAAGACTATGGAAAACCAGAATATGTCACCTACTTCCGCAATCAACTCCGCGAGTTGCTCACCAACTATGGCGACATCTTCGAGGTGTGGTTCGATGGAGCAAACGGAGGCGATGGTTGGTATGGTGGAGCCAACGAACGCAGACAAATCGATAAGGATTACTATGGCTGGTCAGAGACCTTTAAGATGATACGCGAACTGCAACCTAAATGCGTCATCTGGAGTGATGCTGGCGGCGAACGTGGTGATTTGCGCTGGGTAGGTACTGAAGGCGGATACATCGGTGAGACAAACTGGAGTCTAGTGCCACGGGAGGGGCGCTTGGATTATCAAATTCTCCATTATGGCGCAGAGGACGGTGAACTTTGGGTGGCTGGCGAGACGAATACCAGCATCCGCCCAGGTTGGTTTTACCACAAAACGGAGGACGAACATGTGAAGAGCCTCTCGAAACTGATGGATACTTATTATAAAAGTGTAGGCCGCAATTCCTGTCTGCTGCTCAACTTCCCAATTGCTCCCAACGGACGCATCCATCCTAACGATAGTCTGCGAGGCATTGCTTTCAACAAGATGATTCATGAGGTATTCAAGACCGACCTCGCCAAGAAAGCAAAAATCAAGACTCAAGGCACTGAAACCATCATCAAATTCAAGAAACCCACAACTTTCAATCGTTTTGTAGCCGAAGAGGACATCCGCTATGGACAACGTGTGAAGAAATTTGCGCTCGAAGCAGAAATCGATGGCAAATGGCAACCACTGAAGGATGAATTGGTGGAGAATGGAAACGGTTTGACCACTATTGGTCATCGGCGAATCATTTGTTTTCCTACCATCACGGCTACACGGCTGCGTTTCACCATCCTCGATGCCAAATGTGAACCGATTATCAAACGCACTTCAGTCTATCTGGCTCCAGAACTGACCGCCGATATTCCTGACTCGGGCGAGAAATATAGCAGCAATCTGCACTATTTCTTCAGCAATCCCAAACAGATGATGATTGATTGGGACACCGAGCAGACATTCACCTCGTTCCGCTACCTGCCACCGCAAAACACTCACGAAGGAATTGTCACCCACTACACCCTTTGGGCCTCTACCGATTGGCAAAATTGGACAAAACTTGCTTCTGGTGAGTTCTCGAATATTGTGAACAACCCCATTTGGCAGACCATCAGGTTTGCTCCCGTCAAAGCCAAGATTCTCCGTCTCGATGCCGATCGGCTCGCCGAAGGAAACAGAATGGCTTTTGACGACATTGAAGTAGTAAAAGAATAAAAACATAATATATAATAAAAGAACCCTGACCATATTGCTACGATGAACAAGAACGATATTTACCTCGCATCAAAACTGCGATATGAGATTCTCGATGGCTTGCGCGGCGTGGCAGCCATGTTGGTGGTGGCCTACCATCTGTTTGAAACCTACTTTGAAGGGAAACCCAACCAACCCATCAATCACGGCTATTTGGCCGTTGACTTCTTTTTCGTGCTCTCAGGCTTTGTCATCGGTTATGCTTACGACGACCGTTGGGACAAGATGTCAACATGGTCATTCTTCAAACGCCGATTGATTCGTCTGCATCCGATGGTCATTTTCGGCACACTGTTCGGCGCCCTGATGTTCTATTTCGGCAGTTCGTCAGCCTTCCCACTCATTGGACAGACTCCGTGGTGGATGACGTTGCTCGTGATGTTGTGGTGCTTCACACTGCTTCCGCTGCCCCACACGATGGATATCCGAGGTTGGGCAGAAACCAATCCATTGAACGGCCCTGCGTGGTCATTGCAATGGGAGTATATCGCCAACATCCTCTACGCACTCTTCATCCGAAAGTTCTCGAAGGTGGCATTAGGCGTCTGCGTGGCAATATTTGCCATCCTCACCATCATCCTCTGTCTGAACATCGATGTGTTCGGATTGCTCGAAGCACGCTCATGGGCGGCTTATACCGTTGTGGGTGGATGGAGTACCACACCCGAGCAACTGCAAGTAGGACTCACCCGACTGCTCTATCCCTTCTTCTGCGGATTGTTCGTCTCGCGCATGGGTTGGATGATAAAAGTCCGTGGCGGATTCTGGTGGTGCTCGCTCATCATCGTTGTGCTCTTCGCCATGCCTTGGATGGGACTCGGAACAGAAGGAGAGGCACGTTGGACAAACGGTCTTTACGAGGCATTCTGCATCCTCGTCTGCTTCCCACTCATCGTATCGATGGGAGCCGGCAGCAGTGTGAAAGGCGGCAAATCCGAAGCCATCAACCGTTTCCTCGGTGAAATATCCTACCCTATCTACATCACGCACTATCCGCTCATCTACATGCAGATGGCGTGGGTGAACAACCATAAAGACGCGCCACTCAGCACGCACATCTTCGTGGCCGTGTGCATCTTCATACTTGCCATCCTCGTGGCCTACGGTGCCTATAAACTCTACGACCTGCCCATTCGAGAGTGGTTGAAGAGGAAGTGGTTCAGCACGACGGCATTAAAAAATAACTAGACAACAAAACAGCATCGTGAATCGTCAATCGATAGGAAAAACGGGCTTTGCCCATTTCATGGCGTTTGTCACAGTGGCCATATGGGGTAGCACCTTCGTGTTCACCAAGATATTGCTACTCAATGGCTTGTCGCCCGCTCAAATCTTCACACTTCGTTTCATCATTGCATACGTTTTGCTGCTAGCTTTCGAATTGGCATTCCGATGGCAGTCGTTCAAGTTGTTCAGCAAATCGTGGCGCGATGAACTGATGTTGCTGTTGTTGGGTGTGACAGGCGGTTCGTTGTATTTCCTCACTGAAAATGCCGCCATGCTCTACACCACAGCCACCAACACCTCGCTCATCGTATGCTCGTGCCCATTGTTCGCCATGTTGCTCGTGGCATTGGTCTATCATCATAGTGAAAAGTTCACGCGCGTGCAGGTAATCGGTTCGCTGATGGCTTGCTTGGGAATGGCAGCAGTGGTGCTCAATGGTCATTTTGTGCTCCATCTCTCCCCTTTGGGCGACATGTTGGCATTCGGCGCATGTCTTTGCTGGGCAATCTATTCGTTGCTGATGAAATCAGTGACTGAACGATATTCCACCTTTTTCATCACCCGTAAAGTGTTCTTCTATGGTCTGCTGACAATACTCCCCTACTATATCGTATACCCAGGCTTCCCATCGATGGAAGTCATACTCAGCCATCAGGTGCTTTGGAATCTATTATTCCTCAGCGTTGTGGCCTCTATGGTTTGTTTCCTGGTGTGGAACTGGGTAATTCATCAGCTGGGTGCGGTTGTGGCTACCAACTGGGTGTACTTCAATCCCATCACCACCATCCTTTTCGCGTGGTGGCTACTCCACGAACAAATCACGCCTTGGTTCTTGTTGGGCACAGTACTCATTCTCGTGGGAATGTACTTATGTGATAGACATTGAGCATTGAACATTGAAGATTGAAGATTGAAGATTGCACGGTTTTTTACCATCTTCAGCATACGAAATAAAAAAAATTTAGGGAAAAAGCAATTTTTTTTCAAAAATCGCGAAAGGAATTTGAAGCTTTGGGTACTAACTGTTTGAATAAACTCCTAAACAGATGAATGAAATTGAATTAGAATTCACGAAATTGGTCCGAGAATACCGTAAGACAATCTACACGGTATGTTACTTTTTCTCAGACAATCCCACCTATGTGGACGATCTTTTCCAAGAAGTGTTGGTCAACCTTTGGAAAGGCTTCCCCAAGTTCCGAGGCGACAGCAATCCCAAGACGTGGATATGGCGTGTGAGCCTGAACACCTGTTGCAATGTGGAACGAGGTAAGAAACGGAATGTACCAACCGTTCCGTTGATGATCGACAAGGACGTCATGAGCGATTCCGATGAAGGTGGTCGGCAGATCAAGATGCTCTACGAGCGCATCAACCGCCTTGAGTTGTTCGACCGCGCCATCATTCTCCTCTGGCTGGAGAGCATGAGGTACGACGAGATAGCCGCCATAGTGGGCCTCTCCACCTCTGCTGTCACAAGCCGTCTGTTCCGCATCAAGGAACAACTCAAATCAATGTCAAACAATTAAAAAACCGCAAAGCTATGTCAGAGAATATTTATGAGCTCCATGAATTGGATGAGCTGAAAGCCACATACAACCTGATGGATGAAAGGTTGGACGGACAGGAAATCGTTTCCGACGAGCAACTTCAGGTGGTGATGAGTCGTAGGATGAACTTCATACGAAAGGATGCCAAACAACTGATAGTCATGATCAACCTGGTACTGTTGCCGTTGATTGCATTTGTAGAATACTACAATGGTCGTCTCAACCGTCTGGGCGGCATCGTGCTCTCCGTTGACTGGATTATAACATTGTTGTTCGGACTGTATCTTATGAGACTTGCCCGTACGGATGAATTTTCCACATCGGATGTGAAAACACTGTGCGAAAAGAACTCTTTGTACCAGAAGTTGACGAAATGGTTCGTTCCGATCATCGTGCTGTTCATCCCCGTGTATTTCTGTATGAGTTATGTCGAAGAAGGCCGCTGGGGCGTAGGACTCGTTTTCTTCTGCCTATTGACCATTCCTTTGATGATAGGTTATTTCGTAGGTGCTTCTTACCGACGCAATATCATCAAGAAGGAACACAATGGCATCGATATGGACCCGGAAACAGGCGGACCTGCCAAGATTGCAAAAAAACACAAGGGAATCTTCATCTTGCTGATGGTCCTTTTCAGTATTGCTACAATACTTGGCAACATCCCCGTATTTGTCGGATTCAACTCCATCGACAGCATGACCGACTTGATGGTCTACCTGTACCACGCCTCAGACCTTGCCGTAGGAATCGTCTTAGTACTGGCACTGCTTCATGTGATCAACGTCATCAGGATTCCCAAAGGACTGTTCTATGCACTTCTTGCATTCGTGGTGCTTGTGGCAGTGGCAGTCATCCTGGTTTCGATGCATCAGAACATTGCAGAATCGGGCAATCCCGACATGTTGGTGAAGGTTATTGGAATGTCGATCTTAGCCTACTACTTCTATAAGAATGCTTGAGGTGCGAACTATTGCGAATAGCGTGCAAACTATTGCAAATGGCATGAAAACTATTGAGAATGGAAACATTTGGAGGTTTTGAAAATAAGCCTTTACTTTGCAAACGAGAAATTTAAAAATGATCAAGAATATGAAAAAGGTATTAGTTTTGGCTGCTTTCATCGCAGCAACGTTGCCCACCGAGGCACAACAAGTGAAGTATACCGTCAACGGTATCAGTAATAACAACGGAGCCACCGTCGAGTTGTACAACCGACAGACCCGTCAGCAACTTGCCACCACCGTCGTCTCCGATGGCAAATTCACCCTCAGCGGCACAGCCGAGAAAGACGCCTTCCTGGCACTCGGCCAAACAGGAAACGGCTGGTATACACTCTTCTTCAACGATGGCACGCCTGTCACCATCAACCTCAACGACAGCACCCTGAAAGGCTCGCCCGTGAACGAACGCCTCGTGGCTTACGACCTGGCTGCCAACGCCGGCATTGCCAAAGTTCAAAACCAGGTGCAGAACATGTCGGAGGAAGAGCAGGAGAACAAGAAAATGGAGCTGACAGCCGCGATGGTGATGGCCATGATGAAGATGGGCGACCAAGTGGCAAAGGTCTTCAAAGAGGAGAACGAGACGCTGATTCCTGTGGCATTCATCGATGAGTATGTGCAATTCTTCGGACAGGAGAAGCTTGACAGCCTCATCAACTTGAAACCCGTCTGGGCAAGCCATCCCCTTGTGCAGGCCCAACAAAAGGAAGTCGCCCTGCGCAAAGCCCAAGAGGAGAAGAAGAACGCCTTCATCGGCCAGCAGTTCACCGACCTCGAGGAGGCTGATCCTGACGGAAACATGCACAAGCTGAGCGAGTATGTGGGCAAAGGCAAATGGGTGCTGGTTGATTTCTGGGCTTCGTGGTGCGGACCTTGCAAGGCTGAGATGCCCAATGTGGTGGCTGCCTACGACAAATATCACGCCAAAGGATTCGACATTGTCGGCCTTTCGTTCGACAACAAGAAGGAACCCTGGGTGAAGGACATCGAGAACCTGAAAATGCCCTGGACGCACCTGTCCGACTTGAAAGGCTGGAACACAGTGGCCTCGAAGGTATATGGCGTCAACTCCATCCCCGACAACCTGCTCATCGACCCGCAAGGCAAGATTGTAGCTCGCGGACTGCGTGCGGAGGCTCTGCATGCCAAACTCAAGGAGATATTCGGAGAGTAAGGAGATTGAACATGGAACATTGAAGATTGAAGATTTAAAAAAAGGGCACCGAACATATTCGTTCGATGCCTTTTCTATTAATGGTCAAATTGTAAATCGTCCAATTGTCAATTACCTAACCACTTCCCTCTCAAAGAAATCGAGGAAGAAAGGCCAGTTGGGACCCGCTTCATGACCTCCGTGGTGCTGCCGATAAGTGAGACGACCCTCCATCAAACCGTTGTCCATGCCTGGGAAGAGGTCGGTGCCCACGCCCTTGTAGCCCAGTAGTTCATACACGGGCGATGCCTTCGAAGCCGATATGAACGAACCCACCACATCCTGCCATTTGTCGCCATCCCAACTGCCGGTGGAGATGAAGCAGGCGCGCGGGGCGCAGAGGGCTATCAACTCGTGCTGATCAACAGGCAAATCGTTCTCTGTCAGCGGATCGGTTCCATATTTTATCAGGTTACCGCACACCCAATGGTATTCCTCGTGCGACACGATGTTGCCGATGCTCTCACCACAGTCGCGGCGCCATCCGGCTGCACCTCCCTTACCAGAAGAAGCAATGAATCCAGCTGCAATGCGCTCCTCGAATGCCATTGCCACCAGCGAGGCCTTGCCATAGCGCGAAACGCCCTCGATGGCGCATTTGGTGGCATCGAACGTCTTGTCGGTCTCGAAGTAGTCAATCAGTCGTGAAAGACCCCACCCCCAGGCGCGGAGCGAACCCCAATCTGTTGGCTGGCGGTGTCCACCCTTGTTGCAGAGTCCGATGATGCCGTTTGTCAGCCCCGACCCTGCATCAGCTTGGATGGAAGAGGGGTTGATGGTTGCTGCTGCCCAACCACGCTCTATCACCAGCTGCTTCCACGACACGCCTCTGCCAAAGCTACGCAGGGGGTCTCCACCGCCGAATCCGAATTCAATGATCACGGGCAGATTCTGTTTGCCGTTGTCGGGATACACCACATTGGCCTCAATTTCAACCTTGATGGAGGGATAGCTCGAGTTGTCCACCACGCCCTTCAAGTAGCGTACCACCACTGGCTTTCCTTCAAAATCCCTCTTCTCCTCTTTCGTCACCTCCCATTTCACGTTGGGCACATTCGCGGGAATGCGGCCATATACGTTGTCCTCAAACAGACGTACGATCTCCGGACGGCGCACCTTATACCACATATTGGCGCTCGTCACTCGCTTGCCACCTTCCGTCACCAGCGGATCGGGATAGAAAGGATAAGGGTTGGCTGTCAGCTCATCATAGTTGGGATGCTTGCTCTCGTCAGGGCTATTGGGTTGGCGGCCTTCACGGGGCTGACCCACACCCACCTTGGCCAGCATGTCGGCATAGTCGGCAGCGGCAATCTTGCGAAGACTGTCCTGGTTCGGGCGGTTTCCACCTCCGAACATCATGAACTGCGCGTTAGCCGTGAATGGGATGCAAACCATTAGCATCGTCACGAAAAAGTACTTCAAGTTTTCCATATCTTTTCTGTTTTTTACTGTATTGCAAAGATACAAATAATTATTGATACCTCCAAATTTCAGGCTCGCTAGTGTGCTAAAATCTGTTAATATAATCGATTTTACGAAAGCGAAACCAACCGAGGCTGATTCATGGTCTTTGAGCCGATTAAAAACCATAAATGACCACCTCAAAGCTATGCAATGACACACTCAAAGATATGCAATACCCAAGGCAAAACCATGTAATGAAGCGGTTAAAGATGTCTTTGATAAAACACGGATAAAACGTCACACGTCACAACGTCACACGTCACATTAAGCACCTTGCAGATGTGCAGCGCGGAGAAAATGATAGTTTACTATTATTATAATTATATATTATA
>JAFYYV010000023.1 GCA_017557405.1 Prevotella sp.
ATTAACATATATATTATATTATATATACATTTATATAGATATATAGATAGATTTAGTTGTTTCTATCTCTATTTTCAGCTGTAGAAATTGCTACTTGAAAACAGCCTCAATCATGTTCAATGTTCAATCTTCAATGTTCAATGATTTGAAGCGTGTAAAAAACGACTGTCTAATTGTCACAATTGTCACAACCTCCCCAAGTTCGTTATTTAGTAACCCGTGTATAGACCGATGAAGAAGATGGCACCTGTTTGCTTTTCGCTGATGACATAGAGGAACGGGTGGTTGGCGTGGAAATTGTAAATTTTTGGTTCTGGTTCGTCAGGAACGGCGGATTTAAACATGCCAATAACGGTTACTGCAGCCGCTTCTGAACCTTCCTCATCGAGCTTGATTTTTGCCACCTGCTTCATCAGACCTATATACGTCGGCGCGTAACAGAAGTTGCTGAAATCGGCCTTTGCGGGATTGAAAGCATCAGGCATCCCAAGAGCCGACATGATGTCTTGCAAATCGATGTCGGTATTCGACTCGAAACGTGGTAGTTTCACATCTACGACCACAGTGTTCATCTGCTGATTCAGTTGTTGCCACTCCTCGGTGGTGGGCACGGTGGGCAGAGCGTTTTTCTGAGTCTTTGGTAGCAGCACCGTCATCTGATACGAATCGTTGCCATAGGGCAGGCGCAAGGCTTGATAATTGTCGTTCTCGCCGTATTCGAATGTTGCGGTCTGGTGCATCATGTCTGCGTAGGTCAATTCTTTGGTTAAGCCAGCATGATCGAATACCTCTTTCTTCGTCTCAGCCTTGTCGAATTTCTTGGTCCAACTGCCTTTGAAGTAGATGGCGTTCAGCAGATAGCTCACGGCATCGGGATTGAAAGTACTTGGGTTCAGCACCTCCTTGATCATCTGTTCCGTGTGGTCGGCTGCCCATTGATTGATGACGCCCATCGTTTTGCCATCATGGAAATCACTGCTTTCGGGGGTAGCGTTGTAGAAGTCTTTCGCAATCTGCACGAAGTCGGACTTCAACTCGTAGCCTTTGTTCAGATAGATGTTGTTGGCAATCATCACCTTCGTCTTTGGGTCGAGGGTTGGAGCTGCCGACTGCATTTTGTTGCAGAAGGCGTTGATGCCGTCTGCCCCCGTTTCACCGAAACCTAATACCTTATTTATTTGTGCCTGTGTCTCGCCAACGGCACCATTGTTGAGCATGCCGAGAGCGAAGGTGATGCTGATGGGCGATACGATGATGCTTTTTGGTTGGTTAAGACCGTTCTCTCCCTCGTATGCTGTTTTCGTTGTCGTGCGGAACAAGTTGAAGGCGAACTCGTTGCTGTGGCCCACCATTTCCCGTTCAGCGCGAGTCAATTCAATGGTTGCTGGCACAACAGGGTCGATGATTAATGTCGGCTCTTGGCTATCATTGTCACTACTGCATCCTGCGCATCCTGTCATAGTCATTGCCATCATGGTCAGGGCGATGGCTACCCGTTTCATACCTTTTTTCATACCTGCAAAATTAAAGTTTTTCTATAAGTTTAAACTCAGAAAAGCGAGAATCTTGCATCAGCTAACGTTAAAAAGCGCAAAAGGGGGAATTTTAAATGGTCATTTTAAATATTCACTCGTCATTTACTGCCGATTTCCAAGGTCGTCTCAGCGGGGTTGAGAAGTGGCGAACTGGCTGTGATGAAGATTTCGCCAATGTCTTCGGTTGCTTGGACATAGGCCATCAGACGGCCACGCACCACTCGCTGACGATTATCGCGCAGGTTGCTGGTGTCGCTCATATCACCTCCTTCGAGACCCAACAAGCGACCTTCACCACTAACGCGCACGGTGACTTCGTTGTCAGCCAAGGGCACTGTGCGACCTTCATCGTCCACCACTTCTATCACCACGTGGGCTACGCGTCCGCGAGCTGTCAATGTTGTCTTGTCGGTCGTCAGGCGTAGTGCGGCAGGTCGTCCTGTCGTCTGTATGTCATACGAGGCCACAGCAAGCCCTTGATTGTTGAGCGCCTCTGCTCGCAGCACGCCACCTTTGTATGTGATGTCCCACCAAATGAGTCCTGTCGACTCGTCTTTCTCAGTCGGCTCAGCCACTTCCTCACCATTGAGCAGCAGGCGAGCCTTGGGTTGGTTGGTCATGCACACCACTCGGATGCGTTGCCCATCGTTGTAGTTCCACACATCGGGAGCGTAGATGGTCACACGCTGGTCGCGCGCACGTCTTAATCCGTTGGCTCCACCACGCGAGACAATGGGATAAGTGCCGATGTAGCACATGGGTTGTTCGCTCCAAAGCGAAGCACGCCACCATGCTTGTGGTTTGCGGTCGCCCTTCAAATCGAGTAGTCCTGCAGATGAACCACGTGCGGGCCATGCGCCACTCTCGCCGAGATAATCGATGCCTGTCCAAAGAAACTGTCCGAAGATGAAATCCTTGTCTCTCACGGCCAGCCAGGCTTCTAGGTCGTGGCGGTTCTCGGAGCCGTAAATTACACGATTCGGATAGGTTTTGTGGTCTTCATCGTAGCGGCTCTCAGTGTAGTTGTATCCCACCACATCGACAGCTTCAGGATAAGCGGTTTGGTTGGACATTACCACACCTGCCAACGCTCCTGTTGTGGGGCGGCTTTGGTCGATTTGCTTCACCACTTTCACCAACCGTTGGGCGATGCGTCCAATGCGCTCAGCTTCGGGTTGCCCGGGTTTGTAGCCTCCGTACATGGGCTGTGTGATACTTGAACCGTCGAGTACAGGATGAGTGTAAGGGTCGTTGGGATAATCTACCTCATTGCCAATGGACCAGAGGAAGACAGAAGGGTGGTTGCGGTCGCGGCGTACCATATCGGCTACATCGCGCTCTATCCATTCCTCGAAGAAGTCATATGTTCCCTCGTAGCCTGGCTCACCTTGGTTCCAGCCCTTCAACCATTTGCGTTTGGGGAATTCCCATTCGTCGCTCGCCTCGTCCATCACAAGTAGTCCCAAGGAGTCGCAGAGGTCATAGACCACTGGCGCCTGTGGGTTGTGGCTCATGCGAATGGCGTTCACGCCGATGGACAGCAGGTTCTGCAGACGTCGCTCCCACACTTCGCGTGGCACTACGGCTCCCAATACGCCAGCATCGTGGTGCAGACAAACGCCCTTCACTTTCACACTACGTCCGTTAATTCTAAAACCTTGGTTGGGTGTGAAATCGAGTGTACGTAGTCCCACATTCATCTTGTTGTTGTCGATGACTTCATTAGAGTGGCTGTCGCGCAGCAAGGTCTCGACGTTGTAAAGGTAGCCGTTGCCAATATCCCACGGAGTGGGTCGGTTGATTTTCATGACCAGCGTGCGTTTTTCTTGAGCGCCAATAGCAGTTTGTCCTTTCGCCACCTGCCGACCTTGTGCGTCTTTGATGATAACTTCAGCCTTCATTCGTGGGGCGTTCGCAGCATAGCCTTGCGCAGTAGCAGTCTCAATGTCCACCTCCACCGTAGCGGTGTTGCGGTTCATGCTCTTCAATCGCCACGCGCTACCCCATTGTGCCAGATGCACTGGACCTGATTCTACTATCCACACAGGGCGATAGATGCCACTGCCGGTGTACCATCGTGAGTCCGCTTGTCGTGAATGATCCACACGTACAGCCAGCACATTGTCGCCTTCCTTATTGAGATATGGCGTCATGTCATAGAGCACCGATGCGTAACCATTGGGTCGCATGCCCAAAAGATGGCCGTTGAGATAGACTTCTGCACGGTTGTAGATGCCTTCGAAATAGATGAACCATTGGCTGTCTTGTCGCGGTTTAGTACCTTTCTCGGTCAGTTCGTCAAGAGTAAAATGACGTCGATACCATCCCACACCTCCAGGTAGATAACCCGTACATGAGAATAGTTGAGGCGACATTGGGTGTTCTACTGACCAGTCGTGAGGCAATGTGAGTTGTCGCCATCGCGAGTCATTGAAATCAGTGTTACGGACTGTGGAGTCGTCGAAAGATTCATTTGCCTGTGAGGGCATTGCGGTCGAGGGTGCAGCTGCTGCGGTGATAGCCGTTGTGGTTGATGGAGCACGCCAGTCAGTGCCAATGAGAGCGAATCGCCATCCGTTGACGAATGGTGTCGCGCGTCCGAATGACACTTGGGCGTCGGCCGACGAAAAAGTTGCAAGGGCGAAAGCCACAACAACAAGCAACCGCTTGCGCAGACCAATACGTGGCCACTGCTTCAAGGTGCGGCGGCGAGCCTCTTGCAATGTTCTCCACGATTGACGCAAGCCTATGATTTTCTTAGATATACCACGAAGTGATTTCTTACTGTTCGAGTATCGAGTCATGTTTTTGATAAGTGTTAATGGGTTGATAGTCTAGAAAAAGAACAGGACTCATCGTCGGCGTACGCTTGTCGTCTGCAGGCTGCCGGTCTGAATCCTGTTGTTTGCTTTTGCGTTGTCACGTCACGCACCCTTTTTGCTCGTATGGTCAGAAAATTTCTTACGCGGGGTGTTCATGTGAATTGGTTAGTTGTACCAAATCGATGTGAGATTCTCCACATAGAGTTCGTCGCGCTCTACGTTGTAGATGTTGTCGTATTCTAAGGGTTCGTCTTCACGGTAGTGTTTTTTTGTTTTCATCATACTAGTTTCCTCCTGTGTTTTTACTTGATTGTTAAGTTGGTCGATACAGTGTGATAGTTAGAGTTTGAAGATGTCCACAGCACTTCTTATAGTGCCATTCTATCGCAAAGATAGTAAAAAAAACGATAGGCCAATGCCTTTTTCTCTTTTTTTAAAACACAAAGCGACAGTTTAACACTCCTTTAGTTTTCAGTCTTACAATTCGTAAGGAAATAACGGCATTTCCCTTTCGATTCGGAAGGAGAGGGTACTCGTTTTTTGTGCTGAGTTGTTTCAATTTCGTTAATCGAATGTTAAAATGGTGGCTACATTAACGTTGTTGAACGACTTTTTCTTATCTTTGCTCCACAAACAATCAATAAAACCAAAGAAACAAACATGAGTTATATCGAGAAAAACCTGATGGACGGTGAGCAAATCGTCTATGAAGCCCGCCAGCATTGGATCATCTACTGGATGCCGGCACTACTCTTGGTAGTAGCTATTGCTCAGTTCGCCATCCCCTTCGACCTGCTTGTTCAGGCTATCATCGCGCTCGTACTAGCCATCATTGCTGGTATTTGGGCGCTTAACATCTATGGTGGTAGGAAATACATCCTTACTACGAAACGGCTCATCCTAAAGCGTGGCATTGTCCGTCGCGATTCGCTCGATCTCATCCTGCGTCGTTGCGAGGGTGTGAGCATTCGCCAAAGCATCATCGGTCGTATGCTCGACTACGGAACTGTCGTGGTGTCAACTGGTGAAGTGTCGAATAGCTTTGAGCGCATTCAGAACCCCGTGAAGTTCTCGTCGCAGATAAACCAGCAGATTGCCCAGCAGACGAAGATACAATAACCCTTTTGAGATAAAACGTCTATTTTTCCATTGCTAACGTTTTTCCATCCCCATTCGAAAAGAGGTGGATAGATTTTTTATTGAGGTAACGCAAGGAGAGGGTATCCACTCATATCAGCCAATGCCATCAAGGGGGTGAGCATAGGGCGAAGGGTGGGATCATCGAAAGCGCGGCGAATGGCATCAGCGAAGGATTCATCGGAAACGATGCGTATGGGAGGTTTTTGTTGTTGTGAAGAATTGGTGGTTTCAAGGTTGAACAGACCAACGAGAGTCATTTGCGTTGGAGCAAGTGATACTAAACCCCAATCCATCGGTTGCGACAAAAGTGAAACCAATTGGTGAGCGACAACGTCAACGGGGGCAGCGGGAAGAGGGAGAGTTGCTAACGTCTGCGACACCACACCCAACCGACGCAGAAGGCGTAATGAACCTGCGAGACTCGTAGCCATCCAGCGCGGATGGTTCCATCCACGTGGTGAAGATGGTAATAGGCTGCACACGCGTACCACTAACGCATCCTTCAATTGACCATCTATGACGGCACGTGCTACCATTTGCTCTGCTTCCTCCTTCGAATGTAAATAGTCGTTTGAGGGTAATGTTTTTTTGAGTAATAAATTTGAGGAATCATGGTTCTTATTCAAACTCAGTGTTGAAACCATGTAGAGTCGCGCACGAGAAGCGGTGCAGAAGTCGATGATACAGCGAGCCATACCCTCGTTGTCGTCGATGATTTGCGTAGAAGGTGAGAAATGGCGCACATTGGCAGCGCAATGTACTACTGCATCAATGCTTTTGTCAATTAATGGCTTGAAAGTGTCACTAGATGTGGCGTCGCCAAGAACTATGTGTAGGGCAGGATGTGAAGCTAAAGACTCAGGCAGTGCGTGGAGAGAAAGTTCGCGACGTAATCTTTGTCGTGCTTCGTCTTCGGAAGTCGCTCGAACAAGACAGTAGAGGGAAAAATCGTCTTCCAGATGGTCGTTGTTTAGGAGTTGCGCCAAGACATGAATACCTAGGAATCCTGTAGCACCTGTGAGTAGAATGCATCGCGCTGGCCATTTCTTTTCCTCTTTACGAGGTTGCGCTGTGGGGATGGAAATCTTCGGCAATACTACTTCATTTTCGTCAGCAACAATCGTTTTTTCATGAAGTACATCTTTAGCAATTCCTCTTGGTGACTGCCATCGGAACACGTCGCCATAGCTCAAGTGCAAACCATGTTGCTCAGCAGCGCCCAAAAGTTGCATGGCATCGAGCGAAGTACCGCCAAGTGCGAAGAAATCGTCGGTTGCTCCTACGCCATCAAGGTCGAGTGTTTCTGCGAAGATGTTGCAAAGTTGTTGCTCGATGGGCGATGTTGGTGGTTCGTGGTGGGCTGTGGGCGCCGCTAATGTGGGTGTGGGAAGGGCTGCAAGGTCGATTTTCCCATTGGCAGTCAGAGGCATCTGTTCCACTCTGCACCATGCTGTAGGCACTAATGCCCGAGGCAACGATAATGCTGACACTGTGGGAGTAAAATTAGCATTACGCACCGATGTATACCAAGCGCATAGATGTTGACGACCACGAATGTTGCGAATGCCTACCACAGCCTGTTCTATGCCATCTAATGTTAACAATGCGCGTTCTACTTCGGCAGGCTCAATGCGCCAGCCACGTAGTTTAATTTGTCGGTCTGCGCGGCCCACGAAATAGAGGTTGTCATCTTTCCGCCCCCAGCGTACCAAGTCGCCTGTGGGATAACAATTTTGTTTTTCTATATTATCTAAAGTTTCTAGAATTTCCAGGCTTTTTATATGATTTAGAGTTTTCAATTCCTTGTTTTCTATTACTCCAAGAGCGCACTGCGAACCAGAGAGCCATAGTTCGCCTACCGCCCCACGTGGTAGCAATTGGCCACATTGGTCTACCACCATCGCCCGTTGACGATAGAGTGGTCGACCGATGGGAATGTCCCCGTTGGGATAGTTGCGGTCGGGTCGAAGAATGTGCCATGTGGCATCAACCGTGAACTCTGTGGGACCATAGGTGTTGATGATGACCGCATGCGATGGTGCAATGGAAGTCAGCCGTTCGCCACCCAAACAGAGATAACGCATCGGAGGATTGTAGCGGTCAACAAGCAATTGCCCAAGTCGTGTGGTTAGGCAGCCTCCCGTGATGTGGTTTTCTTCGATAAAACGAGCCAGTGCTGCAAGGTTCATCCGCACGTCCTCAGGTACCATCACCAATCGACCACCTACAGTAAGAATTGGAAAAAGATCCTCGATAGTTGCATCAAACGACAACGAAGAATGCAACATAATGCGGTCGGAATCCGTCAAATGCCATTCGTTGGTGATGAAATCAACGAAATGAAGCAATGAGTGACTCCCAATGACTACACCTTTGCGCTGACCCGTTGAACCACTAGTGAATATTATGTAAGCTGGAGAATTGTTTTCAAAGGTTGATAGATTTTCTTTGGGTGAAGGATGAAGGATGATGGATGAAGGATAGTTTGATTCGTCAGTTTCTTCATCAAGGATGGTGAATGCAGCTCCAACTTTCAATGCTGCCAACACGTTGACCACCAATCGGCGATTACGACAAGGTTTTACGACTACGAGTGAACTTTCGCCCATACCATCATTGTGCAAACGCAGACATTCTTCTTCCACCGCACCAGCCAACTCAGCATAAGTCATTTCACCATTGGCATCCTGAACTGCTATGTTCGAAGGTGATAAAACTGCATGGCGAAGTATACGTTCCACCACTGATAGACTTTCATCAACAACCACATCGGCACCATGACCAAGCGCCAACAATCTGCGCTGTTCGTCTTCGGAGGTTAATGAGAGAGACGCAATAGTTGCATAAACTGACTGCATCATACGATGCAAAACAATGCTCATGGCCTTGCTCACCATCAATACATCGTCTTCAGACATCCGCGCCCCACTGACCTCAAGTCGCCATTCGTAATCATCGCCCGCAACATAAATCATGCAGGAAAGGTCGGCGCTCACCTGTTGAGGCCGCAATTGGTGGGCTACATAATAGACGTCGTTTAGGCAGACACCCTCGTGGATAGACTGGCTTTGGAAACCGAATGTCGCACCTGGCGAAATGCCCATCTCGCGACAATAATGGGCGAAAGGATAGACACCATGACGTATACCCCACATCATCTCACGACGTATGCGATGAAGCAATTCGAGCACTGTGAGCGATGCGGCATCATCCAACTCAGCCACTACAGGAATCGGTGTGACGAACATGCCATAAGCATTGCGACGTCGACGGTCGGCCCTGCCATGATGGAGAACCGACAAGCCTAAACGATTCTTGCGGGACAAGCGTGATAAAACTACCGCGAACGCAGAAAGGAACAACACGTTGGCTGATACACCCATGCATTGACACCAATCGTCAACTTCTCTCAAGGAAATACGTCCTGAAGAGGATATGAGTGGACCTTCGTTATCAGCTACCACGCGACCTAGCGAGGGAAATTCCACATCAGCGAGTCGCGTTGTTACTACTTCACGCGCTTGTTGATAGGCTTCCGTGGTGAAACTTCTGCGTTCTTCTTGCGCCCATCGCCCCATCCATTGTTCACTATCATCATCAGGTAGCGGCTGACCTGCATAAGCCATTGGCAGATCACGCCCCATCAATAGTTGCGAGAGAGTTAGACCATCGGCTATCACATGATGGACATCCAATAGCAATACAACTCCCTGCGGAGTTTCAATCACCTCAAATCGACACAATGCTTCGCTACCATCGATGGCAAAAGGTCGGACGAAACCATTGTGCGCATAGTGGCGCACATCGTCAATTGACTTCATTTGTCGCCGTACAATCGGCACTTGCAATGACCAATCCACCTGCTGACATGGTACGACGCCCGTTGTCAACCGAGTATGAAGCACACCGCGCACGGCAACAACAGCCTGCAAAGCGTGCTCTAACCGGTCGGCTGACACGTTCGGCCCCAGTTCTATGATAGATGGCAGGTTCCAAGCCACACTCTCGGGATGTGCCGTCCACGCAAGGTAGACATCTTCTTGAGATTGTAGCAATGGATATGGTTCGGACATGTTGTTCTTTTCTTTGGTGACTCTGCAAATATACAACAAATCGGTCATTCAATTCCTACATTTCTGTTAAATAATCTGATATTTCTATCCGTGGTACCCCATAGACAACGGAATTCAGAATAAAATGACTATTTTTGCAAGTAACAATTATAACGATGCTTAATCATTAAAAACGCAAGGAAGATATGGAAAAGCCCCAGAAAAGAATGACGATGATGATAGAAGCCGCCCTGAAAAATACGCTTGGCGATATCGACACACTAGGATTCATAGAGGGAACAGTGCGAGTGGGACAGATGGTTTATGTGATGAACCCTGCTTGCACACAAGAAGCCATAGTCAGCGCGCTCGAAGACATCAGCGGTGTCAGCTGCAACGAGATTACCGACCAGCGTGGACATGTCTTTTTGAAAAATGCGCATGTCATTCAAGGTGCTGCAGCACAGGCAGGATTCAGTTTTGGTGTGGTTATTGCCGAAACAAAGCCTTGTATTGATACCGACTGTCGCAAGATAGAAAACCCTTACCTCAGCGGACTTATGGGCGAGCTAAAGCGTGAGCGCACGGAACAAGCTTGGGCCAACCTGTTGGGATTCTGTCTTTGCAATTCTGTCTTCGTCGTTCCTGTCGTCGCACAAAGTGGACCTAAGCATTGCGAAGGTCCCATTGATATAAGCGATGATTCCTTAGGACTATATTGGGCACAGTTGCCTGGCAAGAACCCCGAGTTACCAGTCTTTACCGATTGGGCAGCATTGGAGCGCGACACGCATATCATGGAGAGTGGTGAACAACCTGAGGCGCGACTCGCTCGATTGGGAGAATTGTTGCAAATCATTCGCAAGTTCGGTCCCGATACCGGCATCGTTGTCAATCCCTTCGGTCCAAGTACCTTCTCTATGGAGCGTGCTCTGCTTGAGAATATTGCGCAGACTCCAGGTTTTAAAGAAACCTTTGGCGATCTTGGTGGCTTTAACCCGGCCGATTATGAAGACAATGATACCCCTACTGCAGAAGCTAGTATAGATGACAATCAACAGCCATCGACAGAGCCAAATGAAACTTCTAATAAACTAGATCCCTCAGTCTCCCAGCCTGATGCAAACCAACCCGCTGCGAATATCGAGGAACAACTCTCGCCAGAGGAAATTGCCCGTCAACAAGCCGAGAAAGAAAAGAAACTATGGGAACTGCTTACCAGCGAGGATTGAGGAATAAGAGTTATAAAATTGCCGCTTTTATTATAAATGAAAAAGGCCCTCTGTAATCAACGGAGTGCCTTTTTTGTATGGTTTTAGTTGCGCGAAGTCTTGCGTTTCGTAGTTGACTTCTTTGATGAAGTAGACTTTTTCTTGGCAGAAGACTTTGTGGTTGAAGATTTGCGAGTTGATGAGGAAGTTGATGACTTCTTCGATGTAGAGGAAGTTGACTTCTTAGCTGAAGTAGTAGATGTCTTGCGAGCCGCAGAAGAAGTAGTTGACTTCTTTTTTGTAGTAGTGGTTGCTTTTTTTGTAGTCGATTTCTTCTTCGTGGTAGTCTGCTCGGTTTTCACGCCAATCTCGTCGAGGATACTCTGCAGGGAGCACGATTTGAGGTTGGTGGAGATGAACCAGATGATGGCAACAGCGGCGACAAGGAACTTCAAAAGGCTCTTGAGTTTGATTTTCCCAAGAGGACCAAGCGAAATACCTTTCTTTCTAGTAGTCTTCTTCTTGGTTTTGGAACTGCCATTATTCTGACCGATACGCCCATCGTTGGAATTCTTCTTGCCAGTCGTCTGCTTTTCCGCACGCTGAGCTTCGCGTTCAGCCTTGGCTTGTTCGCGCTCCTCAGCACGTTTACGTTTCTCTTCAGCAACTTGCTCGCGGGCGGCAGCAGCTTCGAGTTTCTCACGCACTTCAGCGTATCGGCTTTCGCTATAGACGTCGAAGTTAGTGGCGGTTTGCGCCTCCTGTGAAGGATCTACGTCAGCATGCAGTTGTTGGCGCACAGCTTCTGCAATCTCGTGTCGGAACGAGAGTCCAGTTGATTCTTCCACTTGGCGTTCGCTAGTAAATGTGATGCGGTCGCCTTTGGCGATGAGGCCCGCTCCGTTGCGGGCGATGGCGATGTAGTTGTATTGTGGCATGGTAGTGTTTTATTTCGAATTTGGTCGCATAGCGTTCTAGGTTCTTTTCGGCAAAGATAGTCATTTCTACGTTTACTGCCAAGAAAACTCAACAAATAAATATAAAAATATCCTTACTTGTTTGGTTGAGTGCGAAAGAAAATGTAAATTTGCGCGAACGAAACAATGAAAACCGACATAAAGAAACAAGAGAATTAGAGATGGAAACGATAATGTCTTTCGCAAAAGAGAACTTCGACCTGATAGTTCTTGCCGTTAGCTTTTTAGGGGTGGTAGTTGCCGTTATTGCCCTTGTGTATGAGCTGAAGAAAAAGAAAAAGGACAAGCAAAAGAAGGAAGAAGAATCCAATGAATGATAATATAGCCAAATTTAAACAATCGAAACAATAAGATTATGGAACAAACAATCAAACCAACCCTGGAAATCTCCGAAGCTCTTCGTGAGTCGACCGATAAAATCCTACAGTTCAAAGGACGTTCACGACGCTCTGAATTTTGGTGGACAATGGCCGTTGTTTATTTCGTTAATTTGGTATTCCCCCCAATAGGATTTGTATTGAGCATAGCCACCATACCCCTGACGTTTCGCCGTCTTCACGATACTGGCAGAAGTGGTTGGTGGTGGGGCTTTGGTTTCATTCTCCGTCTTGTTCTCTATGGCAATATCATCTACGATTTCATCAGGTTCTTCCCAAATGGGATAAACGATGCTGATGTAAAAATGTTACTGATTAAATATCTGGCGATAGTGTTAGTATTATTGCTTTACAGCCTTGTGTTGATGATTATGCTGTGTGTGGATAGCGAACCCTATGCCAACAAATATGGGGAATCTCCCAAATACGTGGGATACGACAGAAGGAGATGATATTTCCTATTTCTGCAATTACTAACTAAAACCACTTGTTATGGAATTGATAGTCATGCTAACCTATAACGATTTCACGGTGAGCGATGCAGCACAAGTATTCGATTCATGTCGTGAAAGCAAGGCCAGCTATTGGGGATTCAAGGAACATCCACTTCCTCTCGAAGAGATGAAACAACTTTATGCCGAGATGAAGCGTTGCGGTAAAACCACATTCCTTGAAGTGGTCGCCTACAGCGAAGAGGAAGGATTGGCAGGTGCGCAGATGTGTGTCGAGTGTGGTTGCGACATACTCATGGGCACTACTTTCCACGACTCCATTCTTCAATTCTGCCGTGAACACGACATTCGCTATATGCCCTTCGTAGGGAAGGTCAGCGGACGTCCATCGGTGCTCGAGGGTAGTATAGAAGAGATGATAGCCGAGGCGCGTGAGTACATCAAGAAAGGAGCATACGGTGTCGATTTGTTGGGTTATCGTTATGTGGGAGATGCCGTGCGACTCAACCGCGAACTTGTCAAGCAAGTGCCAGGTGCGGTTTGTATTGCGGGCAGTATCGATAGTTTTCAGCGACTTGATGAGGTAAAAGAAGCCAATCCTTGGGCTTTCACCATCGGAAGCGCTTTCTTCAACAGATGCTTCGGAGGCACTATGCATGAACAGATTGACAAGGTTTGCGACTATATCAACCAATAGAACTATGACAGAGGAAAACAAAGTTGTGGAGTACTACGACTCCATTGCCAAAGATTATGATGATAGTCGTTTCAACAATAGTTACGGGCAGTTTATCGACTTTCAAGAACGTCGCACCCTCAATCGTCTCATTTCCATCAAGGAAAGTTCACTGCGTTTGGAGATGGCTTGCGGAACAGGACGACTGACCAACTATGCCACTCATGGTCTCGATGCGAGCGCTGAGATGATGAGTCTGGCTAGCCAACGCCATCCCGATGTTGAATTCAAGCAGGCATCGGCTACCGAGACAGATTTTGAAGACAGTATGTTCGACGTAGTTTATACTTTCCACTTGCTGATGCACCTCGATGAAGACACCATACAACAGATTTTCGATGAGGCTAACCGCATACTGAAACCTGGTGGACGGTTCATATTTGATATCCCATCGAAGAAACGCCGCAATCTGCTTCATCACAAACAAGCCACATGGCACGGAGCTACGGGCTTCGATTGCAAAGATGTGAATCGGCTGGCTCGCAACAACTTTGAATTACGTTCGATTCACGGAATGATGATGTTGCCCGTCCACAAACTACCGCGCAGCGTTCGCAAACCCTTGCAGAAATTCGATTACCTCTTAGCCAACGGATGGTTGAAGAACTACAGTTCATACCTTATCTATGAACTCCAAAAACGCTAACGAACCAAGATACGCCGAATCATGAGAAAGAAGAAAAGACTGTTTTGCGAGATAAGCCCCACCACTTACGCCATCTCGCTGAAGAAGGAGATTTTGAAACGCCACATCAAAAACCTGTTGGGCAGTGAGAAGTATGCCACACAACACAATGCTGAGCGATTGCCAATTACTGTATTCTCTATGTCGGGCAATATGATCAAGCGAGGACCGGGTATAGACCCTCAACTGCAGCAGAACAAGGCCGACAACATCCGACTGGCGTGTAGCAAGATTGACGGGTTGGTTGTCAAACCTGGCGAGACATTCTCTTTTTGGCAAACCGTGGGTAAGACTTCGCGCAAGAATGGTTTTGCAGATGGGCGAGTGTTGGTAAACGGACGGCTCGTGGCAGGTGTTGGAGGTGGTTTGTGCAATCTTGCCAACACGCTCTGCTTGCTGATGCTTCATAGTCCTATGACCATTACCGAGCTGCACCATCATTCCGATGCATTGGCTCCCGACCCAGGCGGTCATCGCGTACCCTATAGCGCAGGAGCGTCAGTCAATTACAACTTCATCGATCTGCGTTTCCGCAACGATACCAACCAGCCTGTTCTGCTTTGCACGTGGTGCGATGGAGACGATCTTCATGCAGAAATGCGCACCACTGAGGAATTCCCATTCATTTACCGCATCACCGAAGAAGACCATCATTTCCATCAGGAAGACGACGGGAAATACTATCGTGTTTCGCGCATCTATGTGGAAACCCTCGACCGCCAGACCAATGAGGTGGTGAAGCGCGAACTGAATTGGAAGAACCACTCTGAAGTGATGTTCGACTACTCGCTCATTCCGCAGGAGCAAATACGATAGCGTTGATGCATTTTTCTGCAACAATTATATGGAAGTATGGAATAAAAATGTTATTTTTGCAGCATGAACCTTTGGATACTCAACCCAAACAATAAACAATAATCTTTTAACCAAAACAACAACATTATGGGACTTTTAATTTCAATCTTGATTGGTATCATTGCCGGTGCTATTGCTGGCAAGTTGACGAACGGAAAGAAGGGCGGCCTGCTTGTTGACCTCTTTGTGGGTCTCATTGGTGGACTCGTCGGTGGTTGGCTGTTCGAGAAACTCGGAATCGAGTGGGGTGGACTTCTTGGTCAGGCTGGCACAGCCATCGTTGGCGCCTGTCTCGTGCTTTGGATTTGGAAGCTGATCAACAAGTGATGGTCTTTTTTGTAGAATAAAAGCGCCATTTATCTCGATATAAGTGGCGTTTTTTTGTTTCTTGTCAAAGACCACAAATGACAGGCTTAAAGCTATGGAATGACACGGTCAAAGCTATGCAATGACACGGTTAAAGCTATGCTTTGACAACGTCAAAGACCACCTCTGACAGCGCATTCAGCTACGCTTTCAAAAACGATGCCTTTTCATCCGAAAATGGTAGTTCTCAAGTCATTTTATTCTATTTTCGGCAAAAACCATCACTTTTCAGCCCCTTCCGAAAAGGCCATTTCGGGTGCAAAACCCATGCGTGTGACAATTGGGACAATTAGACACCCCTTTTTTGCGTGCCCCAATTTCGAGTTATTCGCGCATGGGGCTGATTATCAATAAGTTACAATAATTAATTAATAATAATTAATAA
>JAFYYV010000024.1 GCA_017557405.1 Prevotella sp.
AATATATATAATATATAATACTAAACACTTTTTCTCTGAATTTCAAAAAACTGTCATCTGTCATCTGTCATTTTCAATCCCCTATATCGTACCACGAGTTATTCACATTTATTTCTTTCAGGTTGGGTTGCACTTTATCCAGAAAAGTTTGCCCTCACATAAACGATTTTGTAACAAATTTTCACAAGCTAGCGCCCTCAAAATTTGGAGGTTTCAAAAATATTTTGTACCTTTGCAAAAACTAAATGACACAGAAACTCTGAAACTTACTAACTCTCTAACTCGTAAACTGAAATATTAACTAAAAAACCAAACAATATGAAACCGTTAAAACAACTAAAGAGACTTTTGCTGATGCTCCTCCTCATCACTGTGGGAGCACAGAGTGCATGGGCAGGAAGCCAATATGTATATGCTGGAACCAGAACCGAAGGTAATCTGACATTTGCTATTTATCATCATTATGGTGTTGTTAATGCCATCTATACAATTCAGCATACCGATATTGCCGTACTAACGGGTATCACTGGTACAGCAGAGGAAGTTACCATCCCAGCATATTTGGAAGAATCTGGTTTAATGTTTGGCCTCCCAGTGCAATATGCCAATGGCACCATTACGAACAATTATGTCAAAACCTTGACTTTTGCTGGCTCAATTAGTTTTTTTGGTCATTTAGAAGGTTATGAACAACAACAAGCGCCGGATGTTGAAATCGAAGGCCATTTGAGTTGCTCGAATCTTAATACAATTATATTCAAGGGTAATGACGATGGTAGCGGATTGTTTAAATACGAAACAGAAACAACTACTACCGCACCCCTGCAATGTTCGAACTTGACGGACATCTATTTTCAAGCTAGTTCCGCCCCTCCATTTGAGAGCAAATTTGTATTAGATTTTAGTGGTGGCACAGTAAGCTCATACTCGATCCCAGTCACTTGGGAACAAATCTGCACAGCTCCCGGCTCCAACGTCACTGCGCATGTTGCTGCATGGACTCAGGAAGAATGCGACCAAAGGCATCAGAGCTCCAATGTCTATAAACAGTTGAAGAACGTGGTGCACTACAAGGAAGGTGAAAACCTTGTGACGGTAACTGCCAGCGTAACAGGTGGTGCTCTGTTCCAAGCGGAAGACTTCGGAGAACTCTCAGGCGACATGATAAAATCGAAAGATATAGACAAGAGCAACAGCTTGACATTCTATGTCTATTCATCAAGTGAAGACATTGTGGTAGAGCATGTCTATGTGAACGATACTGACGTCAAAGACCAAATGACCACCACCACCGACGGTAAAAAGAAATACACGTTGGAAGGGGAAGTCATGCAAGACGATGTCGTCATCCGAGTGGTGGGAGCCGAGAAGGTGAATGTGACGGTCACCGTTTCTCAAGGCGTCGGAGCAAGAGCAAATGGTTTGGGTGACATCTATAATGGAAAGACGAAAACCATTAAGGTGAACAAGGGCAGCAGATTCATAATCTTTCCTTATGCCGCCAACAACAACTATGAGGTGGGTCATGTATATGTGAACGGCAAGGCGGTCACGTTGGAAACGTTGCAAGATAACACATTGAGATACATTTTTGAAGAATTGAATCAGGAAGTTTACATCAACGTAGTGGGAGAAGCAAAGAACCTCTACGCAAACGTATCTTCCAACGCAGATGGGTCGGTAGCGTGGGATAGCTACACCATCACGAACAACTCGACGATAGCCACCTTGCCAAAAGTCGGAGGTACGGAGTTCACCTTGACACCCAACTCAGGATATGAACTCGACAAATGCTGGCTGAGGGGTTTTGATGTCACAACGCAGTATCCCGGCAGCCTTGTGAGCAATGCTGACGGCACATATACGTTCACTCTCCCCGCCTTGGATGTAGACGAGACAACCCTTGCGGTCACCTTCAAGAAAACTTCCGAATCCCACTGGACGATACATTTGCTTGACGGGATAGAAGGCGTGAAGATGGCATTCACGAGTATAAACAGTGCACACGGAGAGAATGATATCACGAATGCCTATGGAAATCATTATATTCCAAAGACTTCCACCGACACTTATCAGCTGAAGGTTCCTGTGGACGAAAATGGTCGTCCTGTACGCGTTGTACGCAATGGCGAGGACATCACCTACGAATATGACGATTATGATTCAAGTAATGGGTATCTGTGTTACAACATGAACGTACAGCAGGATGCCAACTGGGAGATCTCCTACGACATCAGCCATCGCCAAACCATCTATCGCAAGGGTGGAACAGGTGTCGTAGAGTTGGGCTATGGATACCTTTCTGAAGAATATACCCCTGCTATCAACAACGGAATGACAACGGTTGATTTTCCAGCATATAATGCGAATAAGAGTAATTATGCAGAATTCTCGATTGAGTATGTGGCAGGTGAGAAGGTCAAGATTTATCGCAATGGTGATGATGTTACAAGCGCGTTTGGTGAACCTCAGACGTTTGGTGGCTCTAAATACTATTACTATATCTCAGACTATTCGACAGGCCCTAACACGCAGAATGCCTACGGCTTCATCCTTCGCGACCCAGCCACATGGGAGATTATAATTGAAGAGTCACATAAGATGCTGAACGCCTATGCCAACAACGATGTGTCTATTACGTTTATGAATATGGTAGATGGTGAGGCGCAATCTTCTGTTTCCCGTGATAATGCTCTGCGCGCATGGGTCAATGAGGGCGAGACCTACGTAGTGATGTTCACTCCGCAGCATGGCGAAGAACTCACCAGCTTCGACATCAATTGGACCCCAATTACCATTGGGAATGAAAGCCGACTGGTGAAGAACGATGATGGCTCTTATTCGTTCACCATTACGTACGACCAAATGAACGAAAAGAACTTCGACATCATGGCCGTGTTCTCTGGCGGAACGAATGACGAAAACGCTGTTGAATATATGTTCATCGGTGACTATGTCCAGGTTTATGCAAGTGCCGACCTTAACGATGATGTACAGTATGACGGCTATGAGTTCGTTAAACAAAATGTTTCGGGATTCTATATTAACAAGATTGTCGAAAACGGAATGGCCGCTAATCAGTCGGCTACGGTTGAATTCCAGTTGCCGGATGCGAATGCCACAGGCAGAGTCTTTAGGAATGGCGTAGATGTGACAGACCAGTTCACGCATTATGGAGATTATTATTATCCCAAGGAAGAATTCAGAAGCGTGATGCACGAACCTGCCCACTGGGTTATCATCAACGAGAGCGAGCTGATGAAGTACGACGTGAACCGCGATAAAAAAATCGATGTCATCGATGTGACTACTTTGGTGAATAAGATTCTGCACCAGTAGAAGTGAGGACCTCACTTAGATAATGAGATAAGAGATATAAGATAAAAGGCCACTGGATTCGAGAGGGTTCAGTGGCCTTTATGATTTCATTTCATATTATAATGTTTGGTCATTTCACTCGGTTTTCACTACCTTTGACCTTCGGTCGAAATTACTCACGCTCGAAAAAACTCAAATAAATTTGGTTTTTTGCTCACTTAATCACTACCTTTGACCTTCGGTCGAAATTTGCGTAACTTTAACTACGTTGAAAGTAGGATGCACCGCGACAATGCGGGAACACTTTTCCCTCTTTTCCCTTTCACTCCCAGCCTTCTAAACAGGTTTAAGGTGGGAGTAAAAGTGAAAAATAAATAAATTTATTTTGCATTATGCGCGGTTTTCACTACTTTTGCACCCAGAATGGAAAGGAACAAACGGAAAACGGAGACGCCAGCGCAGTATCGCGAGAACCTGAAGGAGAAGATCGTGAAGGTGGCGATGCGCGAATTCAAATCGAAGGGCGTGCGCAACGTGAAGATGGACGACATCGCTACGGCGCTCTCGATTTCGAAGCGGACGCTCTATGAGGTGTACCCCAACAAGGAGGAACTGCTGCTTGAGGGCATCAGGCTCGACGAGGAGAACCGCGTGGCCTTGATGAAGGACTACGTGGCGCAGAACAATCCGACCGTGATGGACGTGATATTGAAGTTCTATCACACGCAAATGGAAGCGTTCTCGCAGATCAATCCCGTGTTCTTTTCCGATTTGCACAAATATGAGCGTGTGCGCAACTACATTCAGGAACTTCGTGTGGTTCGCCAGCAGAACACGCTCGCGTTCTTCAAACGTGGGGTGGAGGACGGTTTTTTCCGCGAGGATGTGGATTATGCCATCATCTCGCAGATGGGTTCGGCCACGATGGAGTATGTGATGGACGAGCAGATGTACAAGCAGTACGACCTGAAATACATCTTCCGCAACATCGTGCTGGTGTTCCTTCGTGGGTTCTGCACCCCGAAAGGATTGAGCGTTATAGACGAAAAACTGAATGAATAGGAAAGAATTCAAGGCTGCGTTGTTCGACCTCGATGGTGTGGTGTTCGACACGGAGCCTCAATATACGGTTTTCTGGGGTGGACAATGCCGGTTGTACTACCCTCAGGAGGAGCATTTGGAGCAACGCATCAAGGGGCAGACGCTCTCGCAGATATACGACATGCTGCTTCCCGACCGACCTGAGGAACAGGCGAAGGTGACCGCGCGGCTCAACGACTTTGAACGGCAGATGACGTTCGACTATGTGGCGGGCTTCGTCGACTTCGTGACCGACCTGCGGGCGCATGGCGTGAAGACGGCCATCGTGACGAGCAGCAACCAGGCGAAGATGGAGAACGTGTACGAGGCGCACCCTGAGGTGCATGGGCTGTTCGACGCCGTGCTCACCTCGGAGGACTTCGAACGTAGCAAACCCGATCCCGACTGCTATCTGAAGGCTGCCGAGCGATTGGGTGCAACGCCCGAGGAATGTATCGGCTTCGAGGACAGTTTCAACGGATTGAAGTCGGTGAGAGCAGCCGGCATGCGTGTCGTAGGATTGGCAACGACCAACAGCCGCGAGGCCATCGAGGCTTATACGGACCTTTTGGTCGACAACTATGAAGGAATGGATTATCAATCGGTTCTGGATTTCTAAACAAGGATAGTTTCAAGCAACAAGAAAATAGTTTCAAACAACAAGAAAATGGCAGGATATTTGGTCACAGACAAGAAGAAAATCACGACAAGCCGATTCCAGGAGATGAAGCAGAGCGGCGAGAAGATCTCGATGCTCACGGCGTATGACTTCACGACGGCGCAGATTCTGGACAACGCGGGTGTGGACAGCATATTGATTGGCGACTCTGCCTCGAATGTGATGGCGGGGAATGCCACTACGCTTCCCATCACCGTCGATGAGATGATATACCATGCTCGGAGTGTGGCGCGTGGCGTGAAGCGCGCGCTGGTGTTGTGCGATATGCCTTTCGGTAGTTATCAGAGCGGTCGCGAGGACGGAATCCGCAATGCCTGTCGCATGATGAAGGAGAGTGGTGTCGACGCCCTGAAGTTGGAGGGCGGCGTGGAGATTCTGCCTACCGTGAAAGGACTCATCGATGCCGGCATCCCCGTGTGCGGTCATCTGGGATTGACTCCTCAGAGCATCCATAAGTTCGGTGGATACGGACTTCGCGCCAAGGACGAGGCTGAAGCCGCCAAACTCATCAGCGACGCCCAGGCTCTGGACGAAGCAGGTATCTTCGCATTGGTGCTCGAGAAGGTTCCTGCCGCTTTGGCCGCCAAGGTGACGAAGATGGTGAAATGTCCCACGATAGGCATCGGAGCAGGCAACCAGACGGATGGTCAGGTGCTCGTGTATGCCGACATGATGGGAATGACACAAGGTTTCCGACCGAAGTTCCTGCGCGTCTATGCCGATGTCTGCAAGGTGATGACCGATGCTGTCGGCCAATATGTGACCGACGTGAAAGACGGCTCGTTCCCCTCGGCTGAAGAGAGTTATTAACGAGAAGTGGAATCAAATCCCTCCCGAATGAATACACAGAACACCCCCGTCCATCCACGCCTTTGGCACCGTGAGTTTTGGTTGTTGGCGTTTGCCGACCTGTTGCTCACGATGTCGGTATATCTTTTCATCCCCGTGCTTCCTGCTGACTTGTCGGCTCTCGGCTTCACAAGGGAGCAGACGGCGGTGGTGATGGGCGCCTATGGACTTGGCATCTTCGCCTTGGGGCCTTTCTGCAACTGGCTCATCCAACGCTATCGAAGGAACCATCTGTTCCAGCTGACCGTCTTGGCGATGGCGCTGGTGGTGTTCCTGACGATGAAAATCGATGTGCTTCCCATCCCTGATTCATTCATGTTCCCCGCGTTTGTGGGCTTGCGATTCTTGTTTGGAGCCTTCTTCGGATTGGCTCAGATGGTGCTGGCCAGCACGCTGATCATCGATGTGTGTGAGTCGTTCCAACGCACGGAGGCCAACCACTCGGCAGGGTGGTTCGCTCGCTTCGCATTCTCGTTGGCGCCCATGTTGGCGTTGGTGCTCCATCCCTTGCAATTGCCCATCGACCATATTGTCTATTGGGTGTCGCTGGGCTTGATGCTTTTGTCGATATTGCTGATAGTGGTCGTGAAGTTCCCCTTCAAGACACCCGAGGAAGACATCAAACTGGTGAGCTTCGACCGCTTTTTCCTGCCCGAAGGATGGGCGTTGTTCCTGAATGTATTCTGCATCATGCTGGCGGTGGGGATGGTGTTGGCGTTGCCCCTCTCATCGCGTTTCTTCGCCATCATGATGTTGGGCTTCTTCCTGGCGTTGCTGGCCGAGCAGTTCGCTTTTGCCAACGCCGAGATTGAGAGCCAGATCATCACGGGGTTGATACTCGTGCTGATGGCGTGGCTGGTGATGCTTTTCCGTGCAAAGGCGGGTGTCTATATCGCACCCACACTCATGGGGATGGGAGTGGGGCTCATAGGTTCGCGTTTCCTGTTGTTCTTCATCAAACTCAGCCGACATTGCAAGCGCGGCACCTCGCAGAGCACATTCTTCGCCGCTTGGGAGTCGGGCATCGGTATCGGCTTGTTTGCCGGTTGGCTGATGAACGACGACCGCCAGCGCGTGCTCACGATATGCATCATCGTGGCTTGTGTGAGCCTCGCGTTCTATCATTTCTTTGTGCATCCCTGGTTCATCCGCCACAAAAACCGCTGATGGCCCGACGCAATAAAACGCCATTGTGTGCGTTATAATAATGTGATGAAGAAAAGTTGGATTATCACGATGTTCCTTTTTGTCGTTGCATTGATCAATTCGTGTAGCGACGACGACTCTTTTACCCTTTCCCAAACGAATCTGCTGACTTTCTCAACCGATACCGTCAAGCTCGACACCGTGTTCAGCAATGTGCCCACGCCCACCAAGACGTTTTGGGTGTTCAACCATTCGGGTGATGGCATCCGATGTGTGAACGTGCGGTTGGAGCGAGGCAATCAGACGGGTTTCCGTGTGAATGTGGATGGTACCTATCTGGGAGAGACATCGGGTTTCCAGACGTCGAATGTGGAGATTCGCAACAAGGACAGCATTCGTGTATTCGTGGAGTTGACCTCACCTTTGAACTATCAGGAAGGCCCCGTCAATTGGCAGGACAACCTGCTTTTCACCCTCGAGAGTGGGGTGGTGCAGAAGGTGGCGTTGTCGGCTTTCACGTGGGATGCAGTCTTCTTGAACGACCTTCATGTGAAGGGCGAGCAGACGCTATCGGGTGAGAAACCCATCGTGGTGTATGGAGGCATTACGGTTGATAGTGCTGCCACGCTGACCATCAACAAGGGTACGACGCTCTATTTCCACAACGATGCCGGTATCGACGTCTATGGTCGGTTGTTGTGCAAGGGTGAGGCCGACGCCAACATCACCTTGAGAGGCGACCGTATCGACCGCATGTTCGCTTATCTGCCCTACGACAACGTGAGTGGACAATGGAAAGGTATCCGTTTCCACGAGTCGTCCTACTGCAACCAAATGGCCTATACCGACATTCATAGTACCTACGACGGTGTGGTGGTGGATTCGTGCGATGTGGGACGCTCCACGCTAGAGATGAACGCCTGTACGGTTCACAACTGCCAGGGTTTTGGCGTGAAAGCCGTTCATTGCCAGATGAGTCTCACGAACTGCCAGCTGACCAACACGTTGGGCGACTGCCTCTATGTGGAGGGCGGCGATGTGAAGGTGGCTTCGTGTACGTTGGCTCAGTTCTATCCCTTCGACTCCAACCGTGGTGTGGCGTTGCGTATCCGAGCCATTGACGCTCCGCTCGCCTTCGAGTGCATGAACAGTCTTGTGACGGGTTATGCCGACGACGAGTTGATGGGAGAGCGAGCCGATACCACCCTTCAGTTTGACTACCATTTCAGCCATTGCGTGTTGCGTACGCCTCAGGTGAAAACCGCCGATAGCGTGCGTTTCGTGAATGTGGTGTTCGAGAATCCGAAAGATACGACAGGCACCGGACGCCGACATTTCCTGAAGTTCGACACCGACAACCTGCAATACGATTTCCGGCTCGATAGCGTGAGCGTGGCCATCGGAAAGGCCGACCCTACCACCTGTCCAGCTACCGACCGAAATGGCCTCACAAGGGATGAGAAACCTGACGTGGGAGCGTATGAGTATGTTGGGAAATCAATCAAGGAGAATTTAATAAACAATTAAAACGAGATAAATATGAAAAAGGAGGCTATTTCTTATATTTTGATGCTCATTATAGCATTGTTTCCAATCATGACTGCATGTGGTGGTGATGACGATGATGTTACTGTTAAACCTCCCGTAAATACTAATACTAACGAAGAAGTCACCTCTCCAGAAAGTAATGATAATTACTATGTGAAATATGAAGTGGAAGAAGGATCTCAAAATTCATATGGTAGAGCAGAAAGGACCGTGGTTTACAAGGATGTAAAAGAAGAGAAAAAAATAACTGTTAAAAGCACATGGGACGGAACTTACGGTCCATTTAAAAAGGGCGATAAGGTATATCTTAAAGCCAAGTCCTCATCAGTATATTTTAAATCGAATGCTAGAATTAGTGTGAGCAAAAACAAAGAAGCTTTTGCTATACAAGCAGAAGAAAGAGAATCTGAAGATATCAAACTAGAATATGTAATCGATTATTGATATTTCATTATTTTTAATCTAAGAAACAATAACCAACCTAAACGATAAGAGCCAATGAAGAATATCAAATTGGAAGTCAACATCAAGTTTTGCGCTTTGGACGAATTGTCGTCTGAGGAGCAGGAACTGGTTCAAGCGGCCATCAAGGCGACTGCCAACTCATACAGCCCCTACAGCCATTTCAAGGTGGGTGCAGCACTCAGGCTTGCCGATGGGGAGATAGTGATTGGCGCCAACCAAGAGAACGCCGCGTTCCCCTCAGGCTTGTGTGCTGAGCGCTCGGCCATCTTTGCCGCCCAGTCGCAACGCCCCGACCAAGCCATCACGATGCTGGCCATCGCCGCCAAGAACAAGAAAGGTCTGCTGGCCGATCCAGTCACTCCTTGCGGTGCCTGCCGCCAGGTTGTGTTGGAGATGGAGGACCGCTACAAACGTCCCGTCCGCATCCTGCTCTATGGTACGAATGGCGTCTATTGCATCAATAGCATCAAGGATTTGCTTCCCTTGTCGTTTGTCGATTCCAGCATGCATTGACAACACGAAGCGAAGGGGCTTTTCACGGCTGATTTTTCCTTTTCGATGCGGATATATGTCCTTTTGGACGCTAAAAGGATGCCAAACAACGACTTTTTTTCAAAAAGAAGTCTAAAAGTTTGGTCGTTAGCAAAAAAAACGCTACCTTTGCAGTCGCAATTCAGAAAACCACGTTCTCAACAAGAGAAAATGAGCACCCTTAGCTCAGTTGGTAGAGCAACTGACTCTTAATCAGTGGGTCTAGGGTTCGAGCCCCTAAGGGTGTACATTTCTTGAGAGGAAAAGTGCTTCGGAGTCGCAATTTTTGCACCCTTAGCTCAGTTGGTAGAGCAACTGACTCTTAATCAGTGGGTCTAGGGTTCGAGCCCCTAAGGGTGTACATAAAAACGGAATGGTGCGTTAACAAAGCGGTTATGTGGCGGTCTGCAAAACCGTATAGAGCAGTTCGACTCTGCTACGCACCTCCAAAAAAGAAGGTTGTCCATTGGGCAACCTTTTTTTAGCCTCACCCCCGACCCCTCCCCCCAAAGGGAGGGGGATTTGAAAAGCTCTACTATTGGAGTAACCTTAAATGCCTCCCCATCGGGGGGCTTTTTACATCAGCAATGTTCCAATCTGATACACCAACGCAGATATCACCCAAGCCAACAACGTGGTATAGCCGGCGGCGAAACCTGCCCATTTCCATGAGCCTGTTTCACCCTTGATGGCCGCGATGGTGGCGATGCAGGGGAAGTAGAGCAGGATGAACAACAGGAAGCAATAGGCGGTGAGCGAGGTGATGCCATCGGCGTTCATCTTCTGGCGCAACCGCGAGTATTTGCCACTGTCGCTGCTATAGGTGTTGTCGTCGGCAAACGACTCATCGTCGCTATAGAGCACGCCCATCGTGGAGGCTACAATCTCTTTGGCTCCCACACCCGATATGATGGCGACATCGAGCTTCCAGTCGAAGCCCTGTGGGCGGAAAACGGGTTCGATGGTCTTGCCGATACGACCTATGTAACTCTGTTCTTGTTGCTGTTGGTTGGTCAACTCGTCGTGGTGGGGGAAATAACCCAGTGCCCACACGATGATGCTCGCTACGAGGATGATTCCACCCATCTTCTTCAGGTATTGCTTTCCTTTCTCCCAAGTGTGGCGAAGCATGGCCTTCCATGTGGGGAATCGGTAGGGGGGCAACTCCATCACAAAGGGCGTGTCCTCACCTTTTACCACGAAACGGCTCAGAATCCTACTCACAATTATCGACATCAGGATGCCGATGACATAGAGCGAAATCATTACCGTCGAACGATATTGCACGGCGAAGAACGTTCCGATAATCATGATGTAGATGGGCAGGCGGGCCGAACAACTCATCATCGGCAGGATGAGCATCGTGATGATTCGCGAACGACGGCTTTCGATGGTGCGGGTGGCCATCACGGCAGGCACGTTGCATCCGAATCCCATGATGAGTGGGATGAATGACTTTCCGTGCAATCCCATCTTGTGCATCAGTTTGTCCATGATGAACGCTGCGCGAGACATGTAACCAGAGTCCTCCATGAACGAGATGAACGCGTAGAGGATGAGTATCTGGGGCAGGAAGACAATGACCGAACCCACACCGCCTATCACGCCGTCTACCAGCATGTCCTTTAGCGGACCGTCGGGCAGGTGGATTCCGTTGTTGCTCACGATGATGTCCTTCAGCCACTCCACACCCGCCTCAATCCAATCCATCGGGTATTGTCCCACCTTGAACGTTACCTCGAACATCGCCCAGATGATGGCGATGAAAATGGGAAATCCCAACCATCTGTTCGTGATGAGTCGGTCGAGTAGGTGAGTGGTCTTGTAGGTGTCCTCATTGTCGCCCGTCATGTAGCCGGCCTCCTTCAAGGCACCATTTATAAAACCGTATTTCGCATCCATGATGGCCGTTTCGCTATCGGTCTTCGTCTCCTCCTCAATCTGTGCGGAAGCACGGTCACGTGCGCTCAGAATGCGTTTTGAGTTGGGTAGCGTGTGTGCCAACCTCACCGTCTCGCTGTCGTGCTCCAGCAGTTTGATGGCCAGGTAGCGGGTCGAATAGCGCGTCTTCAGGTCCTCGTTGTTCTTCTTCAGTTCCGTTTGCACCGTCTCGATGCCTTCCTCAACACTGTGTCCGTGGTTCACGTGGATGTGACGGTAGTCAGGGCGATCGCCCTCTCTCGCGTTGAACACCTCGATGACGGTTTTGAAAAGCTCGTCCACGCCTCGTCCTGAGGTGAACACCGTGGGTACCATCGGCACACCAAACAGGTTGCCCAACTTCTCGTGGTCGATATTGTCGCCTCTTCGTTCCGTCTCGTCAAACATGTTGAGGGCGCACACCATACGCAAGTGCATGTCGATGAGTTGCGTCGTGAGATAGAGGTTGCGCACCAGATTGCTCGCGTCAATCACGTTAATCACGATGTCGGGCGTATGCTCCGTCAGTTGTTTGCGAACGTAGAGTTCCTCAGGAGAATAAGCCGAAAGGCTGTATGTACCTGGTAGGTCCACCAGGTTGAAGCGGAAACCACCGAACTCGGCCACTCCCTCCTTGGCATCTACCGTCACACCCGAGTAGTTGCCCACGCGCTCATGGGCGCCCGAAGCGAAGTTGAAAAGCGACGTCTTGCCACAGTTGGGGTTGCCAATTAGCGCCACATTGATGGTGTGGCGGCGATGTAGGGCCATATCGTGCATCTGCTTGTCGGTCAGCGCCATCTCGTCCAGGTCGGTCGATTCCACCAGTTCGGGCTCAAAGGTGATTTCCTTCTCGAAGCGCTTCGCCTCTTCTGCTGACACCACCTCGATGAGTTCGGCTTCCGAGCGTCTCAGCGACACCTCGTAGCCCATGATCTTGTATTTCACAGGGTCTTGCAGAGGCGCATTCAGCAGCACCTCCACCAGTTGGCCCTTGATGAATCCCATTTCAACGATGCGTTTGCGGAATCCGCCGTGCCCCAACACCTTCACGATGACGGCACGTCCGCCTGTGTTCAATTCGGATAGTTTCATCTTTCCATTGTCATTTCGCCTGCAAATTTACAACTTTTTCTTTGCAATCGAGTTGCAAACTGCCATCTTCTTCAATAAATACCTAGAAATGAGGATGGAATTTTGAGAGATGACGCGAAATTTGGAGGTGTCAGATATTGTTTGTATCTTTGCATTCTGAAAGATGTAACCCATTAACAACCAGCAAATCCGTCAAGAAATGAAAAAATTCATATATTTACCACTCCTGCTCCTCGCCCTGATTTGCTTTATGAACACCAAGACGTTGGCGGCAACTGATTCGTTGGGTGTCGTCAAGGTGAACAAGCAACGGCATTTCAAGCAGGAGGTGCCGGCGGGGAACTATAGCGGATTGACGCCGATAGGAGAGGGGCGTTACGCCGTTGTGAGCGACAAGTCGGTCACGGATGGTTTCTTCGTGTTCGAGATTGCGGTGGATAGCATCGACGGCCGTGTGGAGCGCGTGCGCAACTTGGGTTTCCGTTCGGATGGCTCGAAGAATCGCGATACGGAGGCGATAGTCTTTCTGCCGCAGACGCAGACGTTGATGTTGGCGGGCGAGGCCGACGGGAAGGTGGTGGAATACGACCTGCAGGGGCGACGCACAGGGCGTGTGCTCGATGTGGGCGCTACGCTGAAGGGTTGGACGGGCAACTATGGATTGGAGTCGCTGGCGTACAACGAGAAGACGGGGCTGCTGTGGACATGCACGGAGAGTACGCTGAAAGAGGATGGCGAGCGTTCGACGAGTGTGAATGGCGTGCAGAACAGGATTCGCCTGCAGAGCTTTGACGCGGCGTTGAAACCGTGCGAGCAATATGCCTATCTGACCGATGCTCCGAAGGCTCACATGAATGGTGGGAGGTTCGCACACGGTGTGAGCGAGCTGCTGGCGTTGGACGACGGGAGTCTGTTGGTGTTGGAGCGCGAGGTGTTTGTGGCGAAGCGGAAAATAGGTTCGTACGTCATCAATAAGGTATATCGTATAATGCCTGATAAGTCGTTATGCGTCAATGTAAAAGAGCCACTTATTGAAAGTGTTTCTTATGTTGAGAAACGGTTGGTTGCATCGTGGAAAACAAACATCTCTTTGTTCGGTCGAAAGCTGGCGAATTACGAAGGAATGTGCCTAGGACCTCGAACGGCGGATGGTGCGCAGACGATCATCTTGGTAGCTGACTCGCAAGACCAATATGGCGGTATCTTGCGGGATTGGTTCAAGACGATTTTAGTTCAAGAGGTAAGTGGTGAGAGGTAAGTGGTATGCGAATAATCTATTTGTTTTCCAATAGTTTTTCCAAACGGAAGATTTCATCGCGGTACTGGGCGGCTTGTAGGAAGTCGAGTTCCTCGGAAGCCTTGCGCATGAGGTTGCGCGTGTTCTCGATGCTTTGTATGAGTTGTTCGCGCGACATACGTTGTTCGATGGGGTCGGCGGCCATTGCTCCTTGGGTGTTTGTCTCGCCATAAGGTGTATAGACGCTACGTTGTAGTTCGCGGCGGTCGGGCGACAAATCATCCTTCGAAGAGGCAAAGGTCTGCTTGATATCCTTCGTGATCTGTGTGGGTGTGATGCCGTGTTCGGCGTTGTATTTCAGTTGTTTGCTTCGACGTCTCATGGTCTCATCGATGGTCTTCTGCATGCTCTCGGTGATGCTGTCGGCATACATGATGACCTTTCCGTTCACGTTTCGAGCGGCTCGTCCGGCCGTCTGTGTGAGACTTCGATGGCTTCGCAGGAAACCTTCCTTGTCGGCGTCGAGAATGGCTACGAGAGACACTTCAGGAAGGTCGAGTCCTTCGCGCAACAGGTTGACTCCCACCAGCACATCGAAGTCGCCCGCTCGCAATCCCGCCATGATTTTCACGCGATCGAGGGTTGCTACATCGCTGTGGATGTAGTTGGCGCGAACGCCGTGTATGAGCAGGTATTCGGTCATCTCCTCAGCCATTCGTTTGGTGAGCGTGGTGACAAGCACGCGTTCGTTTCGGTGGCTTCGCGTCTGTATCTCGTCGAGCAAGTCGTCGATTTGGTTCTCGCTGGGGCGCACCTCGATTTCGGGGTCGAGCAGACCTGTCGGGCGGATTACCTGTTCAACCACCACGCCTTCGGCTTCCATGAGTTCGTAGTCGGCAGGAGTGGCAGAAACGTAGATGACCTGATGCACCATATCGTGGAACTCTTCGAAACGCAGGGGACGGTTGTCGAAGGCTGCAGGCAGGCGGAAACCGTATTCCACGAGGTTCTGCTTTCGCGCACGGTCGCCTCCATACATGGCGTTGATTTGCGGCACGGAGACGTGGCTCTCGTCGATGACCATCAGGAAGTCGTCGGGGAAGAAGTCGAGCAGGCAATAGGGTTTTTGCCCAGCAGCACGCCCATCGAAATAGCGCGAGTAGTTCTCGATGCCCGAGCAATGCCCCAACTCCTTAATCATCTCCATATCGTACTCCACGCGTTCCTTGATGCGTTGCGCCTTGATGGGGTCGCCCACCTCGTTGAAATAGTTGATTCGCTCCACCAAGTCGTCTTGGATCTCACGAATAGCCAAGGCCTGCTGCTCCTTAGAGGTGACAAACAGGTTGGCGGGGTAGAGCTGGTATTCGTTGAACGACGCCAAATGGCGGTAGTCGAGGGCGTCAATTTCTTCGATTTCATCGATTTCATCGTCCCACCACGTCACTCTCAACACCACATCGGAGTAGGCCATGAAGATGTCGACATGATCGCCTTTCACGCGGAAATTGCCACGTTTCAAGTCGATGTCGTTCCTCACGTAGAGTGCATCAACCAATCGGCGAAGGAAGGCATTGCGCTCCAATAGTTGGCCTTTGTGGATGGGGATGATGCTCTCGGTCATCGCCACAGGTCCCCCCATGCCGTAGATGCACGATACAGAGGAGACCACCACCACATCCTTGCGCCCCGACAAGAGGGAGGAGACGGCAGAAAGTCGCAAACGGTCGATTTCATCGTTGATATCGAGGTCTTTTTCGATGTAAGTGTCGGTGGAAGGCAGATAGGCTTCGGGTTGGTAGTAGTCGTAGTAAGACACATAGTATTCGACCGCGTTCTCGGGGAAGAAACCTTTCATCTCCTCGTAGAGTTGCGCGGCGAGAGTCTTGTTGTGGCTCAAGATGAGGGTGGGGCGGTTGACGCTAGCTATCACATTGGCCACCGTGAACGTCTTTCCCGACCCTGTTACGCCCAACAACACCTGTGCCTTATCGCCTCGATTGAGTCCTTCGACAAGTTGGGCGATGGCTTCAGGTTGGTCGCCTGTGGGTTTGTATTTCGATATGAGTTTGAAATCCAAAATATGATGAGAAAAGTTGTAAAAATGCGAAAATATAGTGCAAAAATACGGATTTTCCTTGTAACAAACGTTATAATCGACGATAATTTGCCAAAATTCTTTTAAATGCTTTTGTAAATCGCGGAATTATATGTAATTTTGCAAGTCCAAATCGTAGTTTTAATGAAGAAATCGTATTTCATCGTACTGCTGGCATCGCTGCTCTTTGTGAGTTGCGCCCAAGAATTTAATCAGGTTTACAAGTCGCCCGACTATCTTTATAAGTACGAATATGCCAAGGAGCTGTTTGCTCGTGGGAAATACAACAACGCTATCACGCTGTTGCAAGACATTGTCACCATCCAGAAGGGAAAAGAGGATGGAGAGGAGTGTCTCTACATGCTGGCGATGGCCGAATACAGCAATCTTGACTACGAGACGGCAGCTGAGTATTTCAGGAAATACTATCAGTCGTACCCTCGTGGAACCTATGCCGAGTTGGCGAAGTTCTATGTGGGTCAGAGCCTTTATATGAGTACGCCCGAGCCTCGTCTCGATCAGAGTATGACGATGGCTGCCATCACGGCTTTCCAGGAGTATCTGGACTTGTTCCCCTCGGCATCGTTGAAGGAGCAGGCTCAGTCTCGACTGTTCGAGTTGCAGGACAAGTTGGTGAAGAAAGAGCTTTATTCTGCACAACTTTATTACAATCTGGGTCCTTATTTCGGCAACTGCTTGAATGGTGGAAACAACTACGAGGCTTGCATCATTACGGCTCAAAACGCATTGAAAGACTATCCCTACACAAGCATGCGTGAGGATTTTGCTCTGTTGATCATGAAGAGCAAGTTTGAGCTCGCCCAACAGAGTGTCGAGGAGAAACAGTTGGAGAGATACCAGGATGCTGAGGACGAGTGCTATGGATTCATCAATGAGTATCCTGATTCGAAAGACCGCGCAACGGCCGAGAAGTTTATCGCCAAATGCCGCAAGGTGACAAAGAACGAGGAAATCAAGATGGATTGATTCGTCGGAATTGGAAGTAGATTGATTCAGATAGACAACAAAGAAATTATCACAATTAAAACAAATATGGATTACAAAAAGTCGAAAGCACCAGTGAACACCCAGACTCGCAACATTATGGATCTTTGCGAGGAGACTGGTAATATTTATGAAAGTGTGGCCATCATTTCGAAGCGCGCCAACCAGATCGGCACCGAGATCAAGCAGGATCTGACCAAGAAGCTGGCTGAGTTTGCTTCGTACAATGATTCGTTGGAAGAGGTTTTTGAGAACAGAGAGCAGATTGAGATTTCACGTTATTACGAGAAGTTGCCGAAACCCACATTGCTGGCTACGCAGGAGTTCATCGATGGAAACGTGTATTTCCGTGATCCCTCGAAAGAAAACCAGGAGTATTGATTATGTGGCAACGTAAACAAACCGTATTCTTGTTCCTTGCCGTTGTTGCGGCATTTGTATGCTTGTGTCTGCCGGTCGGTTACTACGAGCCCGAAGGGATGGGCGTGAATACGGTGCTTTATAATCTCTGGACGGTAGATGCCGATGGTGTGGCTCATCTTTCTGTCGCCGCCCTCTTCGGAGTGTTGTTGGTTACATGTGCCATCGGATTGTTCGCCATCTTTAAGTTCAAGAACCGCATTCTTCAGGCTCGTTTGTGCATGTTCTGCATCCTGATGCTTGTTGGATGGTATCTGTTGTATGCTTTTTATGGTTATCTGGCAAAACCCGATGGGACCACGTTCCACTTCGATTTCGCCGCCTGCCTGCCCTTTGTGAGCTTGGTTCTCTTTGTGATGGCTCGCAAGGGAATCATCGCTGACGAAAAGCTGGTTCGCGCTGCTGATCGCATTAGATAAAGAATAATATAAGGATTAGTTATAATAAAGACGCAGACATAAAATAGTATAAACTAAGGGTATATAAAAAGAGGTTGCTCATCCATCGGACGGCAACCTCTTTTTTATGTGATGAAATATGTGTCTTAGATACCCAGAGCCTTCTTGGTGGCGTCAGCGGCATTGTCGACAGCCTTACCAGCAGCATCTTTGGCACCCTCAACAGCGTTGGAAGCGGCGTCTTTTGCATTGTCGACAGCCTTACCAGCGGCGTCAACAGCACCAGCAGCAGCGTCTTTTGCACCCTCAACGGCGTCAGCAGCAGCGTCAACAGCATCAGAAGCAGCATCCTTCACGAAGTTGGAAGCGTCGATGCCCAGAGCCTTCAAAGCGTCGGTAGCACCTGTGAGAGCTTCAACAGACTCGGTGGGAAGGGCGGCAATTCCGTCAACAAGACCAGAGATGGTAGCGTTGGTACCAACAACAGCCTTCACAGCCTCAGCGTTCTCCTTCAAGAAGTTCTGAACCTTAGAGATGTACTCCTTAGCAATGCCGGGATTAACGGCGATGAACTCAGCAACTTTGGCTTTGATAGCCTCCAGAGCGGTCTGCAGAGCACTAGCGTCCTTCTGCTCAAGAGTAGCTGACAACTGGCTGATAGCGTCTTCAGCAGCGGCATTTGCCTCCTCGGCCAGAACGGCTACGCTGTCAATTGCTTCCTCAACGGGTTTCTCGGTTTTGTTTCCGCAACTTGCGAAAGTCATAGCAGCTACAGCTATGGCCATCATGAAAAATTTCTTCATACTTTCTCTCTTTTTAATTGTTAATGGAATGTTAGTTAAAACGCTGCAAATATAATCGATATTTCACCATGTTGTTATTTTTGTTTGCATGTTTTAACTAAAACTTTTCAATACCGTCTTCCGTTTTTTGTTAACTTTGCATGAAGAAAAATTATAATTTTGTTGTCTTGTGAAGATTCTATTGGGTATTATAATGCATATCATGTTCGTGGCATCTTCTGTTGTCATGCATGAGAATGATGTACATATGCCCGCGTTGGTTACCGAAGAAGAGCAGGCTTTTTCCTCAGATGGTTTACGAGATGGCAATGATATAAGTCGAGATGGGGCCACAGCCTTCCTGACTGATGCGCATGATGTTTATCGCATTTGTAATTCGCGTCCTCAACGTTTGTTACCTACGCTTGGCTTCAAACAAGAAAGAACAACGGGCAAACCGTTTTCTCTTTTTTATTGTAAATCAAATAAATACAAGCGATCATGCCGATGGGCTTTGCGGATCACATTGCCCATTCGTACAGTAGTCTCATGTGATTATTATGTGTTCACATTGAGACGATTGTTGTGTTAGCGAATCATGTGAATGAGTGTTTTTTTTGAAATGAACTTTTCTACATTATTATTTTTTCTACATTATTAATTATCATATAACACAACAAAAAGCATATAAACATTATGGCAAATATCAATAACCTGGAGATGGGCTTTTCCATTTCCAATCATCCTTATATACTCGTTAGAAAAACCTTTTTCGGCTTGCGCAAGCAGCTGGTTTACCAACCCACACAAAGCCTCGTCGATGTGATTATCAACGATTACAACGAAGAGAATGGTGCTTTGGTTGAGAGAGTGCTAAAGGCTTCGAAAGAAAAGTTAAAGGAAACTGTAAAAACTGTGGGCAAGGTGCAGAAAGCCTCTATTTCCAATATGCGACTCGAGGTCTGTTTGTCGCGCGACCATCATTTTGCTGCCTTCCAGTTGTTCCGTTTTTCCGATTTCAATTATCATCCGATAACGGATGTTCGTTGTTTTGAAGGGAAGGATGCGGCGTTGGTTGCTCAAATGCTTTAGATGACGAACAAAGTACGATAGACTATGAAAATCCCCCGTGAACGCCTAAGTTTCACAGGGGATTTGTTTTGGTTCTGAACCAATATAGTTTACGGATTGTAAGGAATCTTGTCGATGCGACGTTGATGACGTCCGCCTTCGAATTCGGTAGCAAAGAACTCATCCATGATTTTCCGAGCCATTTCCTCATCGATGAATCGACCGGGCATCACAAGCACATTGGCGTTGTTGTGCTGGCGGATGAGATGGGCGATTTCTGGAATCCAGCAAAGGCCGGCGCGAATGGATTGATGTTTGTTCAACGTCATGTTGATGCCCTCGCCCGATCCGCAGATGGCAATGCCAGGATATACTTCCTCGTCCTCAATGCCTCGAGCCAAAGCGTGCCCAAAGTCGCTATAATCGCACGAATCCTCGGTGTAGGTTCCGTAATCCTTGTATGGCATTCCTTTCTCTTCGAGGTATTTCTTTACGAATTGTTTCAAGGCGAAGCCAGCATGATCGGAAGCGATGCCTACTTTCTTTTCCTCTTTGCTCATACTAAATTAATTCGTTTCGTTGATTTAAATCTTATATGAAAAAAGCCCCTCCCTGAGGAGGAGGGGTTGGGGTAGGCCTTAGAGCAGTTTCTTCACTTGCTCGTAGACGTTCTGACCTGTGTAGCCGAGTTTCTCATCGAGCACCTTGTAAGGAGCTGAGAAACCAAAGCTTTCGAGACCCCATACGCAACCATCGGTGCCTACGAGACCTTCGAGTGTTACAGGCAGACCTGCTGTCAAACCGAACTTCTTCTTACCGGCAGGAAGCACGCTCTGCTGGTATTCCTTGCTCTGTGAGCGGAAGAGACCTTCTGAAGGAACACTTACCACACGCAGCTTCACACCATCTTCGCGCAACAGCTTGGCACCAGCCTCAAGGGTTGACACCTCTGAACCGCTAGCCAACAGGATGACATCGTAATCCTCATCGCTTCCAGCAACCACATAAGCTCCCTTCGTGGCTTGACTGTAGTCATTGCCTTCGGGCAGCATGTCGATGTTCTGACGAGAGAAGATGAGAGCGGTCGGCGTCTCTGTATTCTCCATAGCCATACGCCAGCAGACGGTGGTCTCCTCGGCATCGGCAGGACGAACAACGAGCATCGAGTTCTTGCCGTGATGGTTCTTCAGTTTCTCCATCAGACGAATCTGGGCCTCTTGCTCAACAGGCTCGTGAGTAGGACCGTCTTCACCTACGCGGAAAGCGTCATGAGTCCATATGAACTTCACGGGAAGCTCCATCAGGGCGGCCATACGAACAGCGGGCTTCATGTAATCGGAGAATACGAAGAAGGTACCGCAAGCGGGGATAACACCACCGTGCAGAGCCATACCGATGCAGCAGCAAGCCATCGTCAGCTCGGCCACACCTGCTTGGAAGAATGCACCGCTAAAGTCGCCGCGCACGATGTCGTGGGTCTTCTTCAAGAAACCATCGGTCTTGTCAGAGTTGGAGAGGTCGGCAGATGCACAAATCATGTTGGGTACTTCCTCGGCCAAAACGGAAAGAACGGTTGCTGAAGCACCACGAGTGGCGGCACCAGCCTTCTGCTGAACCTTCGACCAGTCGACCTTAGGAGCCTTGCCGCTGAACCATTCTTTCAGCAATTCAGCCTTCTCAGGATTGGCTTTTGCCCAAGCCTCTTTGGCTGCATAGCGCTCAGCAACAATCTTCTTCAGTTCCTCAGCACGTTTTGCATAAAGCTCCTGAACTTCGGGGAAGATCTGGAAAGGATTCTCGGGATCAGCACCGAGATTCTTCATGGTTTGAATGAAGTTGTCGCCTCCGAGAGGTGCTCCGTGAGTAGCACAGTTCGACTCGTAGCTCGAACCGTCGGCCTTGCGGGCTCCCTTTCCCATCACGCAATGTCCGATAATCAGGCTTGGACGCTCTTTTTCGGCTTGTGCCTTCTTGATAGCCTCACGAATCTGGTCGACATCATTTCCGTCAATCTTCTGAACATACCATCCCCACGACTCGTATTTCTTGGCAGTGTCCTCGATGGTCACCACTTCGGTACGAGTAGAGAGCTGAATATCGTTGGCGTCGTAGAACATGATGAGGTTGTCAAGACCAAGGTTTCCAGCAATACGGCCAGCACCTTGCGAGATTTCCTCTTGCACACCACCATCAGAAATGTATGCGTAGATGGTTTGGTTCATCACATCGCCCAAACGAGCCTTCAAGAACTTGGCGGCGATAGCGGCACCAACAGCGAACGTATGGCCTTGTCCGAGAGGACCAGAAGTGTTCTCGATACCACGCTCCAACTCGCGCTCGGGGTGGCCAGGTGTTACAGAACCCCACTGGCGGAGCTGTTGCAGATCTTCCAGCGTGTATTTGCCGATGAGGGTCAGTTGGCTATAAAGCATGGGAGCCATGTGGCCGGGATCAAGGAAGAAGCGATCGCGTCCCTCCCAATTGGGATTCTCGGGGTCGTAAACCAAAAACTCACTGTAGAGGGTGTTGATGAAATCGGCACCGCCCATAGCACCACCGGGGTGTCCAGACTTTGCCTTTTCAACCATTGCGGCAGCCAGAATGCGAATGTTGTCGGCTGCGCGATTCATAATCTTGTTGTCGTTCATAATAATTAAGTTTACTATTTTAAATTGATTCTATTTCGTACTAATCTCAAATTGTCAATTCGTTGATAACCAATAAGTTCCATCGAGCTTGTCATTTGTGGTCTTTGACGTTGTCATTGCTATCCTTTGACCGTGTCATTGCATAGCTTTGACCGCCTCATTTGTGGTCTTTGACAACGTCATTGATGCCCTTTGGGAATTCTATTTCAAAGTCAGGATAACGATGCTCTTGGCAGGCAGTTTCACGCTGACTTTACCCTTCTTCAACTTGGCGTCTTTGAAAGAAACCGGCTGCACGCGATTCGGGTTGTCGAAGTCATTGTAATCCTTCTCGCTCTTGCTGGTAAGTATCTGTCCTATAACAGTCTTGGCATTGACGCCTTCGAGGTTCACTTCAATCTCTTGTGCTTTGTTGAGCGATACGTTCGTGAGTGAGATGACGATGTCTCCAGCGGTGGTCTTAGCTGCTGAAGCGCTCACAAGTGGAAGAACGCGATAGCCGTCTTTGCTATTGACGTCCATCTCCTTGCGCATCTCATGACGCACTTTCATCTGGTCGCATTTCAGGTCGAGCGGCAGATAGGTGGCTTCTTGGAAAGGCTTGTACATGCTGAAAACATGATACGTAGGAGTCAACACCATGTGGCCAGTCCCTTTTGTGTCGGTCAGAATCATCGATTGGAGCACGTTCACAATCTGAGCGATGTTGGCCATACGAACACGGTCGCAATGACGATGGAAGACGTTCAGCGAGAGGGCTGCCACCAAAGCGTCGCGCATAGCGTTCTGCTGGTAGAGGTGTCCACTGATGGTACCAGGCTCTTCATCCCACCATGTTCCCCATTCATCAACAAGAAGACCGATGTTCTTTTTGGGGTCTTTCTCGTCCATGATGTCGCAATGCTTCTTCACCACATCCTCGATTTCAAGGCATTTTCCCAATGTCCAATAATATTCGTCGTCGGTGAAATTGGTGGCCGAACCTTTCGAGCCATCCCATCCTGAGCAGGTGTAGTAGTGGAGGCTAAGCCCATCCATACGGTCGCCCACATTGTCCATCAAGACCTTTGTCCAGTTGTAATCGTAATCGCTGGCGCCAGAGGCAATCTTATACAGTTTGTTACTGTCGTAGTTACGGCAATAGATGCTATAACGGCGGTAGAGGTCGCTATAGTATTCGGGGCGCATGTTTCCGCCACAACCCCAACTCTCGTTTCCAACACCCAGATACTTCACCTTCCAAGGTTTTTCACGACCGTTCTCCTTGCGGAGTTTTGCCATAGGTGTTCCTTCTTCCGACGTCATGTATTCCACCCATTTGGCCAGTTCCTCAACCGAACCGCTACCCACGTTTCCGCTGATGTAGGGCTCGCAATCGAGCATTTCACAGAGATTCAGGAATTCGTGTGTACCGAACGAGTTGTCTTCAATAGTACCACCCCAGTTGTTGTTTTTCAACGAGGGGCGTTTGTCGCGAGGACCGATACCGTCCTTCCAATGGTATTCATCTGCAAAGCAACCACCTGGCCAGCGAAGCACAGGCACCTTGAGGTCTTTCAGCGCTTGAAGCACATCGTTTCTATAACCGTTGGTGTTGGGGATGTTTGACTCAGGACCCACCCAGAGGCCACCATAGATGCAAGTGCCAAGATGCTCGGCAAATTGGCCATAGATTTCCTTGTGGATTTTCTCTTTGCCTTCGTTGGCGTGAATGGTCACAGTCGCATCTTGTGCACAAGCGGGTGCAACAAGGGCTAACGCGATGGCAGTAGAAAGAATTTTTTGTTTCATATTTGTGATGTTTTGTTTATTATACAAATGGTTGCTACAAAGGTACAAAAAAAAAATGGTATCTTCGTCTTTTTGATACCATTAATATGTATAGTTTTGTATTACGTTTTTCTTTTTATGTTGCAAAACGCGCATTTCGTAGTCAAATTATTGGCAATTACGAAATGCGCGCAGTTCAAAATGAATATTTTGAAACTTATTGTCTCATCAGGAATTCCTTGAAATCAGCAAACTCTTTGCTCATCTCCACGCTCTGCTTTTTACCCTTCATGAAAGCGGCAAGCCGTTCGGGGATTTCAATGTCGTTGCCAATAATGGAATCAACCGTTTCCTTGAACTTGGCAGGGTGGGCGGTTTCGCAGAAGATTCCCACTTCGTCAGGTTGCAATTGTTCTTTCAACGCACGATATCCGCATGCACCATGAGGATCGAGCGTATAACCTGTCTCGGCAAAGCATTGGCGCATGGTTTCGCTGATTTGCTCGTCGTTGTAGGTGGCTCCGCTAATCAACGATGTGATGCGTTGGTGAGTCTTTTCAGCCGATAGTTTCTTGTGCTCCGAATAGAGGTCGATGATGCGGGCAAAGTTGCTCGGATCGCCCACATCCATCGCGTTGGCGAGCGTTTGGATGGAAGCCTTCGGATTGTATTGACCACTTTGCAAGTAGTTGTAGAACACGTCGTTGGCATTGTTGGCCGCGATGAATCGTTTGACGGGCATTCCCATAGCATGTCCGAAAAGTGCGGCACATATGTTTCCGAAATTGCCCGAAGGCACACACATCACGCAGTTCTCGGCCTTGCCTTCATGCTTCAGTTGGGCGACAGCGTTGAAATAATAGAACGCCTGTGGAAGGAATCGTGCAACATTGATACTGTTGGCACTTGTCAGTTTCATGTGATGATTTAGTTCTGCATCCATGAAGGCGTTTTTCACCAGAGCCTGACAATCGTCAAAAACTCCATCCACCTCAATGGCGGTGATATTTTGTCCGAGCGTTGTGAATTGGCTTTCTTGGATTTTACTGACTTTTCCTTTTGGATAGAGCACATAGACGTGGATTCCATCCACTCCAAGAAAACCATTGGCTACAGCCGAACCTGTATCACCTGAAGTCGCTACAAGTACGTTTACATTCTCACTTCCTTCCTGTTTGATGAAGTGCTGGAGCAGACGAGCCATGAAGCGTGCACCTACATCTTTGAATGCCAACGTAGGACCATGAAAGAGTTCAAGGCTGTAGATATTGTCTTCAAGTTTTACGATTGGGGTGTCGAATGACAGCGTATCATATACGATACGCTTCAAAGCATCTGCCTCGATGTCTTCACCAAAGAAAGCATCTGCCACAACATAAGCGATTTCTTGGAAAGACATGTCCTGCATATTCTCTAGAAAATCCGCTGGGAGTTGCTTGATGCGTTCAGGCATGTAGAGCCCTCTGTCTTCAGCCAAACCTTTGACTACTGCTTTGTGAAGGTCGGCTATTGGTGCCTGGCTGTTGGTTGAAAAGTATTTCATAATTAGTTAATGTCAATAAGTTCTTATATTTTCATGAAGGTTTGCATAAACTCTTGAAGCCTCAAAAGTCCATAACCACCTCTGACACATGATACTTCGTCGTATTGTTGCACATCATCTGCCTCGATTCCTTTATGATAGATGATAAATGGAATGGGCTCGTTCACATGAATGCGCATTTCCACAGGGGTAGGATGGTCGGGAAGGACGGCTATGCAAACTAGTTCCCCCCAATCTTTCACAGCTTCGTATATAGGACCGACGATTCTGCTATCGAGGTTCTCGATGGTTTTGATTTTCAATTCCAAATCGCCATCATGTCCTGCTTCATCGCTGGCTTCAACATGCAGAAATACGAAATCGTTGTTTTTTAATGATTCAATGGCAGCCTTTGCCTTACCTTCGTAATTGGTGTCCCACAATCCTGTTGCCCCCTCTACGATGATGTTGTCCAACCCAGCATAATGACCGATTCCACGAATGAGGTCGACCGCGGAGATGACCGCACCGCTTTTCACTTGAGGGAATTGTTGGTTGATGGTTTCCATCGAAGGCCTATAACCGCCACTCCAAGGCCAGATGCTGTTTGCTTGTCGTTCTCCTCGCTTTGCTCGTTCCTGATTGAAAGGATGGGCGCTGAGCAATGCTTGCGATTTGAGGATCAGCATGTTAATCAGTTCGACCGTTTGTGCAGGCGAGAGTTCAGTTTGTTTCCCCTCGTTGTTAGCCTCACTAAGCGGTTTGACAAGCAGTTCTGCCCAAGGTTCGTTGGGATGATCATGGGGTGGGGCGCAATCAATGTGTTTGTTTCCACCGCGAATGATGAGCAAGTGGCGATATTGGATTCCCGCAATGAATTTTACACGATTCTCACCGAATCGTTCAGCAATTTCAGAATCGTTGGCCAAATGCTCGTTCAGATAATCGATAAGCACGGCAGCATCTGATGTTTGCAGATTTCCACCATTGTGCGTGATGATTTTTCCATCTTCCAACGTGATGATGTTGCATCGAAGTGCCAAGTCATCTGTGCGCATCTCATATCCAATAGATGCTGCTTCCAACGGTCCTCGGCCCTCATATACTTTGTTGAGGTCGTATCCTAAAATGGCGGTGTTGGCCACTTCTGAGCCAGGAGGAAACCCTTCAGGAACCGTGATAAGACGACCTGTGCGACCCATACGTGCCAGTTTGTCCATATAGGGTTTGCGGGCATGTTGCAAAGGCGTCTTTCCACCGAGGCTCTCAATAGCGTGGTCAGCCATTCCGTCGCCGAGTATGATGATATGTTTCATCTTCTTTTTGTCATTATATGTTAGCGATGCTCATTACATTGGCGAATACGCCAGCGGCGGTCACACTAGCACCAGCACCGTATCCTTGAATAAGCATAGGGAATTCCTTGTAGCGCTCGGTTGTCAGCATCACGATGTTGTTCGAACCTTGAAGATTGTAGAAGGGATGTCCTTGTTCTACCTCTTGCAACTCCACCTTGGCTTCTCCTGCTTCCATCGTAGCTACAAATCTCCACCGTTTCTGCTCTTTGTCAAGTTGCTGGCGGCGTTGTTCGAAGTCTGCGTCTAATGCAGGAAGCTTTTTCCAGAAATCCTCGGTAGAACCTTTGAAATATTCATCAGGAACAAACAAGTTCTTCTTCACGTCTTCTTGTTCTATCTTGTAACCAGCTTCGCGAGTCAGAATCACCAGTTTGCGAACCACATCTGTACCACTTAAATCCACACGTGGATCGGGTTCGCTATAACCTTGTTCCTTTGCTCTGCGAACAGTTTCACTAAAGGGCACATCGGCTGAGATTTCGTTGAAAATGAAGTTAAGAGTACCAGACAAGACGGCTTCAATCTTCAGAATCTTGTCCCCAGAATTTCTCAGGTCGTTGATGGTGCCGATGATTGGAAGTCCAGCACCCACATTGGTTTCGAAACGGAACTTCACACCACGTTCCATAGCCGTTTTCTTCAATCTGACATAGTTGTCGTATGCGGATGAAGCTGCAATCTTGTTGGCGGTGATGACGTTAATGTTATGCTCTAAGAAATCTTGGTAAAGTGCTGATATATCTTTACTTGCAGTACAATCAACAAACACGCTATTGAAGATGTTCATTCCAATCACGCCCTCGCGAAGCCGTTCAGGATTGCTGTTTTCTGCTTCATCTAGAAGTTGCTTGTAATTCTCGAGATCAATTCCATCACGTGTGAAGACCGCCTTCTTCGAACTAGCGATTCCAACAACATTCAACTTCAATCGTTCGCGTTCTTTCAGTTCCTCTTGTTGAGAACGAATCTGTTCGATCAGCTTGCTTCCTACTGTTCCAACACCACAGATGAAGAGGTTCAACACTTTGTATTCCGACAGGAAGAACGAATCGTGGAGCACGTTCAACGATTTGCGAAGGAATCTTGCATCGACCACAAACGAGATATTGGTTTCTGATGCACCTTGTGCACACGCGATGACAGAAATGCCACTACGACCCAATGTTCCGAAAAGCTTACCCGCAATACCAGGAGTGTGCTTCATATTCTCGCCTACAATAGCGATAGTGGCCAATCCTGTCTCTTTGATCATCGGGAACATGGCGCCTGTTTCTATCTCTTTTGCGAATTCTTCGTTCAATACACGAACTGCAGAATCGGCATCTTCATCGCGTACACCAATGGAAGTAGAGTTTTCTGAAGATGCTTGGCTTACCATGAACACGCTGATACCGTTCTCTGCCAACGTTGTGAAAATACGGCGGTTCACACCAATCACACCCACCATTGATAAACCAGTCACCGTGATCAAGGTAGTTCCTTTGATGCTTGAAATACCCTTAATGGGCTTCTGGTCGTTTTCTATTTGTTGTTTGATGAGCGTTCCTGGATGATCTGGATTAAATGTATTCTTAACCTTGATAGGGATATTCTTCACACAGACGGGATAGATGGTCGGCGGGTAAATCACTTTCGCACCAAAGTTGCAAAGCTCCATTGCTTCCACATAGGAGAGCTCATTGATAGTATATGCACTCTTGATCACTTTGGGATCAGCAGTCATGAAACCATCGACATCCGTCCATATCTCCAACATCTCAGCATCCAAAGCAGCAGCAATGATAGCGGCCGTGTAATCCGAACCACCACGTCCCAAGTTGGTTGTCTCGTTATTATATTTATCCCTACTTATGAAACCAGGTACAACCGAAACGCGGTTCTTCAAATCGCCATTCTCATTAAGGAAAGCCTCTCTCACTAGTCGATATGAGAGTTCCGAATCCAATGCGTGCTTGCCGTTCTTGAGTTCGGTGCGAATGAAATCGCGTGAGTTCATTCGTTTAGCACCACGAATGAGTGAAGCAACGACGTGTGAACTCAATCGTTCGCCATAACTCACAATCGCATCCTCCGTCTTGCGACTCAAGTCGTGAATAAGGAATACACCATAATAAATTGAACGAAGTTGCTCGAAAAGAGAATCCACGGCGTTGAACAAGTCTTCACGACGCTTTGGCTCCTCAATGATGGTATCAATCATCTGATGATGACGATTCACCATACCATCAAACTCCGTTCGCCAATGCTCGTCTCCTTGTAACGCCAACTGCGATGTCGCAAGCAATTTGTCGGTAATGCCACCTAAGGCACTTACAACCACTACAACAGGCCCACGCTTAGCCTCGTTTTCCACAATGCGCTTCAAGCTTAGAATGCTTGTCACGGAACCTACAGATGTTCCGCCGAATTTCAATACTTTCATTTTATACTTTTAATATTCAGTTGCCCCCTTAACAATAGGGGAAAAACAAAACTTGGGCGCAAAGATACGAATAAAAATGAAGAATGAAGAATGAAGAATTTTTCGTATCTTTGCAAAAATATGTTGACAGAAAACACTCTCGAGAAACTCCGAATACTTGCCGAGTCGGCGAAATATGATGTTTCCTGCTCATCGAGTGGTACTGTGCGTAATGGACATAAAGGCATGGTAGGTAACACGGTGGGCGGTATGGGCATCTGCCATTCGTTTGCCGATGATGGTCGTTGTATCTCGCTTTTGAAGGTAATGCTCACCAACTATTGCAAATACGATTGCGCCTATTGCATCAATCGTCGTTCGAACGACATTCCTCGCGCAACACTCTCGGTTAGTGAGTTGGAGGAGATCACAATGGAGTTTTATCGCCGCAACTACATTGAAGGGTTGTTTCTGAGCAGTGGGGTGGTGCGCAATCCTGATTACACGATGGAACGACTCACAGCCATCGTACGCGATTTGCGAACGGTACATCGCTTCAATGGTTATATTCATTTGAAAAGCATTCCTGGTGCTAGTCGCGAGTTGTTGGCCGAGGCGGGTCGTTATGCCGACCGCATGAGTGTGAACATCGAGATTCCTCGTGAGGAATCGTTGAAATTGTTGGCTCCCGAAAAAGACCATCAGAGTGTTTTCCAACCCATGCAACTCATTCAGCAAGGAGTGCTTGAGAACAAAGAAGACCGCAAGAAATATCGCCATGCACCTCGCTTTGTGCCTGCTGGACAGAGCACTCAGATGATAGTGGGTGCCACGAAAGAAACCGACCGCGATATTCTTACCATGTCTTCTTCTCTTTATGGGCAGCCAACGATGCGACGAGTTTACTATTCGGGGTATGTCAGCGTGAATACATACGACCCACGTCTGCCTGTGTTGAAACAACCACCTCTTGTCCGCGAAAACCGTCTGTATCAAGCAGATTGGTTGATGCGTTTCTATCAGTTCAAAGTGGATGAGATTGTTGATGATGCTCATACGAACCTTGATCTCGATGTGGACCCCAAACTAGGATGGGCGCTTCGTCATCCTGAATTTTTCCCTGTTGACATCAACACGGCCGCCTATGAGCATATCCTTCGTGTGCCGGGCATTGGCGTGAAGTCGGCCAACCTCATTGTCAATTCCCGTCGTTTTGGTCGTGTGACATCCTATCATCTCAAGAAGATGGGTGTGGTAATGAAGAAGGCAAAGTATTTCATTACATGTGGCGAATTGACTGATGCCTATTCACAACCTATTGTCGGCATTAACGAACTACATCCCGAACGCTTACGTCCCTTGTTGGTTTCGAAAGCCCTGCAAAAGCGTGCCGCCGCCGAGCAGCAACTCACGTTGGAATTTGAGGAACCAGACAACGATTGAAATGGAGGTGAAGATGATTGTTTATACATTCGACCGCACTTTGGATGGTCTATTGACGGCTGTTTTCGATGCTTATGCCCTACATCATCAATCGGTGGAACTGGTTGTGGAGGGTGAACAGTTGCCACTTTTTTGTGATGAGGTGCATCAAGTGGAGACAACTGAGGAAAAAGCACAACGCGTATGGGCGGGAGTAGAGAAACGATTGTCGCCCGAAGCCTTGAGGATGATTACCGTCAGTTGGCTGTCCGAACAGAGGGAGTTGTATTCACCGCTTTTCCATTATATATATAAGGTGTTCCAACAACCCGTTGGCAGTAAGAGCATAGAACGCAATTTTGCCGATCCAGATGTGTTGGAAGTGACAAACATTGCCCGTCGTGTGATGCATGAGCAATTGCGAATGAAGCAGTTCATGCGGTTCCAAAAGACCAAAGACGGCATTTATCTCGGTGTGGTGTCTCCCGACCATAATGTGCTGCCGCTCATCATTCATCATTTCCGCGATCGATTTGGAGATCAGCAATGGCTCATCTATGACGCCAAGCGGCGATATGGCTATTATTTCGATTTAACGGAAGTGTTGCGCATGACATTCCAAAACGAGGACGAATTGCCTTTCAATCTTGAAGATGGTCGACTTGACGAGGCTGTGCTCAGCAATGACGATCAATTATTCCAAGACCTTTGGCGCACTTATTTCAAAGCCATCTGCATTCGCGAGCGCATGAATCCCAAGAAGCAGTTGAACGACATGCCGCGGCGCTATTGGAAATATATGACTGAGAAACAATGACAAATACTGAAAATTGATAGACGAATGAAGACAGTAAGGACATTCCTGACAGCATTTTTTCTTCTTGCCATTACCTCACCCAGTATGGCACAAGATAAACGTGATGCCTATGAGTATTGGGGTGATATTCCTGTCTATGTGGATTCCATTCAGCAGAGTCTCACATATCCGTTGGCTTGGCGCAATTGCAAAGAGCGTATGACGATGGAACAATGGCGTGAAACGGCTCGAAAGAAAGTTTTCGAGTTGATGGGACCTGCGCCACCACGACCTGAGACATGGGATATGAAGGTGTTGGCAGAGGAGGAACGCAATGGTTATAAGGCTCAGAAGATTGAATTTAACCTTTCGCGATGGTATCGTGTGAAAGCCTACCTGTTGATTCCCAATGGAAAGTCTAGTTGTCCTGCCGTTAATCTGCTTCATGATCACGGAGCGCACCTTTTCATTGGCAAAGAGAAGATGATTCGACCTTTCGATGATGATTCACTCGTTATAGCCGATGCCAACCAATGGGTGGAGAATCTTTATCAAGGACAATATCTGGGCGACTATCTCGCTCGCCAAGGTTATGTGGTGTTTTCCATCGATGCTCCTCTCTGGGGTGAGCGTGGACGTAAAGAGGGTGTTGACCGCAACCGTTATGATGTCATCGCGGGCAATATGATGATGCTTGGTCGCAATCTTTGCGCTTTCATGCACTATGATGACATTGTTTCAACAGAGTTCCTCGCTTCTTTGCCATTTGTTGATAGCAGCCGCATTGGTTGTGCTGGCTGTTCGATGGGTGCGTATAGGGCATGGATGCTTTCTGCCCTGAGCGATGATATTGCCGTTGGATGTGCTATATGTTGGATGAACACCACCGAAGATCAACTCACGCTGAAGTATGGTCGCAAGGAGAATGGTGGTTTTGCCAACAGTATTCCGTTGCTTCGCAATTATCTGGATTATCCTGACATCGCCTCGCTGGCAGCACCGAAGCCCATGTTGTTCATATCTGGAAATAAAGATAAACTATTCCCCGTTCCAGGTGTAGAGAAGGCGTTCGCTCGTATGCGAGAGGTGTGGGGTAGTTCACCTAAACTAGTGACAAAGATTGAAGACCAACCGCACGAGTGTAATCTTCGCAATCAGAAAGAAATTTTGGAGTTTTTGGATAAGTATTTGAAATAACAGGAGTAGATAGAGAACACCGGACAAGGTGTTTAAGGAAAGTATAAAAAAGAGGGGCGTTTTTAAAACGTCCCTCTTGATATTTGATGGTAAAACTTGATTAATCTTTCAGTTTCTGGCTGATAATCTGTGTGCCACTACGTTTCACAGTGACTTTTGCTTCCTTTGGCAGAGGAGCAACAACAGCACCCAGGTCGCTGATTGCAGAATAAACGGCAGCTTTTACCTTGTTGTCGTTTGAAGACTGCTCTCCACCAGTGATAGTGAATGTTTGGGCATTGACATTAACCACAGCACCAGCTTGCTTTGTGAATGCAGCACCAAGGGCGGTGTTCACGGCGTTCTCAGCGGCAAGAGCCTCTTGTCTTTCCTGAGTAGTAGCTCCACTGCTCAGAGTCGTGTTGTCCAAAGTCCAAGAATATGAATAGACACGGGGACCATTGTCGTCATCGTCATCTCCACCACATGAACTGATTACCATAGGAAGGCAGAACAGCAACATGGCCATCAGTGCCTTCAAGCTAAATTTCATTGTTTTCATTTGTTCTTGTTTGTTTGTTAATTGATTGATAATTCTATTTGCTGGCAAAGATAGTAAAATCCTTTAAGAATTGAATGGTTTTAAGGTTTAAAAGTTATAAAACGACTGTTTTTTTTCATATTATATTGATTTTTTCATATTTTTGCAACATGATTCAAGAACATCAAATCCGCATTCTGCCAGAGCAGGCAGCCTCTCAGCAGGCCATCATTGGTTTCTTGGCTCGCGAGAAAGGCATTGATGCACGGACGGTGAAAGCCATTCGTGTGCTACGTCGTTCAATTGATGCCCGCCAACGCACGATTTTTGTCAATCTCCTCGTGCGCGTATATATTAATGAGGTGGCCGAAGACGATGAATACGTTCATACGGAATACCCTGATGTGTCCGACCGCCCACAGGTGATTGTTGTGGGTGCAGGTCCTGGAGGTTTATTCGCTGCTTTGCGATTGATAGAATTGGGTTTGCGCCCAGTTGTCTTGGAACGTGGGAAAAATGTTCATGATCGTAAGCGCGACTTAGCCCTAATTAGCAAGACGCATCAGGTGGATGCTGAGAGCAACTATTGTTTCGGCGAGGGTGGAGCTGGTGCCTATAGCGATGGAAAACTATACACTCGCTCGAAGAAACGTGGTTCCATTGAGAAGATTCTGAATGTGTTCTGTCAGCATGGAGCCAGTACGGCCATCCTTGCCGACGCCCACCCACATATCGGCACCGACAAACTACCAAGGGTTATCGAGAACATGCGAAACACCATCCTGCGTTGTGGGGGTGAGGTGCATTTCCAAACTTGTATGACGCGCTTGTTGATAGAGGAGGGCAACGGGCGGCGTGTAGTGGGTGTGGAAGCTGTCAGTCAATCATCAACACCCAATACCCAACTCCAATTCCTCGGTCCTGTCATCTTGGCGACTGGTCATAGTGCGCGCGATGTCTATCGCTATCTGTCTGAAGCCCGCGTGTTGATAGAACCAAAGGGGATTGCCGTGGGTGTCAGGTTGGAGCATCCTGCCGAACTCATCGACCAAATTCAATATCACAACCGCAACGGACGCGGTAAGTATCTGCCTGCCGCCGAATATTCGTTCGTGACACAAGTGGATGGACGTGGTGTCTATTCGTTCTGCATGTGTCCGGGAGGCTTTGTCATTCCCGCCGCCACAGGTCCTGAGCAGATTGTCGTAAATGGCATGAGCCCCAGCAATCGCGGTACAGCATGGTCGAACTCAGGTATGGTGGTAGAAATGCGACCGGAAGATGTTGAGGGTGAAGGCGCGTTGAAGATGATGGAATTCCAAGAGCAATTGGAGCGCAGCACGTGGCAGCAGGGTAACATGCGTCAGACAGCTCCTGCTCAGCGAATGGCTGATTTTGTCAACAACCGTCTATCGTTCGACTTGCCCAAAAGCTCATATTCGCCAGGTCTCATTAGTAGTCCTCTCCATTTCTGGCTTCCACCTTTCGTTGGCAAGCGTTTACAAGAAGGTTTCAAGAAGTTCGGAAAGATGAGTCACGGATTCCTGACCAACGAGGCTGTATTGATTGCCGTAGAGACCCGCACTTCATCGCCTGTCCGCATTTTGCGCAACATGGAGACATTGCAGCATGTGGAGGTTGAAGGGCTTTTCCCATGTGGCGAGGGCGCGGGATATGCTGGAGGAATTGTCTCGGCGGGAGTCGATGGAGAACGATGCGCAGAAATGTGCGCACAATACATGAAAGATTAAAGATTTTATGAAAATCTTCCCATATCTTGCATTTTGACTCAACATTTTGACCTCTACGAGAGAAGTGAAAATTGGGGGGTGTAGGACAGTTGTGACAATTAGGACAATTAGACACGCCTTTTTTCCACGCCCCTCTTTCGAGTTATTCGCACAGGGAATTGAGTATCAATAAGTTATAATAATTATTTAATAATAATTAATAATAATTATATATATATTAACATATATATTATATAATATATACACATTTAGATAGATATATTTGTTGATTTGTAGATTTATATATCTATTATCTGCGGAGAAAACTGCTAGTTGAAAAAGCATCAATCATGTTCAATGCTCAATGTTCAATGTTCAATGATTTCCGACCGTGTAAAAAATGACTGTCTAATTGTCCCAATTGTCACAGAGATTTTGAGCCTCCCCATGAATAAAGGGTTTAAAGGGAAAGGCGATGAAAAAGAAAACGCCATTGTGGCCCAATGGCGTTGTCAAAGATATGGAATGACACGGTCAAAAGGGTGCTTTGACAGACTCAAAGGGCCACAATGACGAATGAAATCGAAAGAACACGAAGTGTCTCGATGGCTTTATCTTGCCATCACATATTTGTGCAACGTCTTGCGCACGGCACCGTTGCCAGCATAGAGTTCCTTCACCATTTGCTCGATTTGCTCGCCAAGACCGGCTTCGTAGAGGTCGACACCAAACACATCCTTACGGCTGTAGAGTTGGTGCAGACATGAGAAATCCTGCTCTGGTTTGCCAATCTCGAGCGGAGCGACAATGGCTTGGAGTTCTTGGAGCATGGGATCGGGCGAAGGCTCGAAGGGAGTGCCATCGTCCTTGATGCCTTTCAGGTAGCGGGCATAGCCGGCCAGCGTGAGGGGGATAAGCACCAAGTTCGACATGTCGAGTCCTCGGGCGATATATTTCTTGATGGTCTCGCCGAATCGGATGGGCAGTTTCTGACTGGTATCCATCGCAATGCGTTGCGGAGCATCGGGCATGAACGGGTTGGGCAGACGGCGGTTGATGACTGCGCCAATGAACTCATATGGGTTTAGTACCCCTGGATCGGTTACGACAGGCATGGCTTCCATGTATCCGATTTTCTGGATGAAGGGGCGCAAATCAGGGTCGGCCATCTCGGCAGAGATAAGTGTGTAGCCGAGCATGCAACCATAGATGCTCATAGCGGTGTGCAGGGGATTGAGGCAGGTGGTCACCTTCATGGTCTCCACCTTGTCAACGGTCTCGCGGGTGGTGTAGAGTGCACCTCCGAGATTGAGCGGGGGACGACCGTTGGTGTAGTTGTCCTCGATGACCAGATATTGCACTTCCTCGGCGTTGACGAACGGAGCGGTGAAGGTGTGCTTCTCGGTTTCGATATAGTTGTTGTCTTCGAATCCATCAGCAGCCAACAGCTCTTTCACTTTCTCATGCGGACGTGGCGTGATTTTGTCAATCATCGACCAAGGGAAGGTTATTTTCGTCTGGTCGTTCAGGTAGTCGAGGAATTGGGCAGGTACAAGACCATCGTTCACCCAGCGCTCGGCGTAAGCGAAGACACCAGCACGAACCTTGTCACCATTATGCGAACAGTTGTCCATTGACTGCACGGTGAGTGGCAGTTGTCCAGCTTGGAAGCGCTCGAAGAGCAATGCACACACTTTTCCCATGGCAAAGACGGGTTTCATGCCACGAGCGAGGTCGGCTTCGTTGTAGGTGTACCCCTTTTCGGTGATGGTGAACGAAATCATTTGCAACGATGGGTTGCGGAAAATCTCTACCAATCGGTTCCAATCTTCGAACTGCGGGTCGGCCTTCAACGCCTCGGTGACGCTGGCAATGACCTTCTTCTCAATGGTTCCCGTAGATTGCAGGCTGACGAGCAGCGAGAGGTTGTTGTAAGGTGCATAAGCTTTGTCAATGACCTCGAAATCGAAGGTCTCGGCAACAATCACACCCCGGTCGTATTTGCCCGTATTGAGCGCATCATTGAGGATGGCTGCAGGGAAAGCGCGGAAGATGTTGCCTCCGCCAAAGTGCACCCAAGTGGGTTCCTTGGCAGTCTTTTCGCGTACGGCCTTGAGGTCGAACTTGGGGAGTTGGTAACCCTTTTCCTCCCATTCTGCGGCATTAAACTGGCCGCTCAGTATGTCATTCAGTTTCATGTTTGAAATGTTTATTGATTCGTTCTTACGTACGTTGTGGGATGTCTATTTCAGCACTTTGTGCCCGTTTGAGATATAGATGCCTTTGGGCCATGTGGTCGCGTTGCTCGTCATCTTTCGTCCTTGAATGTCGTAGACGGCAGAGGTCAGTTCGTTGTGGTCGCTCATGATTGTTTGGATGGCGGTAACGTCAGCCGAGGCTTGAATGCCAATCTCAGCCGCCGATGTCCACGCGTTGTTGTTGATTTCAGATTTTGCCACGAACTTCAGGTAGCGGCCCACCGTGGGCGTCTTCAATGTGGCCACTTGCAACGATGTGGTGTTCTTGAACTCACCTGAAACCACCGCAGAACCCCATGTCTTGCCATCGAGGCTCAGATATACCTCGTAAGCTTTCACCATACCGTTTTGGTTGCCGTCTTGACGCGAAAGATAGGTGAAGGCGGTTACATTATATATCTTGGTCATATCGACAATAAGCGTATGTGGGCATCGTGGTTCGGTTCCTACCCATTCGGTGTGCCAGAATGTGTTGTTGTTGCCATCGAACGCCAATCTGGCTTCGTTGCCATCATGTTGGCTGTCGGCACTCACCAGTTTCCATATCGACTTGTTGATGAACATATCGAAGTTATAGGTCATCACGGGGCTTGGCAGCAATCCCTCGGAAGTGCTGTAAACGCTGATGGTGCAGGCTTCGTTGTGGCTGATGGTCGTGGTGTATTTCTGATACTCGCCGCCATCGATGCTATAATAAATGGTTGCATTTTTCGTCGGGGTGGTCATCTTGATGCGTCCGCTACTCAATCGTTCGCAACTAACGGGTTGACAGACGGGCATCTCTACACGAGCCGTTTTGGCAGCCTTGATGTCAGATGTGAGTGGGATGATGAAGAAACGGAAAGTCGTGTTGGCAGCGTGCAACTCATATTTCTCCAAAACCTCAGGACCGCAGCTGGCATTGCCAAGGCCTCGGGTGGCGGCATCGAGTGAAACCACCGTTGTGGTGCAGGTCTTGAATTGGTAGGTGTGCTTCGAGCGGTTGTTGCGGTCGGTGTAGTTGTCCTCTGGGCGGAAATGAACGGCTGAGGCAGCCATCTGGTCGGGAGCCACGAAGAGCAAACCATGCCCCTCTTCGTTGGTGAGTGACATCCATCTCACCTCTTGCTTCGTACCATGCTCCTGGGGAAGAATGTAATCTTCGCGCTGGTCAGTCACAGTACTCTTGTAGATGGCGGGCAGACAAGCCTCCTTGCGGTCGCGGTAACTATCCCAAGGTCCACGTCCAAACCACGAGAGTTGTTCCATGACAGCAGGCATTTCCAAACGGAATCCCATCTTGGGAATGATGGCTCCGGTAGAGGCGGGAGTGATGACTGAGTTCACCATCAGTGTGCCATCTGCACACACGATGAAATCGAGCATGACAGAGAAGGAAGTGCCATTCTGCCCGGTATATGTGCTGTTGAGCTCCACGTTGACAGTCTTCTTGTCATCTGCCGTTTGCACTTCTGCCCCTGTTCCTTTCACAGAAAGTTTACGAAGTCCCATGTTGTCCCAACTACTGCTTCGGTTGCCATCGTTATCTGTTGGAAGTCGGAACACGTTGAGCAGCAAGGGCTTGCTTACGAGTGCCGTTCCGTGATGGGTGTAGCTGGTCAGAGTACCTTGGCTCTTGCTGAACACGGCTTTGAAATTGCGGTTAGAGATGGTCACCGTGGTGTTGTTATCGTCAACTGTCAAGTCCTCGCAAGTTGAAAGCCTGCTCAAATCATACATGGGTTTGGCAGCGGTCTTCACACGCAACTTCTCTTCAGCCACCACATAGCCGGCGTCTGCCCATAGAGTAGCCGATTTTTGCGTGGCCTTGAACTGGATGAAAGCTTCTTTGGAAGCATCGAGTGACGAGAGAGCCGAAAGGTCGAGCGAGATGGTTGTGCTGTCTCCAGCTGCCACCTCCTTGTCAATCGCCCCGCTATTGAGCGTGTTGCCCTCTTCATCAACGATGGCGTAATGAACGTCATAATGCGAGCTGGGCAGGAATGCCATCTTGTTCTTGAGGCGGAAAGCTCCTTGGTTGGTGTTGATGATCTTGAATTCCAACGGTTGATAAACTTTCTTTGTGTTGTAGGATTTAGAGGTAAAACTCCAATCGGGGCGTACCAATCCGTTGATACAGAAGTTGCCGTCGTTAGGAACATCACCAAAGTCGCCTCCGTACGCCCAATATTCAACGCCTGTGCTGCTCTTGGTAAGCAATCCTTGGTCTTTGAAATCCCAAATGAATTCACCTGTCAAACAAGGATATTTCTCGTATAGGTCGAACATATCGCGCACATTACCCATTGAGTTGCCCATCGAGTGGCTGTTCTCACATTGGATATGTGGTTTCTGCCCAGTCTTTCCCATTCTTGAAGAGCCGATTCCCTCAATGGTTCCATAACTGCCGTACATCGTTGAACTGACGTCAGCATAGTCGCTATTGCCTTCGTAGTGGGTCAGACGTGTCTTATCAAGCGCCTTGATGGCATTTGCCACATATCTGAAATTCTCACCATTGCCCGACTCGTTGCCGAACGACCAGATGAAGATACAGGGATGGTTACGCATCCAACGAACATGATTCTCCGAGCGCTCCACCATTGCCTGGCGGAACAATTGAACCGAAGACAACCTCATGTTGGCGTGACATTCCACATCTGCTTCAGCCAACACGTAAAGACCATATTTGTCGCAGAGATCATAGAAAATAGGATCGTTGGGGTAGTGGGATGTGCGTACCGCATTGATGTTTAACCGCTTCATCGTCTTGATGTCTTCTTCGATTTCCTCATCGGTGATGGCTCGGCCATTGATGGGTGAGAAATCGTGGCGGTTCACACCATGAAACACCATACGTTTGCCATTGATGATGAGCGCACCATCGCTTCGAATGCCTACTTCGCGGAATCCCACCTTGCCTCCGCGTATATCCACAACTTTACCATTGCTGTCTTTCAACGTTAGCACAAGGTCATAGAGATTTGGCTCTTCTGCACTCCAAAGGCGCGGAGCCGTCACATCCATATCCATGCTTAAGTTTCCTGTACCAACCTCTTTCGAAACTTGGGCAATAACGTTTCCATTGTCCAATATTTTTGCTTCGACAATGCCATCGTTCATGTTCTCCACACCAGAAATGGTCACCTTCACGTTAGCCTTTGCGTTTTTATAATTGTTGTCGAGGTCGGTGGTGAAGAAATAATCACGAATCTGTGTCTTTGGAGCCGCCCAAAGAAAGCAATGGCGTTGAATACCGGTCAATCGCCAATAGTCTTGGCACTCCAGGAATGAACCGCTCGTGAAGCGATACACTTGAAGGGCAATCGTGTTGTCACCTTCTACCAGATATGGGGTGATATTGAACTCAGCAGGAACATACGAATCTTCACTATATCCTACACGTTCACCATTCACCCAAAGATAGAATCCGTGCCCCACACCATTGAATCGCGCATAGACATCATGACCATTGAGCCACTCGGCAGTCATGTTGAAATGCCGCCGATAGGTTCCAACAGGGTTGGGCATGTTGTTGTTATAGGTGAACCAATCTGGACGACTGGCCATCACGCTATAAGTCGATTCGTTGTACGAAAAAGGATAAGCCACATTGCAATAGAGTGGTTTGTCCCATGATTTTCCGTGTTGCAATCCCCACACCTGCCAGCTGGAAGGAACATCGATGTCTGTCCATGAGGCGTCGTTGTATTCCTTGGCGCACATAGTACTAGTGGCTTTTGTCGGGGTATTCACCCATTGGAATTTCCATGTACCGTCGAGCGACTGGTAGAAGGGAGACAACTTCGGGTCGTTTTTCGTTACATCTGTTGCATTGGCCATTGGCAACGCTACGGTGTGCGCCGTCTCTCTGTTCACGCTTGTCGTCTTGGGGTCATCCCATTCTTTTCCTGTTTGTGCGAAAGTGGTCGATGCAAACAAGAGGGTCACCAAACTGAAAATCGTTTTTTTCATACGAAATATATTCCTAAAAGGCTCGTGTGAGGAGTGATATAATGATGCTTGTTAATCGAAGAAACCTGGTTGTTTATAGGGAATATCCAATTCACGATCGACTGTGGCAAGAATGCCTTGAACCTGTCCGAGTGCGAACATGCGCCCAAGGAATGAATATCCAGCATTGTATCCCTTTGTCTCATCGCCCAACATCGTCATTCCATGATCGACACGCATGGGGAGTAGTGGGTTTTCTTTCTCGAAAATGCGTGCAAGTTCGATGATGTCGGCTCGTCCACCCAGGTGGGAGGCTTCTGTGAAGTCGCCGTTGGGGAAGATGTGGCATGAGCGAAGATGAACGAAATGAGTGCGCGAAGCAAACTTCTTTGCCATCTCTACCACATTGTTATAAGCTCCTGCCGAGAGTGAACCAGCACAGAATGTCAAACCATTATGTTTGTTTGGTACGGCATCGAGGAACCATTGAATATCCTCTTCGGTGCGAACGATGCGAGGCAAACCGAGAATCTCGATAGGAGGATCATCTGGGTGTACACACATGTTCATTCCACATTCCTCACAAGTAGGCATGATAGCTTCAAGGAAATATTTCATATTTTCGCGTAACTGCTTCTTATCAATGCCTTTATACAATTGAAGGAACTCGCGGAATTTTTGGATTGGAGCCTCGTCATCTTCTTTGAAATTACCACTCACGAAGCCTTGTGTCTTGATGACAATGTTTTCAACTAATGCATGATCTTTCTCGGGCGTCATCGTCTTTGCCAGTTCATCGGCTTCAGCCAACACGTTGCGTCCTTCGCCCACACCTTCGGGGAATTTGAACTTCGCCCATTCCTCACGTGCACCTTCGCGTTTGAGGATGTAAATGTCGAAGTATGCGAACTCTGCATAGTTGAAATACAGGTTGGATGCTCCGTTGGGATTATCGTGAAGCAAGTCGGTGCGCGCCCAATCGAGCACAGGCATGAAATTATAGCAAATGCAATGAATGCCCTCAGCCGACAAGTTGCGAAGTGACTCTTTGTAAACCTCGATTTGATGGTCGCGGTCAGGACCTCCATATTTGATGGTTTCCACCACAGGAAGCGACTCTACAACACTCCATCTCATGTCGTAGCTTTCGATGTATTCGCGAAGGTCGCGAATCTTCTCGCGTGTCCACACCTCACCAAGAGGCACGTCGTGCAAAGCGGTTACAATACCCTCAACGCCGATTTGTTTTAGCATGGCAAGCGTGATTTTGTCGTTCTTGCCAAACCATCTCCAAGTTCTTTCCATAAATTGATTTATTTTGTAATTTGTGTTTGTTTTTTAATTCGCGATGCAAAGATATGAAAAACGTAGCAATTTTTGCGATAAATACATACGTTTTTTTGTGTAATCTCGTTGGAATTTCATTTTTTTATCTGCTTTTTGTCGTTGAAAGGTGCTAAATGTTTAAAAAGTGCAAAAATTATATTAAAAAACGAAAGCGTTCTCTTGACAATATGAAAAATATTTATTAAATTTGCAACATGAAGATTATGAACTATTTATAAATTAACGGCTATGGCAAAGTATAATCTTACTGAAAAGAAGGAAAAGGAGGCCGCTTACCGCACTCTTGTTAGCCCTAAACTGATGGATGAATTGAAGGAAAAAATTCTTGACATCATTCTTATCCAGAAGAAATTCAAGGACAAGAATTATTCCGCCAAAAAACTTGCAGAGGACCTTGGGACGAACACGCGCTATATCTCGGCTGTAGTCAATGTTCGTTTCCACATGAACTACACATCATTTGTGAACAAGTATCGCATTGAGGAGGCGATGGCCATTTTGACCGACAGGCGCTATCAGCATCTGAATATGGAGGAAATTTCCGATATGGTGGGATTCTCCAACCGTCAGTCGTTCTATGCGTCTTTCTTCAAATTGAATGGCGTAACGCCGCGCGATTACAAAGTCACTAACCTGGCTCAACATCCAGCATTGGCCGAGAAGCCCAAGAAAAGGGGCAGAAAGGCTGGAGGAAAGAACAAAAACAAAGGAAAATCAACAACGGAATGAAAAAAGAGGATTTTGTCTATTCGGGTGAGCGCTTTGCAGATTTGCAAATGTTGCGTTATCGCTTGAATGGATTTGAAGACCTGACCATCAAACAAAAGACGTTGATCTATTATCTCGCTGAAGCCACGTTGAGTGGTAGAGATATAACGACAGATCAGTTCGGGAAATACAACCTACAGATACGCAAGCTGATGGAGCTTGTGTATCTGCATTTTAAGGGTGCTCGCCATTCTGAAAACTATCAGGCGTTCGAGGTTTATCTGAAACGCATTTGGTTCTCGAATGGCATTTACCATCATTATGGTTGCGAGAAGATTTTGCCAGCCTTTGACGAACAATTCCTACGTACAGCCATTGCCGATATCAATCCCGATCTGCTTCCTAAAGCTGAAGGACAGAGTGTTGAGGATTTCTGTCAGGAGTTGTTCCCCGTGATATTCAATCCTGAAGTATTGCCCAAACGAGTGAATAAGGAAGATGGGGTGGATTTGGTGGAGACCTCTGCCTGCAATTTCTATGAAAACGTTTCTCAACAGGAAGTGGAAGACTTCTACGCTCGTTTGAAGGAGGAGGGTGGTGATGATAATCCTCCTTCGTATGGATTGAATTCGAAGTTGGTCAAGGAAAACGGGGCGGTTTCAGAGAAGGTTTGGAAGAAAAACGGAATGTATGGCAAGGCTATTGAGCGAATCGTCTATTGGCTTGAAAAGGCTTTGGATTTTGCCGAAAATGACCAACAGAAACGAGTCATTGAACTGCTCATAAAATATTATGAGACAGGAGACTTGCGCATTTTCGATGAATATTCAATAGAATGGTTGAAAGAGCTCGATGGGCAAATCGATTTCATTAATGGATTCATTGAGGTTTATGGAGATCCATTGGGCTTGAAAGGCTCGTGGGAAGGACTTGTTGAGTACAAGGATTTGGAGGCCACCAAGCGAACACAAGCTATCAGCAACAACGCCCAATGGTTTGAGGATCATTCACCTGTTGACTCGCGATTCAAGAAGAAAAAAGTCAAAGGAGTTACCGCTCATGTAATTTGTGCCGCTATGTTGGGCGGTGATGAATATCCTTCAACGGCCATTGGAATCAATCTTCCCAATGCCGATTGGATTCGTGCTCAATATGGTTCGAAGAGCATCACAATCGCCAATATAACCGATGCTTACAACAAGGCGGCTCATGGAAACGGATTCAAGGAGGAGTTCGTCATCGATGATGCAACGCGTCGGATGATTGAGAAATACGGCGATATTTGCGATGACTTACATACTGATCTACACGAGTGTCTCGGGCACGGAAGCGGGCAGTTGCTTCCTGGTGTTGATCCTGACGCCTTGAAGGCTTATGGAAACACCATCGAAGAGGCACGTGCCGACTTGTTCGGGCTTTATTACATTGCTGATGAAAAACTCGTCGAACTCGGTCCTCTTCCCGATAAAAAAGCATATCAAGCTCAATATTACACCTACATGTTGAATGGTTTGATGACCCAACTCACAAGGATTCAACCTGGCAACCAAATCGAGGAGGCTCACATGCGTAATAGGGCGTTGATTGCACATTGGGTTTATGAGCATTCGAAAGGAATTGTCTCGCTGATTCGCCGCAATGGGAAGACCTTCCTTTTGATTCACGACTATCCGACTTTGCGTGGTTTGTTTGCCCAACTTTTGGCAGAAGTGCAACGCATCAAGAGTGAGGGTGATTTCGAGGCGGCTCGTGCGTTGGTTGAGCGATATGCGGTGAAAGTGGACAAAGAACTCCATGGAGAGGTGTTGGCTCGTTTTGAAAAGCTTAATCTCGCTCCATATAAGGGATTCTTGAATCCTTGGTTGAAGCCTGTTTTCGACTCGGAAGGCAACGTTGTGGAGGTGGAGGTGGATTACTCAGAAACCTACGCTGAACAGATGCTTCGCTATAGTCGTGAATACGGTTTTCTGTCTTGAAAAAGGGGAATTTGTGAAAGACCATCAATGACGTTGTCAAAGACCACAAATGACAAGGTCAAAGCTATGCAATGAGGCGGTCAAAAGCCACAAATGACAAGGTCAAAGGGCATCTTTGAGAAACGAATGTTGAAAGAAGGAGTTTAAGGAGGATGAAATGAACATATATTGTTGCTTATGACAGAAGAAACACTCAATAAAGTAAAGGAAATCAAACGCTCGTTTCGTTTGATGATGAATGGCGTTGCTTCACAATCCATGCGCCAGAAAGGCGCTGATTATCAGGTCAATTGGGGCATTGGACTTGTGGAATTAAGAAACATGGCGGCCGAATATGGCAAAGATTACGATTTGGCTATTGCCTTGTGGAAAGAGAACATCCGTGAGTGCAAGATTCTTGCCACCATGATAATGCCGCCAGAGAAAATGTTGCCTGAGATTGCCGAGATTTGGATGGAGCAGACACCCACTCAGGAAATTGCCGAGATTGCAGCTTTCCATCTCTATCAGCATTTGGACGAGGCGTCTGTGTTGGCTTTCAAATGGTTGGCAATAGACAAACCCCTTTATGAGATTTGTGGTTTCCAGATTCTCTCTCGCTTGTTCATGCAAGGGTTGGAACCCGATGAACGCGGCATCAACGAGTTGATGGATCAAGCGTTGACGGCATTGAGTTCGGAGCATGCTGGAGTACGCCACGCGGCCATGAATTGCATGCGTAGATTCGCCGATTTAGGAGATAATTACGAACTCATTGCACAGAAGGCTTTAAGTAGTGTTGGCACTAATTTAGATTTTTTTTAAGTTAGGGATTCTTTTATGTGACAAAAAAGTTGTAAATTTGCGCGTTTTTCTGTCACATGATAATTTATGGATGGCAAATTGAACGAATCTGTCAAGAAAGTGCTCGATGAATATCTTGAGGTGAATCATCATCGCAAGACCCCTGAGCGCTACGCGATTTTGGAGGCTGTTTATAGTTTGCCAGGCCATTTCACGCTTGAAGAGCTTGGCGCTCATTTGGAGAAGAACAATTTCAGGGTGAGTCGTGCAACGTTGTATAATGCAATGCGATTGTTCTTGGAGTTAAGACTCGTTGTTCGTCATCGACTTCAGGACGGCACAAAATACGAAGCCTGTTATGCTAGCGCCAATCATAGCCACCAGATTTGCACCGTGTGTGGGAAGGTGTCTGAGGTGAAATCCACAGAGATTGTGCGAGTAATCAATAATACCAAATTGAGACGTTTCCGTAAAGATGGATTCGCACTCTACATCTACGGCATTTGTAGTTCGTGTCAGGCAAAGTTGACTCGTCGTAAAAGCCAACAAGAGAGAGCAAAGATTAAAAAACAAAATAAAAGAAAATGAATAAAGGAAAAGCAGACGTCTTGCTGGGACTTCAGTGGGGCGATGAAGGTAAGGGAAAGGTCGTTGACGTGTTGACGCCCGAGTATGATGTTGTGGCTCGTTTCCAAGGCGGTCCTAATGCTGGTCACACTTTGGAGTTCGAAGGAGAGAAGTATGTGTTGCGTAGCATTCCTTCTGGTATTTTCCAAGGTGGCAAAATCAACATCATTGGTAATGGTGTGGTGTTGGCTCCCGACTTGTTTATGGCTGAAGCCAAAGACTTGGAGAAGAGCGGACATGAATTGAAATCTCGCTTGCACATTTCGAAGAAGGCTCACCTCATCATGCCTACTCATCGCATTCTTGACGCTGCACTCGAAGCCGCAAAAGGCAAGAACAAAGTGGGTACTACAGGAAAGGGCATTGGTCCTACCTATACCGATAAAGTCAGCCGCAATGGTTTGCGTGTGGGCGACATTCTCGAGAACTTCGAGGAGAAATACGCTGCTCACAAGGCTCGCCACGAGGAGATGCTCCGTTCGTTAAACTACACCGATTACGACATCACCGAAGTGGAGAAGGTGTGGATGGAAGGTATTGAATACATGAAGCAATTCCCGATTGTAGATAGCGAGCACGAAGTGAACAACCTTCTTCGTGAAGGCAAGAGTATTCTTTGCGAAGGCGCACAAGGTACTATGCTCGATGTGGATTTCGGTAGTTATCCTTTTGTTACTTCTTCCAACACCATTTGCGCTGGTGCTTGCACGGGGCTTGGTGTCGGCCCTAATAAAATTGGAAATGTTTATGGTATCATGAAGGCTTATTGCACTCGTGTGGGTGCAGGTCCTTTCCCAACAGAACTTTTCGATGAGACGGGCAGACTTATTCGCGATCTCGGCCACGAATACGGTGCTGTTACAGGTCGTGAGCGTCGTTGTGGTTGGATTGACTTGGTGGCTCTTCGTTATTCTATCATGGTGAATGGAGTTACTCAACTTATCATGATGAAGAGTGATGTGCTCGACGGTTTTGACACTATCAAGGCGTGTGTGGCTTACAAGCAGAACGGCAAGGAAATCAACTATTTCCCATATAACATCGAAGAAGGAATCGAACCCGTTTATGTGGAGATGCCCGGATGGAAGACCGATATGACTAAGTTCACTAGTGAAGAGCAGTTCCCGAAAGCATTTGTTGATTATATAAAGTTCTTGGAGACTCAACTCGAAACTCCCATCAAGATTATCTCAATAGGTCCTGACAGGGCTCAAACCATCATCAGAAAATAAGCATAATGGCAAACAAACCAAGCATACCCAAAGGAACGCGCGACTTCTCTCCTGTGGAGATGGCGAAACGCAATTACATTTTCAACACCATCAAGGAGGTGTATTCCCTTTACGGCTTCCAACAGATTGAGACGCCCGCGATGGAGAATCTCCAGACGTTGATGGGTAAGTACGGAGAGGAGGGTGATAAACTGTTGTTCAAAGTCTTGAACTCGGGCGATTACCTGAACAAGGTATCTGATGAGGAATTGGCTGAACGCAATGTGCTCCATTTGGCTTCGCGCATTTGCGAAAAAGGACTTCGCTACGATTTGACGGTTCCTTTTGCTCGTTATGTGGTGATGCACCGTGATGAATTGCAACTCCCATTCAAGCGTTATCAGTTCCAACCCGTGTGGAGAGCAGATCGTCCGCAGAAAGGTCGTTATCGTGAGTTCTATCAGTTTGATGGCGATGTGGTGGGTAGCGATTCGTTGCTCAATGAGGTGGAGTTGATGCAGGTCGTTGATACCGTTTTTACACGTTTTGGCATTCGTGTGCAAATCAAGATTAACAACCGAAAGATTCTCTCTGGTATTGCCGAAGTGATTGGTGAAGCCGACAAAATCGTTGACATCACCGTGGCCATTGACAAACTCGATAAGATTGGTTTGGAGAATGTGAATGCCGAACTGAGGGAAAAGGGAGTAAGCGATGAGGCTGTTGAGAAGTTGCAACCAATCATTTCCTTGTCGGGAACAAATGCTGAGAAACTTGATGTGATTGCTCAATTCCTGAATTCATCGGAGATTGGCACGAAGGGTGTTGAAGAAACTCGTTTCGTCCTCGATACGTTGAATACGTTGGGATTGAAGAATGAGGTGCAGGTCGATTTGACTTTGGCTCGTGGCTTGAATTATTATACCGGAGCAATTTTCGAAGTGAAGGCTTTGGATGTTCAGATGGGAAGTATCACTGGTGGAGGTCGCTACGACAATCTTACGGGTATCTTCGGAATGCCAGGTGTCAGTGGAGTTGGGATTTCGTTTGGCGTTGATCGCATCTTCGATGTTTTGAACGAACTCGATGCTTATCCTCAAGATGCCATGATTGCCACTCGCGTATTGTTCATCAATTTCGGCGACAAGGAAACAGCTTATTGCCTACCTGTTGTCAAGAAATTGCGCGATGCTGGCATTCGAACCGAGATGTATCCCGAAAGTGCAAAAATGAAGAAGCAGATGAGCTATGCGAACACCAAGCAGATTCCTTTCGTAACAATGGCGGGTGAGAACGAAATCAACGAAGGTAAGTTCACACTCAAGAATATGACTACTGGCGACCAGCAAATGGTTACCGTTGAGCAGTTAATCGAACTGTTGTCATAAGGGATGAAAAGAGTCGCGCTGTTCTCGTTCATTCTTGTGTTGGTTGTTGTCTTGAGTGCATCAAAGAAACACACCACCATCTTCATCATCGGTGATTCTACTGCTGCTAACAAAAGCAGTTTCGACACGAATCCCGAACGAGGGTGGGGGATGGTTCTACAAGGTTTCTTCGATGAAAGCATTTGGGTTGACAATCATGCCGTGAATGGGCGGTCATCGAAAAGTTTCATTGATGAAGGTAGATGGCAGAAAGTGTTCGATAAGATAAAACCAGGCGACTATGTTTTCATTCAATTTGGTCACAATGATGAAAAGGCCGATCCTAGACGCCACACTGAGCCAGGTTCAACATTTGACGACAATCTGCGCAAGTTTGTTAGGGAGACGCGTTTGAAGGGTGGAATCCCTGTATTGTTCAATGCCGTTGTTCGTCGCAATTTCTATCAACAGACAGACATCACGATTGAAGATGAGTCGTTGCGAAATACACAATATGCAGATGAAATTGTAAACAGCGACACACTCATCGATACGCATGGTGCTTATCTGCTCTCTCCGCGCAAGGTGGCTCGCGAGATGAATGTACCATTTGTTGATGCCAACAAAATCACCCACGATTTGGAACAGAGTATGGGTGTTGACGGTTCTCGGAAACTCCACATGTGGTTCAAACCAGATGAAGTACCCTCAATCCCTAACGGTCGTCAAGACAATACTCATTACAATGTATATGGTGCACGCATTGTTGCAGGTCTTCTTGCTGATGCTATTGGAGAGGAGATTCCTGTCTTGGTGAAGCACATTCGTCATTATGATTATGTGGTTTCCAAACAAGGTAAGGGCAATTATCTTTCTTTGCAAGAGGCGGTTGATGAAGCGCCTATGGGAGCCACAATCTTGGTGCTCGATGGCGAATGGCCATCTCCTCAGATCACAAAAGGTAAGCTCATCAAGTTGGTTAAATTCTCTGATGTGAGAATCGCGAAATAACATGTTTATTCCATAAAAGATAAGGGATGCTCCATATTCGGAGCATCCCTTTCTTGTGTCATGTGTGCCACTCGGAGATCATTTGCCGAAATATCTCTTCAGCAATCCTGCGAAGCCAGCACCGTGACGAGCTTCGTCCTTTGCCATTTCGTGAACGGTGTCATGAATGGCGTCGAATCCTGCAGCTTTGGCGTTCTTGGCAATGCGGAACTTGTCCTCGCAAGCACCTGCTTCAGCGGCAGCACGCTTTTCAAGATTCGTCTTAGTGTCCCACACGCACTCGCCTAACAGTTCAGCGAAACGTGAAGCATGATCGGCCTCCTCAAAGGCGTAACGCTTGAAAGCCTCGGCAATCTCGGGATAACCCTCACGGTCAGCTTGACGAGCCATAGCGAGATACATTCCAACCTCACTGCATTCACCATTGAAGTGATTGCGCAGGTCGTTGATCATCTCTTCGCTCACTCCTTCGGGTTTGCCGTCGCCAATCTTATGAACAGTAGCGTAAGTCATGTCAGCGTCTTCTTTCAGTTCAGAGAATTTCGATGCAGGAGCTTTACAAATTGGGCATCTTTCGGGTGCCTCAGTTCCCTCAAAAATGTAGCCACAAACGGCGCAAATGAATTTTTTCTTCATGTTGTTTAGTTTTAAGTTATTACTAATAGATGTATTGTTTTCGCAAAGATAGGGTTTTTATTTTGAATTTGCAAACATACGAGAGCATTATTTTTTCACGAAATCATTTTTTCTTCATTCTCATTTCTCGATGAGTGAGAGAGTAATCGTCTTGAAGTCATCGGATTTGACCTTTAAAGTTACTTTTCCCGCTTGTCTTCCTGCGCGTAGAATCACCAAAGCCGAGCCATTGAACAAGTGTCGTTGGTTAGCCGTGTGTAGTTCGTCGCTAGCAATGTTTCCATTGTCAACCGCTACAATCTTCGCGTCGCCTTCTACTTCGAAAGACAATAGTTGATTGGCATTCCAACAACGTCTGCCTTTGTCGTCAACAGCCGTCACTCTGACGTGCATCAAATCCATTCCGTCTGCATTCCATGTTTGGTTGTCAGCCACCAACTTCAGTCGTTTCGCTTCCCCCGATGTCTCAATCTTGTGACGTGCTACCACCTTGTTAGATATATAGCCGACAGCCTCCAAAGAACCTTTCTCGTAGGCGATGTGATCAAAGCGTAGTTTATTGCGCGATTTCGGGTCGTTGCAGTTCTCTTTCGTTGCCACCTTCTTGCCATTCACCAGCAGGTCGACACGTTCGCAATTGGTATAGACGTTCAACGCCACGTTCGTACCCGCCTTGCGATTCCAACTCTCACTCATGCGGGCAGTGCCCACCTGTACATCGTTCCATACAACGTTCGAATTCTCGTCGTCAATAACTCCAATGTGAATGGTCGGTTCATCCGAGAACATCGACTTCATCAAGTAAGCCATCGGTTTGGGTTGCAATGATAAGTCGAACACACCTTGTGCCCATCCTTTTGCTGGCCAACCATTGCTCTCGCCGAGATAGTCGATAGCACCCCAATAGGCGAGTCCTATCACCTTGTCGTTGTCCATCTCGAAGAAATTTGGCCCCATAGCTGACACGCTAGCTTCACTCTGATAGAAGGTCATCCAAGGGAAAAGCTTTCCATCGCCGGGGAAGTACATGTAACGATAGTTGTAGGCCTGCACATCAGTTTCCATTGCGAGGTCGCACGGTAGTGAATCCGTTTCCCAATTTCGGTAGCGAGGGTGCATAGCCACCGTTACAGGTCTTGTTGTGTCGTATCTTTGTAGCAACGTTTTCATCAGTTTATACATCGTCACACCGAAATCGTTGTAAGGCATGTTGGGATCTTGTTGCAGTTCGTTGCCGAGGCTCCACATGACCACCGATGGCGAATTACGGTCGCGCTTCACCCACTCAGGCACCTCCTTTTGCCAATGGCTCTCGAAGTCGGCGGTTCCACCAGTATGTTGTCTCGTCCATTTATCGTAGAGTTCGTCCACCACCAAGATTCCATGTTTGTCGCATAATTCGATGAACTCGCGGCTATATGGATTGTGCGAAGTGCGAATATGGTTTACGCCAAACTCCTTCATCAGCATGATACGTTTCTCAATGGCGCGAGGGTAGGCGGCTGCACCCAATGCTCCGAGTGAGTGGTGGTTGGCAAATCCTTTCAACAGCACTTTCTTACCGTTGAGTTTCAATCCGAAGTCGGGACCAATCTCGATGGTGCGGATTCCGAATTGTGCTGATGTCTTGTCAGCCGTCGAACCATCCTCCCTCATCAATGTCACCTCGGCTGTATAAAGGCTTGGGTCTTCGAGAGTCCATAGTTGAGGGGTGCGAATCTCAATTTGTGGCAACCATGCTTCTATGGTGCGCGAGGGAGTGATACGCTGATGCTTCATCGTGTCGCAATAGACCTCCTTCCCGTCGGGCGAGAGAATGCGAACTCCGATATGCGATGTTTTGTCACGTCCACGATTCGTAAACCCGGCTTTGATGAAGGCGAAATGACCATTCATTCCAGGTTCAGTGGTTATATACAATGGGTGACGTTCGAAATAGAGGTCTTTCGATGTGGCGATGAGTTTCACGTCGCGATACAATCCACCACCTGTGTACCACCGCGAATTGTTCGGTTCTCGGGTATCGGCCTTCACAGCGATAATGTTCTCTTCGCCCACCTTCAATTTCCCTGTGACGTCAATCTCGAATCCCACATAGCCATAATCAGTACCTCCAATGAGTTCGCCATTCAAGTAAACATCCCCCACGTACATGATGCCTCCGAAATCGAGCAGCAGACGACGGTCGTTCAGTTCTTTGTCAGGAGTGAGATGCAGACGATACCAGCCAATTCCCATCTCCTTGAATCCACGACTTGACAAGCGGCTCTTGATGTTCGCAGCAACGTCGGTGTTGTCGGCCTTCTCGTCAGCGCCTGGTTTCACCCACGGCTGCTCTATCTGGAAATCGTGTGGTAGGTCCACTGTTCGCCAATCCGAGTCGTCGAACGCAAATTGTTCAGCCCCCGATACGTCGCCCGCATGGAACCTCCAACCGAAATTCAAGTTTGTTACCGTGCGGCCCTGTGCGAACATGTTGCCCGACAACAGCAAACAGAAAACAGCCAGTATGATTGTTCTTGGTGAAATGCTTTTCATTCTCATGCCTTTTTGATTTTGTTTAGTTTCTGATGCAAAGATACTAAATATTCGGGAGAAAAGCAAATTTTGTCTTAATTATTCATAACAAAACAAACTCTCTCACCCAAATCTGATTGTTTTACAAAACAAGAATATATCTTTGCAATAACTAACCAAAAACCATAAGATTATGATAGTGAACATAGCTAGTTGCAAAGATGCATTTGAGGGTGAGATGGTGAAAGGTCTGCTTGCAGCTCATGGCATTGATTGTTTTCTCCAGAACGAGTCAATGTCTCAACTTTATGGCGGCGTTTTGGCGATGGCTATCAACGTGTTGGTACGTGAAGAAGATGCGGAGAAAGCCAAAGAAATACTTGACTCTCGCCCTGAAGAGGGTGCCGATTGAGTGCATCATATGAAAAAATAGTAGAGCAGCCATTCATGTGGTTGCTCTTTTTTTATATATAATAAGGTTAAGTATCAAGGGTGAAAAGAATAATATTCTGCCAGCGAGTCATTTGAAAGTTTGAAATAGAAATAATATTTACTAATATTACAAATAATAGGTATATTTTCCTATTATCAATAAAAATTTGGAGGATAATTCCAAATATCGTAACTTTGCAACGTCAAAATCAATAAAGAATAAACGTAAAACAAAAAACATAAAGAAAGGACAAGATTATGAGTACAAAGAAAGACTATCGTTTTGAGACGTTGCAACTTCATGTAGGACAGGAACAAGCCGATCCCGCTACCGACGCGCGTGCGGTGCCCATTTACCAAACAACGAGTTATGTGTTCCACAACTCCCAGCACGCTGCCGACCGCTTCGGTCTTCGTGATGCAGGAAATATATATGGCCGACTGACAAACTCCACGCAGGGCGTCTTCGAAGACCGTGTGGCAGCCCTTGAGGGTGGCGTGGCAGGTCTTGCCGTTGCTAGTGGTGCAGCAGCCATCACCTACGCTCTGCAGAACATCCTTCAGGCAGGCGACCATATTGTGGCAGCCGACAATCTTTATGGCGGTTCCTACAACCTCATTACCCACACCTTGTCTACTCAAGGAATCACGAACACTATTATCAACGTGAACGACCTCGAGGCTCTCGATGCAGCCATTCAGCCGAATACGAAAGTTGTTTATGCCGAGACTTTTGGCAATCCTAATAGCGATGTACTCGATATCGAGGGTGTGGCAGCTGTCGCTCACAAACATGGCATTCCATTCATTGTTGACAATACCTTCGGAACACCTTATCTCATTCGTCCGTTGGAGCATGGTGCTGACGTCGTTGTCCACTCTGCCACGAAGTTCCTGGGAGGTCATGGAACAAGCCTTGGAGGTGTCATCGTCGATGGTGGAAAATTCGATTGGAAAGCCAATGCAGACAAGTTCCCCACACTTGCTAAGCCCGATCCTTCATATCATGGCATAGTTTTTGCTGATGCAGTTGGTGCAGCCGCATATGTCACACGCATTCGTGCCGTGCTTCTGCGCGATACAGGTGCTACACTCTCACCGTTCAATGCCTTCATCCTGCTGCAGGGTGTCGAGACGCTGAGCCTGCGTGTGGAGCGTCATGTGGAGAATGCGTTGAAAGTCGTGGACTTCCTTGCCAACCATCCGAAGGTGGCAAAGGTGAACCATCCTGCATTGGAGCATCATCACGACCACAAGCTCTATCAGAAGTACTTCCCCAATGGCGGCGGCAGCATCTTCACCTTCGAGATCAAGGGCGGACAAGAGGAGGCTTGGCGTTTCATCGATGCCCTCCAGATATTCTCTCTGCTGGCCAATGTGGCCGATGTGAAGAGCCTCGTGATTCATCCCTATACCACAACCCACTCGCAACTGTCGCCTGAGGAGTTGAAGGAACAGCACATCACGCCCTCTACCATTCGACTCAGCATCGGTACCGAGCATATTGACGACATCATCGAGGATCTTGCCCAGGCATTCGATAAGATCTAAAACCAAATAGGAGATAAAAGACAATCAATAAAAAGAAACTCAAAAACTCATAGTATTATGACTAAGATAGCAAAACAATTGACCGAACTTATCGGCAACACCCCATTGTTGGAACTTAACAAGTTTTCAAAGGCAAAAGGCATTGACACGCCCGTCATCGCCAAAGTAGAGTTTTTCAATCCCGGTGGAAGCGTGAAAGATCGCATCGCACTCGCCATGATCGAGGATGCTGAGCAACGCGGACTTCTGAAGCCTGGAGCCACCATCATCGAACCCACCAGCGGTAATACTGGTGTGGGATTGGCACTCGTCTCCGCCGTGAAAGGTTATAAGCTGATTCTCACCATGCCCGACACCATGAGCGTTGAGCGTCGCAACCTTGTGAAAGCCTATGGAGCCGAGGTGCGCCTCACTCCTGGTAAGGATGGAATGCCAGGTGCTATCCGTGAAGCTGAGGCATTGCGCGATGCCACTCCCGGCAGCATCATTCTCCAGCAGTTCGAGAACCCCGCCAACCCCGCCAAGCATTTCGCCACCACAGGTCCTGAGATCTGGAAGCAGACAGAAGGCGAAGTCGACATCTTTGTCGGTGGAGTAGGCACTGGTGGAACCATCTCGGGTGTGGGCAAATATCTGAAGTCGCAGAATCCCGATGTGAAAGTGATTGCTGTGGAACCCAAGTCGTCGCCTGTACTCAATGGTGGCAAGAGTGGTCCTCATAAGATTCAAGGCATTGGAGCCGGCTTCGTTCCCAAGACCTACGATGCTGACGTCATCGATGAGGTGTTTGATGTAGAGAACGACGACGCCATTCGTACTGGTCGCGAGATTGCCCAACAGGAAGGTCTGCTCGTAGGAATCTCCGCAGGTGCTGCCCTGTTCGCAGCCGCTGAAATCGCCAAGCGTCCTGAGAACAAAGGCAAGAAAGTGGTTGCATTGCTTCCCGATACAGGTGAGCGCTATCTCAGCACTGTGCTCTATGCCTTCGAGGATTATCCCCTGTAAACCATTTCTCAATCAGCATATCCCCGGGTCCTTCAGATTCGGGGATTTTCATAGTGTCATTGATGGTCTTTGAGCCTGTCATTTGTAGTCTTTGACGTTGTCATTGCATAGCTTTGACACACTCATTCCATAGCTATGACAAAATGATGTCAAATTGTCATGCTGAAGAGATGAACAGATGGCGAACAGAAAAGCGAACGAACAGATGAACAGTTTATTTCATGAATGTGCAATTGTGACTTTATTTAT
>JAFYYV010000025.1 GCA_017557405.1 Prevotella sp.
CAAAACGAGAGGGCAAACTTTTTCAGGAAATCGTCTGTTCGCTCGGCGACGTAAGGAGACGCTTTCAGAGTGCAAGCGGGGAAAGAACCCTATCAGGAAAAGATAATCATTCAACTTCTGCCAGGGTTTAGAACCAAGGTACTCGAAAAGCATTCAACTCATGGTAGGGTTAAGGTAAAAACCATTCAACTTTTTCTAGGGTAGTACACATGCAATAAAAATGAAAAGTGACAAAGTGACAAAGTGACATTAAGCACTTTTCATTTTGTTCAAGCTCACCCCTCTATCATGGGTTATTATAATATCTAATATATATATATTATATATTATAATAAAATTAGTATCATTACACTCCTTATATTTTTACGCCATAAATTATTCAATTTGTTACTTTTGAGTATTTCATTTCACATGCAAACTTGCATTCCCTTATTGTCACTTTGTCACTTTGTCACTCTCATTTAATATTTATTAAGAGTTGGAGTACTACCCCTAGAAAAAGTTGAATGGTTTTTACCTTAACCCTGCCATGGGTTGAATGTTTTTTTGTGTACCTTAGTCAACGATTTCAGTAAAGTGTCAACTCGTTCAGGAAACGGTTGTCAACCGCAAGGGGGGTGCACGTTTATTGTTGAAAAGTTTGCCCTCATATAAACGATTTTGTAACAAATTTTCACAAGCTAGAGGCCTCGAAATTTGGAGGAATCAGAATTTATTTGTATCTTTGCAATCAAAGATTGCGAAGCTCGGCTGCGGCTCAGCATAACTCAAGCAAGCTCGGTTCTGCACTCGCCTTGCACGATCTTTGTAACGTGATAAAACAGAAATAAAAACCAACAACAACTAAAACCATAAAAGCAATGAAAACATTGAAAACCTTATATTTGCCGCTCCTGATCCTCGCCCTCCTCAGTATGGTGAGCACCCGAGCGTATGCCTATGACATTGTGGCAGAGAACATCTATGGTGTAAAGATTTTTTATAACTATATCAATGACGGCACGGAACTCGAAGTTACTTCTGGAGATGCAAAATACTCTGGCCAAGTGTTTATCCCCAAGGAAGTGACGCATCATGAGAAGACGCTAAAAGTGACCAGCATCGGCGATAATGCGTTTTGGGCATGCCGCGACCTTACTTCTGCAATCATCCCGGATGGTGTGACCAGCATCGGCGATAATGCGTTTAAATATTGCGAAAGTATTGTTTCTGCAATCCTCCCCATTAGTTTAAAAAGTATTGGAAAGGGGTCTTTCACAAAATGTACAGCCCTTTCCTATGTGAGCATGCCCTCGAGTGTAGTAAGTATAGGTGATGGTGCGTTTGCTTATTGTTCGAACCTTTCCTCGATAAAGCTCCCTGAAAACCTGACAAGCATAAGTGGCAGTTTGTTCGAAGGTTGTCGTAGCCTTACTGACATGATTATCCCGAACGGTGTGACAAGCATAGGTGAGACAGCATTCTTAGGATGCTCAGGTCTCACCACCATTAATATCCCAGACGGCGTGACAAGTATCGGAGGTGGCGCTTTCGAAGGATGCATCAACCTCACTTCAGTTACCCTCCCAAACAGCGTGACGAGTATTGCCGATAATGCGTTTCAGGGTTGTTCTCTCCTTACTTCTATCGTCATTCCCGAAGGTGTGACAAGCATAGCTAATAGTTTATTTTATGGATGTTCAGCTCTGAACTCCGTAAATATTCCCAACAATGTAACAACCATCGGATATAATGCGTTTCGTGGGTGCTGAAGCCTTACCTCGATAACCATTCCCAATCCTGTGACATCTATAGGTGCAAGTGCGTTTGAATATTGCATCAACCTCACTTCGATAATCATCCCCAGCAATGTCAGCTTTATGGGTTCATGGACGTTCTCTGGTTGCTCTGGTCTAACCTCCATCATCTCATTGATAGAGAATCCGTTTCCTGTCATTGGGAAGGAATCTGAATTTACTACATTCGACGTGGATATATTCAACAAAGTCATTCTCTATGTGCCTAAGGGAACGTTAGACAAATACAAGGAAACGGAAGGCTGGAAAGACTTTGTGAATATCAAAGAAAACACTACAGATGGCATAGACACGCCCATGCTGATACAAGCAGAGGATTGCCCCGTTTACGACCTGCAAGGCCGTCGCATGGCAGACTATCAGCCGTTGCACCCCGGCATCTACGTGAAAGATGGACGGAAGTTTGTGGTGAAGTAGTAAAGACACAGAGCAAACGGAGGAGACGGAGAGCACATTGTAAAGAGACCATCGAACTCAATCGAGTTCGGTGGCTCTCTTTTTAGATAGAAAGATAAAAGATAATAGATAAAGATTATGTTGGCATTTTGCTCAGTTTGCACTACCTTTAACTATGTTGAAGATTATTCATACCTTTAACTTCGTTGAACGTAGGCTGCATCTCGACAATGCAGAAAATACTTTCCTGGTTTTCCATTTCGCTCCCACCTTTTAAACAAGTTTAAGGTGAGAGCAAAAGTGAAAAAATAAATGAATTTATTTGGCATTGTGCTCGATTTGCACTACCTTTGCAAACGATTTGTCAAAATCAAAGCAATCGATTTGTCAAAATGTATTGACGTAACCTAAAGAAGAGAGATCGGATGAAAAGTTTTTTGTTGGCTGTTTGCCTTTGTTTCTCGATGATGGCAAGCGCTCAGAATGTGGAGAAAGTGGGTACGGTTGAGCTCGGACTCCCGTACGACCAGGCTTTGGCTGCCATGAAGGCGGAGTGGGGCGACCCATCGAGTAAGAACGAACGGGAAGTGACCTACAAGCACAAGACTTACAAGGGATTCGAGTTTGACGAGGTGGTGTTCCGTTTCAGGAACGGGAAGTTCAACGAGGCTCGTTTCTTTGTGAAGGTGGGTTCGCGTTATGCCGCCCAGCAGCGCATGGAGGCGTTGGCCAAGGAGATGGGCAAGGAGAAGACACTCTCGAAGGACATCGAGGAGGGTGGTGCCTGGTTCTACAAAGGTGGTCGTGCACCCTCGGAGGCTGCTCCGCTTTTCACGCTCTGCACCATTCCCCGAAAAGGGGCGTATGGGATGGAGTTGAGATACGGTCCCTTTAATTTTGAAAAACCTGAAATATATTCAACCATACAGAAATGAACAATAACGTGAATCAGCCAGACGGCGAATACTGGCAGCCGGAACTGGAAACTATGCCGCGAGAGCAACTGAAAGAGTTGCAGGTGAAGAAACTGAAACAGACTTTGGAGGTTTGTCTGAAATCGCCTTTCTACAAGAAGCGATTGGGTGAGCTGGGTATCACGCCCGACGACATCAAGACCATTGATGACATCAGGAAGATTCCTTTCACCACGAAGCAGGACCTTCGCGAGAACTATCCGTTCGGATTGGTGGGCGGTGACATGAAAGACGCCATCCGCATCCACTCCACGAGTGGCACGACAGGCAATCCAACTGTGGTCACCTATTCACGTCATGACATTGACTCGTGGGCAAACATGATTGCACGCGACATGTATATGGTGGGCTGCCGCGACACCGATGTGTTCCAGAACTCGAGTGGCTACGGCATGTTCACGGGTGGTCTGGGCTTCCAGCATGGAGCCGAGAAACTGGGTGCCACCACAGTGCCCGCTGGTGCTGGTAACTCGAAGCGTCAGATCATGTTCATCCGCGACTTTGGTACCACTTGTCTGCACGCCATCCCCAGCTATGCCATCCGCTTGGCCGAGGTGTTCAGAGAGGAGGGTGTTGACCCTTCCACCACCAAGTTGCGCACGCTGTTCATCGGCGCCGAGCCCCACACAGAGGAGCAACGTCGTAGGATTGAGAACATGCTGGGTGTGAAGGCCTACAACTCGTTCGGAATGACCGAGATGAATGGTCCTGGAGTGGCTTTCGAGTGCAAGGAGCAGAACGGTATGCACCTCTGGGAAGACAACTATATCATCGAGATTGTGGACCCCGACACATTGGAGCCTGTGCCCGATGGTGAGATGGGTGAGATGGTGCTGACCACACTCGACCGCACGATGATGCCTATCCTGCGCTATCGCACTCGCGACCTCACGCGCATCCTGCCGGGCGAGTGTCCTTGTGGACGTACGCACAGACGTATCGACCGCATCAAGGGTCGTACGGACGACATGTTCATCATCAAGGGTGTGAACGTGTTCCCGATGCAGGTGGAGAAGATTCTGGTGAAGTATCCAGGTCTTGGAAGCAACTATCTCATCACGCTGGAGACCATTGACGACAACGATGTGATGACGGTGGAGGTGGAGCTCGACTCGATTGAGAGCGACGTCTATCCCGAACTCCAGAAGATGACACGCGACATCCAGCGCGCCCTGAAGGATGAGATTCTGCTCACACCACGCGTGAAGCTCGTGAAGAAGGGTACGCTGCCCGTTTCGGAAGGCAAGGCCGTGAGAGTGAGAGAACTGAGAGACTCGAGAAAATGAGCAGAAGAGCAATCAGCGTCGTGATGGTCTTGCTGACGGCTCTACAGTTGTCGGCGACAACCATCAAGGAACTGTGGATAGCAGCTCCCGACACGCTGTTCCCTTATCTTGACCAAGCCAAACGCTCGGAGTTGGTGGACTTCTGGGAGATGAAGCAGAAGGGACAGAGCCCTGAAACCAATGGCGTGGGAGGGTTGAAGGTCGAGACGAAGAACAAGCTTGATGGCGTCAGCACACTCGACACGCTGACATCCAACTTCATGCAGGTGGGGTTGAACAAATCCACCCGTGTGCAGATGAAGCTGGTCGAGGAGAATGGCGACACGCTGATTTGCATGGTGAAGACCATTTCGCTACCCGAAGGAGACAGCGAAGTGGCTTTCTATGACAAGGGTTGGAACCTGAAGCGGAGTGCGACACTCAACTGGCACGACTATCTGAAGAAACCCGAGGCGATGAGCGAGGAGACTTTCAAAAATGAGGTGCAAGCCATCGGGCTCGCCTTCGTGAAAGCCAGCATCAACGCCGACGACAACTGGATGGATGTGACGTTGGGAATACCCCTGCAACCTAAGGAGGTGAAACCCGAATTGAAGGCCATAATGCAAACGAATGTGAAAATCGACATTTCAAGCGTTAAATAACGTTTATGAAGTGTCGATAAAACAATAAACTCTTGCAAATAACCGAACTATATTGTAAATTTGCACCGTGTTTTTCATGGTATTAGATTATTAAGGTTAAGAAAAGATTGGTTGTCGTGAGACAATCAATTTTTTTTTGTGTTTTGTGATAAATGCTAAAAAATACTTAATCTATTTTGTGGTATGGCAATTAATTATTACTTTTGGCATTGAAATCAAAAAATGGACAACAGTGAAAAATCAGATAATTTGCATATTGTTTTCAGTCGTGCCGGTTTTCGGCTTCGCACAAAAAATCTCACTTGGCTCGTGCACCACGCGTGATGGTGGTCAATACAAAGGTGAAATGTTGGCGGGCAAACCGCATGGAAAGGGCAACACACTTTGGAAGAATGGCGACACATACGAGGGCGAATACCTAAAAGGAAAGCGCCAGGGATATGGTGTTTATACCTTCTCGGACGGTGAGAAATACGAAGGCGAATGGTTCCAAGACCAGCAACATGGTCGAGGCACGTTCTATTTCATGAACAACAACAAGTACGTAGGCCTGTGGTTCCGCGATTATCAGCAGGGACACGGCGTGATGTACTACTACAACGGCGACAAATACGAAGGTAGTTGGCAACAGGACAAACGTCAGGGGAAGGGAAAATACACCTTCTCGAACGGCGCCTACTATGACGGCCAATGGAAAGACGACAAGAAATGTGGAAAGGGTTTCTTCGATTGGGGCGACGGTACGACCTACGATGGTATGTGGGAGGACAACCAGCGCTCAGGAAAGGGCACCAACCACTATGCCGACGGCGACATCTACGTAGGCGACTGGCGCGATGACATCCAAAACGGAAAGGGCATCTACAAGTTCCAGAACGGTGATGTCTATGAGGGTGACTACGTGGAAGGCGAGCGAACAGGCGAGGGCGTGTTCAAATATGCCAATGGCGACAAATACACGGGCCATTTCCGTCAGGGTGCGAAGTATGGTCAGGGAACTCTGATTTGGAGCAATGGTGACGTTTATGTGGGCAACTGGAAGAACGACCTGCAGGACGGACAAGGCAAACTAACCAAGAAGAACGGCGACGTTTTTGACGGTACGTTCGTGAAAGGAAAGATAGAAGGCCAGGTGGTCATCCACTATGCAGACGGAAGCAAGTTCAAAGGCACCTACAAGAAGGGCAAGCGTAATGGTCCTGCCATCGAGGTGGCCAAGGATGGCAAGCGCTTCGAGGGCACCTATGAGGAAGACGAACGGCACGGAAAGTTCGTCGAGAAGGACCGTAATGGCCAAGTGACCGCAAAGGGTCACTATGAGCATGGCCGCCGATACACGGATTGATGCAAGAAATCTGATATACAAACAAGCCCCACTTAAATAAACTATGGTAATAGACACATTGGAACATCTGGAAGACTATGTTTCATTGAACCCTTTGTTCAAGGATGTTGTGGACTTCCTGAAAAAGAACGACCTGGAGAATCTTCCCGAAGGAAAGCACGAAATCAAGGGGGAAGACCTCTTTGTGAACATCACGACGGTGAAGGGGAAGGAGCCCGCTGATGCCGAATTGGAGTATCACAAGAAGATGATTGACATCCAAATCCCTATGTCGGGAGCCGAGACCTACGGATACAATCCATTGGCTGACTTGCCCGAGGCGGAGTTCGATGTGGCGAACGACATTGCCAAGGTGCCCGGAATGCCTGCGCAGAGCTATGTGACCTGCATGCCAGGCATGTTTGTCATCTTCTTCCCACAAGACGCGCACGCCCCATGCATCTCGATGGAGAGCCAACTGAAAAAGGCTATTTTCAAAGTGAAGGCATAACCAAAGAAACGAAAACACAATATTATGGCAACAAAGAAAACATCAGAAACGACGGCCAAGAAAAGCACAAGTGCCACTAAGCCCAAGAAGCCTCAGCACATAGGACTCGTGAAGAACGACCCCTATCTGGAGCCTTACGAAGATGCCATTCGTGGCAGACACGATCATGCACAATGGAAATTGAACCAACTGACTCGCAATGGAAAGAAAACCCTGACCGACTTTGCCAGTGGATACGATTATTTCGGTCTTCATAAGACGGCTCGTGGTGGATGGGTGTTCCGCGAGTGGGCTCCCAATGCCACAGAGATATATCTGGTGGGTGACTTCAACAATTGGGAGGAAAACGAGAAATACCAAGCCAAACGTATTCCTGGAACCGACAACTGGGAGTTGAAACTTCCAGCCAAAGCCCTGAATCATGGTGACCTCTACAAGATGCATGTGCATTGGAACGGGGGCGATGGTGAACGCATTCCGGCTTGGGCACAACGAGTGGTGCAAGACGATGAAACAAAGATTTTCTCTGCACAGGTGTGGGCACCGAAACCATACGTGTGGAAGAAGAAATCATTCAAAGCCAAAACCAATCCGCTATTGATATACGAATGCCACATCGGAATGGGACAGGATGCCGAGAAGGTGGGTACCTACACGGAGTTCAAGGACAACGTGCTGCCGCGTGTCATCAAGGATGGCTACAACTGCATCCAGATCATGGCCATTCAGGAGCATCCTTACTATGGCTCGTTTGGCTATCATGTGAGTTCGTTCTTTGCTGCCTCAAGTCGTTTCGGTACACCTGAGGAGTTGAAGGAGTTGATTGACACCGCCCATCAGAACGGCATTGCCGTCATCATGGACATCGTGCACTCTCATGCTGTGAAGAATGAGGTGGAAGGTCTTGGCAATCTGGCTGGCGATCCCAATCAGTTCTTCTATCCTGGTGACCGTCATGAGCATCCGGCTTGGGATTCCCTTTGCTTCGATTATGGAAAGGATGATGTCATCCACTTCCTGTTGAGCAATTGCAAATATTGGTTGAACGAGTTCCATTTCGATGGTTTCCGTTTCGATGGTGTGACCTCGATGCTCTATTATAGTCATGGATTGGGCGAGGCTTTCTGCAACTATGGAGACTATTTCAACGGTCATGAGGACGATAATGCCATCTGCTATCTGACATTGGCCAACCTGTTGATTCACGAGGTGAATCCAAATGCCATCACCATTGCCGAAGAGGTGAGTGGAATGCCGGGATTGGCAGCCAAGTTCGAGGATGGAGGCTATGGTTTCGATTACCGTATGGCGATGAACATCCCCGATTATTGGATTAAGACCATCAAGGAGCAAAGCGATGAGAATTGGAAGCCGAGCTCGATATTCTGGGAAGTGAAGAACCGCCGTCCTGACGAGAGGACGATTTCGTATTGCGAGAGTCACGACCAGGCGTTGGTGGGTGACAAGACCATCATTTTCCGATTGATTGACGCCGACATGTATTGGCATTTTGCCAAGAAGGATGTGAATGGTGTGGCTGAACGTGGAATCGCCTTGCATAAGATGATACGATTGGTGACAGCCGCTGCCATCAATGGTGGCTACCTGAACTTCATGGGTAATGAGTTCGGTCATCCTGAATGGATTGACTTCCCACGTGAGGGTAATGGATGGAGCCACAAATATGCGCGTAGGCAATGGAATCTGGTTGACAACCAGGATTTGTGCTACCATTGGTTGGGAGACTTCGATCGCGAGATGCTGAAAGTCATCAAGAGCGAGAAGAACTTCAACAAGACTCCCGTGCAGGAGATTTGGCATAACGATGGTGACCAGATATTGGCGTTCATGCGTGGTGACTTGATATTCGTGTTCAATTTCTCACCCACACGTTCGTTTACCGACTACGGTTTCCTGGTTCCCACGGGTAGTTATGACATCGTGTTGAATACGGACGCAAAGGAGTTTGGTGGCAACGGATTTGTTGATGACTCGATGACTCACTTCACCAACTACGATCCGCTTTACGTGAATGAGCACAAGGAATGGTTGAAACTTTATATCCCCGCACGTTCGGCAGTTGTCTTGAGAAAGAATTGAAATCAAAATGAGCGACCATAAATCAAAGAATAGCACAGTCGCCTTGAGAATTGTCTGTGCTATTCTCTTTTTCCTCTTCACGTTCGTCTATCTGCATTATTATCAAGCAGACGTGTTGGCTGCTGCCCAACATGTGCTCTCAGACGGACAAACCCACTACGTAAAGAATGTGGGAACGGGCATCATCATCCTTGCTCTCTACCTGTTGCATCTGGGAGTTCTGGGAGTGACACGCCTGACAAAGACGGCTCATGCGCTGACTTATTTCCCTTCGTTCTTGGTGTTGGCATTCCTGACCAATTTCAATCTTCATGCCACACTTGGCTATTCGTTGATTGCTTGGACGGTAGTGGCTGCGGTATTATTGGTCATTTATGTAGTTGTCGTATGGTTTGCTCGCCAGATGCAATTATACGACAATGACCCCAAGACACGCTATGGGTTGTTCTCGCGGGCAATGTGGAAGAATCTGTTCATCATGGTCGTGATGATGTTCGTGGTGGGACTTGTGGGGAATAGTAATGACGTGTTCCATCATAGGGTGAAGATTGAGAAGGCGATTGTTGACAACCAATTGGAGAATGCCCTCTCGGTGGGGAAGAAGTCGTTGGCAAACGATTCGAGTTTGACGGCTTTGCGCATACTGGCTCTGTCAAAAAGCGGATTGCTGGGCGAACGTTTGTTTGAATATCCTTTGCAAGGTGGCTCGAAGGCAATGATTCCCGATCAGAAGACGTGTCGTTTCGTGATGCTGTCGGAGGATAGCCTTTATCGGCATCTTGGTGCAAGACCTCGATACCGTATGTCTTCGATGGGATTCCTGAACCTCATCCATAAGATCCATATGGCAAAAGAGCCCGCTCACGATTATCTGCTCTGTGCATATTTGCTTGACAAACGACTAGATGATTTTGCTCGCGAGATTGGGAATTATTATAAGGTTGACTCGTTCATTCCAAAGCATTATCGTGAGGCTTTGATTCTTCACAATCGCGTCCGTTCGCATCCTATTGTGGAATATAGCGACAACGTGCTGAATGCTGACTATAAGGATTTCCTGATGTTGACGCGTGAGAAAACAAGCAATCGGGAGCGTAAGAATAAAGTGCGCGACACATACGGTAATACCTATTGGTATTATTACGAGTTTGAATAATAGAATATAGAAAAAGGACGAAGTTGGTCATTCGATCGCTTCGTCCTTTGTTTTTTCACTAATATTTCCTTTTTGTTATCTGCTTTTCCTTACTTGTTCGAGCGCCTTCACCCAATCGGTGTCGAGCGAGAACTGGGTGATGAAATTGTTGTTGTCACAATAGGCTCGCACAAGATCGTAATCCTCGTCGTTATAGAATGAATTCGAGAGCGATGCTCTTTTGAAGAGAGCCATCACCGCTTCCTTGTCTTTCTTCTTGGAAGCGTTCGTAAGACGTTTGATGTAAAGGTTCACAAACTCGTGCAAAGAGAGTGATTGTTCGTTGAGTTGTTGGACAATCTTCTGGGCGAACTCCAGATTGGTGGTGTCGGCCAACACATCATCGCGTACCTTCATGGCCATATAACTCAAGGCATCGTGCTTGAATGTGGCTATCTTTCTTACCTCCAAGTCCTTGGATTTGTCCTCAGCTATCTTTTTGTTCTCTTGCACCATTTCCTTGAACACCTCTTGTCCATTCATGGGAATGAAACCAAAGCATGCCATCAGGGCGGATATAAAAAGCTTTTTAATCATCTTTCCAATTGTATTTAATTCGAATATTGTGCTGCAAATTTATAATATATTGATGATTATTTTGCCAAACCGATTAATCAATGCTCAATAATTATTAAAAATTAACGCTCATCTAATACCGCTTCACGTTGCATAACTAATTCTTAGTCAGTTGCAAATGGTGATTGATGCAAGCGGGGAGTTCATCTTGGTAGTGTGTCACGAAGACAATGGTCTTGTTCTTGCGCTTGGAGAATGTCTCCACGATTTCTTTCACCATCTGCCGATTTGCGGTATCAAGACCATGAAGTGGTTCATCGAGTATCAACAGTTGTGGGTCTTTCACGAATGCTCGTGCCAACAACACAAGTCTTTGTTCTCCACTTGATAGTTTCAGGAAAGTGCGTTGCTCCGCTTTCTCAATACCAAATACCCACATCCAAAAACGACACTTCTCGTAGTCTTCCTCCGATGGATTGACGTATAAGCCCACAGAGTCTTTCAAACCACTTGCGACTATCTTGATAGCTGGGATGTCTCGATTGTATGCACGATGCATCTCAGGCGACACATAACCGATATGTTTCTTGATGTCCCAAATGCTCTCACCTGAACCACGTGGAATACCAAAGAGTGAGATGTCGCAGGCGTAGCTTTGTGGATTATCGGCACAGACAAGGCTTAATAGCGTAGATTTGCCCGAACCGTTTTGTCCGCTAAGCGACCATCGTTCACCATTTTTCACGTGCCAACAGAGGTCTTTCAAAATGGTGCGATTTCCATACCTGATGCTCACATCCTTCATGTCAATCACATTCTCCGTATGGTATTCATTATCTGAATCGGGTAGGGATAGGATGGCTTGTTCCTTCTCATTTGCGAGCATCTTGTTGGGAAGTTCGGACTTCTGCTCACGCCAAGCTTGTAAAGTCTTCTTGGATGAAACAATGTTGTCTCTTACTTCAACAACATGAGTGATGAAATCGGGTACATCATCCTCTTTTGACAACACCAATATGATTTGAAGCGCACGTTCAGCTGCAAGAGTCTTCAACAAATGAGCAAGTTGGGCGCGCGTTTCTGCATCAAGACCAATGAATGGATTGTCCATGATTAGCACGCGAGGATCGCTCAGAAGAACCTTTGTCAATTGGAACTTACGCAGTTCTCCACTTGAAAGCGAGATGATGTATTTGTCGAGCAAAGTATCGAGATGGAACAACGTGTAAAGGTGATGCTGCAACTGCCGATGTTCGGGTGAATCAACACCTGACAAAGAATAAGCTTCCTCCAAAAGAGATTCAACGGTTGGCGTGCTCTCATCTATTTCCATCTGATTCCATCGTTGTTGGAGGAAATAGGTATGTTCGTTGTCACCACCATAACTATCGCGGAAGGTGATGTGTTTGATGTTGTCGGATACAAAGGGTTTGTTGCTGGGGGTGAAATCATATTCGGGAGGAGTCATGAGCAAAGGATGACGCCCTGTTAGCATGTCCACGAACATTGATTTTCCACCGCCATTAGGACCCACAACAGCGATATGCTCACCATCACATAATTGGAAATCAACTGGCTCGGACAAACGCCATTCAGGCATACGTGGCACTCCTTTTTCTATTTTTATGATGGTTTGATTCATACCAAGTTAATTCTTGACTCGTCCTTTGTTCTTGTTGACAAAATCCTTCCAACTGCTATAACTCGTTCCACCGCTTTCGGGTTTTCCCATTTGGAGGAAATGACAATAGGCAGCACCTAATGCATCGGTTGCATCCATGAACTTAGGCATCTCCTCGGCATCAAGGTTCAACATACGTTGAAGCATTCCAGCAACTTGCTGTTTGGAAGCAGAGCCATTGCCCGTGATGGCCATCTTGATTTTCAAAGGTGCGTATTCATGAATGGGAATGTCGTGATTGATGGCAGCAGCTATTGCTACACCTTGAGCGCGTCCCAACTTGAGCATCGACTGAACATTCTTGCCAAAGAAAGGGGCCTCGATGGCCATCTCATCGGGGAGATAGGAATCGATGATGCCAGTAACACGCTCGAAGATATGTCCCAAACGAAGATAGGGATTGTGCATCTTGCGTAAATCAATCACACCCATTGATACCATCTCAGCTTTGTTGCCAATGACCTTGATGACACCATATCCCATCACGTTTGTGCCAGGATCGATTCCCAATATGATTTTCTCCGCTTTCTCCATATCTATGCTTTGAATAAAAATCAACGGTCAAGATATGGATTGGTAGCCAATTCGTGGCCAATGGTTGTCTGTTCACCGTGACCTGGCAGAATGATAGTGCTGTCGGGCAACTGGCAAATGTGACGCAAGCTTTGGATAATCATGAACATAGAGCCTCCACCGAGATCTGTCCTACCAATGGAATTACGAAACAAGGTATCACCAGAGAATGCAATGTTTTCTTCCTCACAATAAAAGAAGACTCCACCTCGTGAATGTCCAAGAGTCTCAATGACCTTGAAATGATGATTTCCAAAAGTGATAATTTCATCACCCGATAGGTAATGCTCAACAGAAGGCATATCGTTTTCGAGTTGTAGGCCGAACATAGCGGCAGCTTGTTCAGTCAAACTGCTCATGAAACTCTCATCACCAACATGCACTTCAGGTTTCAATCCAAAAGCCTTGTAGATGGTATCATCTCCAAAGTGGTGGTCAAGATGTCCGTGTGTACCTAATAAGTGTTTGGGTATCAACTGATTGTCACGGATATATTCTACTATTGCTTGACGTTCTTCTGGGTAAAACGCACCGCAATCAATAATTACACATTCTTTCGTTTCATCGTTGACAACATAGCAGTTTTCCTGCAACATGTTGCATACAAATCTCTGGATATTAATCATAGCGGCACGTGAATAATGTATTTCTCTTGGAACCACTCTTCAGTAAAGACATCGCTGATAGGAACTATCTCAGCCGTCTTTCTGTAGGCTTTCATTTCTTCCTCAATACTTCCACCTTTCAGGCAGATGACTCCATTTCCCAGAAGGTTGAAGTTGTTCTTGGAAATGTTCTTGCGAACGATTTTGATGAGGTCGGGTAGGGGCATAACTGCTCTGCTGACCACGAAGTCATATTTTCCTTTCTCGTCCTCGCCACGCAGGTGTTCGAGCGTTACATTCTTCAAACCGATGGCATTTGCGACCTCAGTTGCCACACGAATCTTCTTGCCTGTACCATCAATCAGTTTGAATTGGCAATCGGGGAACAAGATAGCCAAAGGAATGCCTGGAAATCCACCACCCGTACCAAAATCAAGTATCTTCGTGTCGTTCTTGAAATGAATCATCTTTCCGATGGCCAATGAGTGGAGCACGTGATGCAAGTAGATGTTCTCAATGTCCTTGCGGGAAATGACATTGATTTTGGAGTTCCAATCGCTATACAGGTCGTACAATGCGGCAAACTGCTGGCGTTGTTGCTCAGATAGTTCGGGAAAATAATGCAGTATCTCTTCCATAATGGTTTTTCTTCAAGAATGATTATTTCATCAACCGTTTCAAATCATCGATATCCAAATCCACCCTGATCTCTCCAATCTCATGAGGGGCAATCTCATCTTCACAATAGATGAATGTGATTTCATCATCTCCATAGATGAAATTGTCAGACAGATATGTTTGTCCATCCACAAAGATGCTTTTTTCCTGCAATCCTTCAAGATCCTTCACCTTGAAATCCTTTGCCATTTTCGCCACAAGCATCTCAGTCAATTGGGTTTCATAACCCTCGATGAACAAATCGTCAAGAAACAGCATCTTACCCGTCTTGACATCGAAATTCCGAGCGATGGTTTGTTTGATTTCATGAGCGCCTCCACCATATGACTGAATGGTGGCAATATAATTCAAGATGTTCTTCGCTCCATTACATGTCCTCGTCTTCATGATATACGAACAATTGTAGGAGGAAGCATGTTGGGTATCAGCACGATAAAGGTCTCCGTAATCATGCAGATAATCGCTCACATATCGTTTGACAAAAGAATCCACAGATTGCTTCACCGTGAGCTTCTCATCCGATAATGAAAGATAGTCGGGCATCAGGATTCCCGAGCGCAATAAAGTATCGTTGATATAATCTGCTTTCTCGCCTTTTGCATATTGTACGCTCATAGACACATGACACGAAGGTGCCCCATCAGAGCGTGATAAAGCGACAATGGAATCGACAACAATGCTGTCAAACTCCATGCCGCTAAACTTTGCTGTTTGTCCATTTCCGCCCCCACATGCACAAAGAATGCAGGTGGTCAGCAAAAAGGCAAATGATTTCAGATATATCCGCATTTAATAACTACGTGCAATAATCACACGACATTTGGCAGGTTTTCCACTCACCATATCCACACCGGGAGTCTGCTCGACACCGAATGGCACGCAACGAATGGTGGCTTGTGTCTCTTCTTTGATTTGAGCCTCGGTCTCGGCTGTTCCATCCCAATGGCAGAGGAAGAATCCACCGTCTTTCACTCTTTCTTTGAACTCCTCGTAGTTATCGCATTCGTAGATGCGTTCATCACGATATTTGCGAGCTTTCTCGAAGATGTTTACTTGGATTTCATCCAGCAATGTGCGCACATAAGAGGCAATGCCTTCGATGGGCTTGGTTTCTTTCTCCAACGTATCACGGCGCATCACTTCAATAGTGCCGTTCTCGATATCGCGAGCACCAAGTACCAAACGTACGGGCACACCCTTCAATTCGTAATCAGCAAACTTGAAGCCAGGACGCTTGTTGTCAGCATCGTCGTATTTCACGCTAATTCCCATTTCACGCAATTCGTTAACAATAGGATCAACCTTCTCGCTGATGGCAGCTAACTGATCGTTTCCTTTCGTAATGGGAATGATGACCACCTGAATGGGAGCCAAACGGGGAGGGAGTACCAAACCGTTGTCATCGCTGTGGGTCATGATGAGCGCACCAATCAAACGAGTGGAAACACCCCATGAGGTTGCCCATACATATTCGGGCTTGTTTTCCTTATTTAAATAAGTGACCTCGAAAGCCTTAGCGAAGTTTTGTCCCAAGAAATGAGAAGTACCGCTTTGAAGAGCCTTGCCGTCTTGCATCATTGCCTCGATGGTATAGGTGTCGAGAGCACCAGCAAAACGCTCGGTTTCACTCTTCACGCCCTGAACCACAGGTACAGCCATCCATTTCTCGGCAAAATCAGCATAGACGTGCAACATTTTCTGTGCTTCAGCTTCAGCTTCCTCACGGGTAGCATGGGCGGTGTGACCTTCTTGCCACAAGAACTCAGAAGTGCGCAAGAAAGGACGTGTACGCATCTCCCAACGCATCACGTTACACCACTGATTGCAAAGCAAAGGCAGGTCGCGCCACGAATGAATCCAATTCTTATAGGTATTCCAAATGATGGTTTCAGATGTCGGGCGAATAATGAGTTCCTCATCAAGGCGGGCAGCAGGATCAACCTCCACACCGCTCTTGTCTTCTTTCGCACGAAGACGATAGTGGGTGACAACAGCACATTCCTTTGCAAAACCCTCGACATGTTCGGCTTCCTTGCTCAAGAATGATTTTGGAATCAACAGGGGGAAGTAAGCATTCTGCACACCCGTCTCCTTGAACATCTTGTCAAGTTGTTGCTGCATTTTCTCCCAAATCGCATAACCGTAAGGTTTGATAACCATACATCCACGCACGGCAGATTGCTCTGCCAAATCTGCTTTCACAACCAAGTCGTTGTACCACTGACTATAATTCTCGGCACGCTTGGTAAGGTCTTTTAATTCTTTTGCCATAATACTTTTTCTTGTCTTATTGTCATCAAAATAGGGATTTCCATATCCCATTTTAGGAGATTTCCTCACTTTTGACGACCATAAATGCTTAAATTTGCCGCAAAATTACAAAAAAACTTTGCAAAAAGAGTACAATAATAAAAAAAAGAATTATCTTTGCACATAAATCACTAACTTTTAAACAATTTGAGAAATGAAAAAAATTAAGTTATTCACAGTAGGTTTGTGCGCCTTGACAGTTGTTAGCTGTGGCAACGCTACAGGAAACGGCGCTTTGATTGGTACAGGTGCAGGTGCTGCCCTTGGTGCTATTATTGGTAAGATTGCTGGTAACACAGCCGTTGGTGCTGCCGTTGGTGGTGCTGTAGGTGCTGGTACTGGTGCTATTATCGGTCGTCACATGGATAAGGTGAAGGCTCAGGCACAAGCTGTGCAGAATGCAAAAGTTGAGTCAGTTACTGACGCTAACGGCCTGCAGGCAGTGAAGGTTTCGTTCGACTCTGGTATCCTTTTCGCTACTGGTAAGTCAGACCTCACCGCTACTTCTAAGTCTTCTTTGGCTCAGTTCGCTAATGTGTTGAAAGCCAACACCGATTGCGACATCGCCATTCAGGGTTATACTGACAATCAGGGCTTCAGAGGCAAGACAGCTGCTCAGAGCCAGGAGTTGAACGTCCAGCTTTCTCAGAACCGTGCTAATTCAGTTTCTGCTTATCTGCAGTCGCTGGGTGTAAGCCCCTCACAGATCAAGAGCGTTCAGGGCTTCGGTGAGGCTAATCCTGTTGCTAGCAACGCAACCGCTGCTGGTCAGAAGGAGAATCGCCGCGTGGAAGTTTACATGTATGCTAGCCAGGCAATGGTTGAAGCTGCCAACAACGGAACTCTGCAGTAATAACAATCGGACATAAAGCCCGAGAATTAACAAAGTTAACAAACTTGGGCGGTCTTATAGGGCCGCCCATTTTTCTTTCCACTTTTGAATGAAGTTCATTGGAAAACTATTGAAATGGAGTATCTCCATTTTTTTGTGCTCTACCATCTTGGCTGTTGTGGCTTACCGCTTCATCCCGGTTTATCTCACTCCCTTGATGGTCAGCCGTTGTGTGGAGCAAGTAAGTGATGGGAAGAGTATCACATTGCACCATAATTGGGTGTCGCTCGACAAAATGTCGAAGCACATGCCTGTGGCTGTGATGGCCAGCGAAGACCAGAGGTTTCTGTTGCATCATGGATTCGACTATGATGCTATAGAAAAAGCCGCCAAACGGAATCGGGAAGGTGGCAAGAACAAGTTGGGCGCCAGCACCATCACTCAGCAAACAGCCAAGAATGTTTTCCTTTGGCAAGGTCGTTCGTGGTTGCGCAAAGGGTTGGAGGCTTATTTCACGGTGCTCGTGGAATTGATGTGGAGCAAACAGCGCATCATGGAGGTTTATCTGAACTCCATTGAAATGGGCGAGGGCATCTATGGAGTGGACGCGGTGGCGAAATATCATTTCAACAAATCGGCATCTGAACTCTCAAGAGCCGATTGTGCGTTGATTGCTGCCACGCTCCCCAATCCTCGCGTGTTCAGTTCGAAGAATCCGAGTGCCTATATGCTGAAACGCCAACAGCGCATTCAAAAGGAAATGAAGTTCATTCCTTCCTTCCCACGTGAAGGTGAGGAAATCAATCCCAACTCTGTTTCGGGTGGGATATATAAGAAAAAGAAATGAATGGTTTTCCCAAAGCTATGCTTTCATCGTGTCAAAGATATGCTTTGACCGCCTTAAAGCTATGCTTTGACAAGGTCAAAAGATAGCTGTCATTTTGTCAAATCATAGCTATTGAAATGTAAGTCCAAAAACATGGAAATTGATAACATAGAACAAGACAAAACATCGTTGCTTTTGAGTCAACTGAACGAAAGTCAACGAGTGGCCGTTGAATACACCGATGGCCCTCAGTTGGTGATTGCTGGAGCTGGTTCTGGCAAGACTCGCGTGTTGACTTACAAGATTGCGTATTTGTTGGAAAAAGGAATGAGACCTTGGAACATCCTTGCGTTGACGTTCACCAACAAAGCCGCCAACGAGATGAAACAACGCATAGGCAACCTTGTTGGTCATGAGGTGGCTCGCAATCTGCAGATGGGTACGTTTCACTCGGTTTTCTCGCGTATTCTTCGGGTTGAAGCAGAGGCAATCGGATATAAGAACAATTTCACCATTTACGATGAAAACGACTCTCGTTCGTTGCTGAAAACCATCATCAAAGAGATGAATCTTGACGACAAGGCCTACAAGCCGGCTTCGGTTCATCATCTGATTTCGATGGCTAAGAATCATCTCATTTCGGCTGAGGAATATGCGAATGATCCTGAAGTAAGAGACCGCGATGCAAGCATGAGAATGCCTGCTATGAGCAGGATATTCTTCGTTTACGAAGAACGATGCAAGCAAGCCAACGCGATGGATTTCGATGATTTGTTGGTGCAGACGTATCGATTGTTTCGCCAGAATGCTGACATTCGAGAGAAATATGCTTATCGGTTCCAATATGTTTTGGTGGACGAGTATCAAGACACCAACTATGCCCAGCAATGCATTGTGCTTCAACTGACTCGCGAGCATCAACGCGTTTGTGTGGTGGGCGATGATGCGCAGAGCATTTATGCTTTTCGTGGAGCCAATATTGATAACATCCTGGATTTCCAAAAGACTTACCCAGAAAGCCGACTCTTCAAGTTGGAGCAGAACTATCGTTCTACCCAGCGCATTGTTCAAGCTGCCAACAGTTTGATCAAGCATAATGCTCGTCAGATTGAGAAGAACGTGTTCAGCGAGAACGATGAAGGCGATAAGATTATTCTGAAACCTGCCTATTCTGACAAGGAGGAAGCGTTGATTGTCTGCAAAGACATCAAGCGAATCAAACGGCAAGACAAATGCGAATACAGTGATTTTGCCATTCTTTATCGAACAAACTCGCAAAGTCGTTCGTTTGAGGAGGAAATGCGCAAGCAAAACATTCCTTATCGCATTTATGGCGGTTTGAGCTTCTATCAACGAAAGGAAATCAAAGACATTATCGCTTATTTCCGATTGGTGGCTAATCCTGATGATGAAGAGGCTTTAAAACGAATCATCAATTATCCTGCTCGAGGCATTGGAAGCACCACGATTATGAAAATCAGTTCGTGTGCCCAAGCGAATCATGTGAGTCTTTGGAGTGTCGTTTCTGACCCTCTCTATTATCATTTGGACATTAACAAAGGAACGCAGACGAAGATTTCCGCATTCTGCGACCTCATCAATTCGTTTGTGGAGAAACTACATTCTACTGATGCTTATGAATTGGGAAAAATCATCATTCAGCAAAGTGGGATTTCACAAGATTTGTATAGTGGGAGCGATCCTGAAAGCATCTCGCGACAAGAGAATTTGCAAGAATTCATCGATAGTTTGCACGATTTCGTGGTGGAACGCAAAGAGGAAGGTCTGCTGAACGAGATTTACCTTCCTGATTTCTTGCAAGAGGTCTCTTTGTTGACCGATTTGGATAGTGATGATGGTGATGAACAAAACCGTGTTTCGTTGATGACCATTCATGCGGCAAAAGGTTTGGAATTCCCAACGGTGTTTGTGGTGGGAATGGAAGAGAACATTTTTCCAAGTCCGATGGCGTGCAATTCGGCTCGTGAATTGGAAGAAGAACGGCGACTCCTTTATGTTGCCATTACTCGAGCAGAACGTCATTGCATCTTGACTTGCGCCAAAAACAGATGGCGTTATGGGAAATTGGAGTTCGATACGCCCAGCCGTTTCTTTCATGACATTGACCCTCGATTGATGATTGTTGAGGGTGCAAGCCAAAGTGATGAAACTTTCATTTCCCGCAATTCATCGTTCAACAATAGCAGAATGCAAAACAGCCGTCCTGTTGGAACGCAATTCCGTGCTGACCCGAAGCCGAAAATCACTTCTCCTCGCCAACCTGAAACACCTGTCGATCCGTTCTCTGATTCTTTCAAACGGTGTTTGGCAGCAAGTGGAGGGAATCTGCGCAGGGTGAGTGATGTGATTCGTTCGGGTAATCGTGTGCCTGTTTCGTCCGCTTCAAATGAGAATCCCACGCAAAACAATGGTTCACAACTGGCTGAAGGCTCGATAATTGAGCATCAACGTTTTGGAATCGGAAGAGTCATCAAGATTGAAGGAACTGGTGAGAATACGAAAGCAACGGTTGAATTCAAAAACTCTGGAACGAAGCAACTTTTGTTGAAATTCGCCCGTTTCACCGTTATTGGATGAAGAAAAACATAGGGTAGGGGGCTTCAAGTTCTCACCCTATTTTATTCATCAAACAGAATGAATTTGGCAGGAAGATTTGCCAATTTAATCTCGTATTCTCTTGATTTATCCGTGCTATATTTGATGTACCACGATTGTGGCAACATCAACCAGTTTGATTCCAATGGCTCGTTGACAGTAGGGGAGAGCTTCATCTCTGCTTCCATATTCGTGAATCCTCCTCCCGTTTTGGCGTTGTATTCCTCTTCATTTTTATCAGGATATCTTTCTTTCGCTACATAATAGAACTTGAATTGAATGTCTTTTGGCAGGAAATTCCCATCAATCTCTTGATAAGTCACATGATAGTTTGTATCCCAATCCGTTATCTTGTAACCTGTCAACAATCTGGCCATCGAAAGCATAAACGCTGAAACTCGATGGTTTTCATTATATTTCAACGAACTGACACGATGTGCTGACAAGACAACCAAACGAGCGGTGTCAATCACAAAATGCCCATGATCTGCATTTTGCTTTTCCATTCGGAAATATAGTTCTATTTCGTTTTTAGAATTACCCTTAAACTCCTCATTTACAGCGAATTTGTGATTTCTAATGAAGTCATTGTCGAACTCTGTAACAAAGTCTTCATACAACATTCTTCGCATATTCGCCACATCTGTCAAATGGGTGCTGTCAACAGAAGTGATGGTTCCATCTGTCTGAAGAATGGAGAATTTCAAGCTATCAGGATCGCGCATCCTCAATAACCCTTGCGAATCATATTTGTAGTAATTCGTTCCAGCAATACTTTGAGTCGTGTATTGATACTCAAGAACGCTTTTTTTGTTGAAATAATTGCGGTCTTTGTTTTTCACAAATCTTTTCAACAGAGGTCTTATCCATGCTGGTTCTTGCGATCTGACGGTTACTTCGCCAGTCATATACGAACGTGGAACCAAGAAAATGGTATCTGGAAGCGACTTGATGACCATCTTTTCATAATTCAAATGAGAAATGGTCAGTTGCCTGAAAGGAAATTTGATGATGGTTTCTCCATTGATATCGGTTACGGCAGAATTAAAAACTTGCCGATCTTTTGCGTACAAACTCGCGTGAGCAATCGGTTCAAACGTTTTTGCATCAACAACCACACATTTTCGTTGGCCATATACGTCTAATGATAAAAATGCCAATATAATGGTCAATATCATGAAATATCGGCCAAATACAAATGTGTTCGTTTTTTGAATAATCGGCATTATGATAAATAGAATATATTGATAAAAGATTATCCCCTGCTTTTCTGCACTCCATTGGGAATGGTTTGTTTACAGAGGAGATTGAAACAACAAATGGAAGAATTAAGCTTCAAACCCTTTTGTGCTGATGTTTTTGATCACATCCTTGATATTTTGCTCATCATAACCGTTTTTCTTAAGAGCATCTTTTGCACTTTCTTCAACGGCTGCTTCATCATCAGAATTCTTATAACCGAAAAGATTCGGCTTTGCTTCAGCAATTGCCCATCCTATTAAGGCAATGACGATGAAAATAGCGATACCAATCAATACGTTCATATTATTCAATTTTAAAATTACGACTTAGTTCATTATATATGCGTTGAACGGGCAAGCCGACAACATTGAAATAGCTTCCTTGAATCGAGGTTACACCGATGTATCCAATCCATTCCTGGATTCCATAAGCGCCAGCTTTGTCAAATGGCTGATAATGCTTGATGTAATAATCGATTTCAGCGTCTTGTAACTCCTTGAAAGTCACTTCAGTATCAACTGAAAAAGATTTCTGTTTATCATAACCTTTCAAACACACTCCGGTAATCACATGATGAGATTTGCCACTTATCTTGCGAAGCATGTCTTTTGCATCATCTTCATCAACGGGTTTTCCAAGGATTTCATCATCAACCACCACCACCGTATCAGCCGTAATGACAATTTCATCAGGGTTCACCTGATAGGCATTTGCCTTCTGAGTAGCGATGAATTCGGCCACTTTTTCGGTTGGAAGTGTTTCAGGATATGATTCGTTAACCCCTTGCAGAACGTGCACTTCAAAAGGAATGTCAAGCCCCGCCAATAGTTCTTTTCGGCGAGGTGAATTGCTTGCCAATATCAATTTTGTTTTTGACGTCATTTCGCTTTATTCATTATATGTCCCACATTCCTACCAACCAAACGCTTTTGCGTTGGCGAGCCATTTTCCTTGTGCCCTCAAAACCTGTTCTATAACGTCTCTTCCACATCCGTGCCCCCCTATCCTATCACTCACGTAAACGCTGATGTTTTTGATATCAGGACAGGCATCGGCAGGACAACACGGGCAACCACACTTCTTCATCACTTCGTAGTCGGGAATATCGTCGCCCATATAGATCACTTCCTCGTCCTTCAAGCCATATTTTTGGGTGAATTCATCGTAAGTATTGATCTTTACGGCGCATTTCATATAGATGTCCTCAACACCCAAATGAGCGTATCTCACCTTGACGGCTTTGGTGTCGCCACCAGTCAGAATAACGATACGCAACCCCATTTTCATGGCCAATTGAATAGCATAACCATCCTTGATGTTGACAGTTCGAAGTGGTTCGCCAGACGTATCGAGCACGATGGTTTCAGCCGACAACACACCATCTACATCAAAAATGATGGCTTTAATCTTTGTCAGGTCATAGTTGATCATTTGCTTAGTTCGTATATGCTTTTAGACATTATTTTATATATCTCTTCATAGTTGCTGTTCTCGTTGAGCAATACTAGATGTTTGTCCATCACATTCTTGTCGTATCTCACGGCAGGTCCTGTCTGGGCCTTCTGCGGAGGCAAGGAATGCACTTTTTCCGCGGTTTCATCGATGAGTGGCAACATCACATCGAATGGAATTCCATGTTTTTCCAACACATCGGCGGCAATCGCATAGCAATGATTGGCGAAGTTGCAAGCGAAGACAGCCGCCAGATGCAGGTATTTCCTGTTCTCTGAAGTCATCTCAATCACCCGATTGGAGATGCTCGCGCACAACGTTTTCAATATGCTCAAAGAATCTTCACTCTCCGCTTCAACGAAACATGGTATCTTGTTGAAATCCACCGACTTGCTTTTTGAGAATGTCTGCATGGGGTATAACACTCCGTAATGTCTTGCAAACCCTTTGAAAACATCCATCGGCATACTTCCTGCGGTATGGACAAACAGAGCTTCTTCCCTACCCTTGCAGATCTTTGGAACCACGTTTTCGAGTACATCGTCTTTGATGGAAACGATATAGACATCAGCTCCATGCAGGATTCTGTCAACATCGTTCGTGCAAGTGCATTCAAGTCGATTTGCCAACAAATTGGCCGATTCCATCGTGCGACTATACACTTGCATCACATCGTGGCCTGCCATCTTCAAGGCAGCACCCAGATTCGTGGCCAGATTACCAGCTCCTATCAATACGATTCTCATCACCACTTTCCAATGTGAACATTCTCCCACTTCAGCTTGTCTTCGTTCTGCGGCTTTCGCTCATCAGCCTTATGACCGATAGCCAACACGCAAAGAACATTCTGATCTTCAGGAATGTCAAGTATACCACGAATTACCTCATCGGCCAACACGCCATCAGAGAGCCCGCGTCCACGCATCTGAATCCAACACGAACCCAATCCCAAATCCTCTGCTTGGTATTGCATGGAAATGGCAGCAATGGAAGCATCCTCCACCCAGCAATCGTTCTCATTCGGATTACCCAGCACAACGACGGCCAACGGAGCCCCTTTCAGGAATTGAGCACCCATATCCTTTGCTTCAGAGATCTTCTCAATATCGGTTTTGTCGTCGACAACGATGAAATGCCAACCACGTTGACCTTTTGATGTGGGAGACATCAAGGCCGCACGCAATATCATCTTCACCTCGTCGCCCGTGAGTTCTTCGTTGGTAAACTTGCGATGGCTTCGGCGCATCTGCACCAGATTGCTGAATTCTTTCATTTTCAATTATGGTTTTATGATGCAAAAATAATCAAAAACATCAAGAATCCATCATTCCAACGCATTTTTTTTCGATGCTTTTTCACGATGTTTTGATTTTTGTTTTACAAAAGTGGAAAAGGCTCGATATCAATTTGTCAACGAAAACGCCTGTTTTGTGACATAATGTAAAACAAAACGGCCATTTAAATAACCGTTTTGTTGAGTATTTTTACTTATCGTCTGTTTTTCTCATAGCTATGCTTTGACCCTATCAAAGATATGCTTTGACCGTCTTAAAGCTATGCTTTGACAGCCTCAAAGCATAGCTTACACTTTGTCAGATGTATGCTTTGGGTTGGGCAGGAATTATTAGCGGTTTTTTAGAAGCGTCCACCGCCGCCTCCAAAGCCTCCTCCTCCACCGAAGCCTCCACCGCCTCCGCCGAAGCCACCGCCTCCGGGAGGCATTCCTTGAGGCATATTCCCACCACGTCTTCCTCTTTGCGGGCCTTCACCATCACCAAAGCCAGGACCTCTTTGATTGCGGCCACCAAAGAAATTCATTCGATAGCTGACGTGAAGCATCGCATAGCTTGTGATGGCATTCACCTCGCGGTCGGTCCAACCGTTGGCATTGACGGTTCTTGAGAAGTTGGTTTGTTCATGCAAGATGTCGTACCATTGAAGCATGACTGTCAGCGTTTTTCCACGCAAGAAACTATAGGATAGCTGAGCATTCCAAATCAATTCGTTCGTGTTGAGCGTCTCATCAGCATAACCACGCTTGCTAAAGACGTGGAAGTCGGTTGATAGAACTGGCCAATAGGAATTAGATGAGCGCCCATTAAGCTGATTCAAATCGATGCGAGTATTGCCACCATAGTTGTAGTTCCAGGTTGTCAAGTTGCGCGAAGCTTGCAGACGGTTCTCTGTCCGTGCATAAGTAGTGCGCACGTTCAGCGAGAAGTTCAACCAGCGATTTCTGTAGCTAAGCGAGAAGTCGGGTGAGAAGTTGTAAGTGTGTGTCACATTTCTATCAGGTTGGGCCGTGCGGTTCAGGTTGACGTATCCAATCTGGTGGTTATAGCTTCCATTAATACCACCACTAATATCCCATCGGTTCAAAGTGTCGAGTCCTATGTTGAACGATCCACCGCCATTCAAGCTCCAGTTACCATTGATGTTCTCGGGGCGGCTGATGCGTCCACCCGTCTGTTCATTGTAGGTAACCACATTGCCTATGGAATTGGTGGTTTGGCGCATACTTGCGTTGAAACTATAACTCCAATGGCTTTGTGCCTTTGGCACTTGGAATCCCAAACTGTCTTGCACAAGTTTCGGAGAGCGTTGCTTTTGGAAGTTGGTGGTCAGGTTGTAAGTGAACGAAGGTTTCAACCCTGGGTTACCCATCGAGATGCTAAGTGGGTTGGTATCATCGTAGATGTCAAGCAACTGGGTGATGTTGGGTTGTGAGGAATTTCCGCGTAATTGAACCTGCAGGTTTGTCTGTTGGTTAAAGCGGTAACGCATGTTCAGCGTAGGTGAGAAATTAGTCACCGTACGAGTGGTGTCGATGGGAACGCCAAGATATTGTTGAATATAGTGTGAGCGCTGAGGTTGTATGGTCACACCCGCATTCATGTTCAACTTATCACGCACGATGCGCAGCTGTAGGTCAATATTATGTCCATCTTCGGTGCGCTCGGAATAACGACTCAGACGGTCGCTGAGATACATCTCGTAGGGGTTGTCGAGATAACCGAAAAGGCGAGCCCATTCTTGGTAATCGTTGAGCACGTCTTGGAAAGCAGGTTCTCCCAAATCAGGGAAGTCGTAAGTGGCCGGATCACTTTTCTGATAGCTGTGATTGAAGCGGTAATTCGCCTGTAGGAAGATACCTTGAGAACCGAAACTACGCACTCGATTTCTGTTGCCAAAAGGACCGCGAGCCTGCGGCATAGTGTCTTCCGGCTCTGGCTTTGGTTTGAAGGTGTATAGCGGTTCCGTATAGGTGGCACCAAGTGAATAGCTGAAATTATTGTTGTCCGAGAGCGTGTAACGATTGGTTTGATACGTAGAGTCGTTTCCTAAACGGTCGAACTGCTGGAAGAGATGAACTGCCGAGAGGTTGGCATTGCGGTTGTCGCTGTTGCTGTAGTTGATGTTTCCATTGATGGCGATATTGCGACCACGATTGCCAATTCGGCGATGTAGCTGCATCTGGGTGCTTAGATTCTTGTTTGTTCCGTGAGTGAGCGACTTGCCTTGGCGCCTATTGACTATGAGGTCATGCTCATCCATATAATTGATGCTCTCATCACTCAAAGCATCGGTTACATAATCGAATGGATTTGCGTTGAACGATGCATTGTCTGAGAACGAACGGCTGTCATTACTTGAAAGGCTCACATTGGGGCGGAAGGATACGTTAGTCAACGTGTCTATCTGCCATTGGATGTTCATATTACCCGTCCAGCTGTTGTTGCGCGAGTAGCTCTGACTGATACTATTCGAGAATGCTCCACCACGAGTGTTAACGAAGTTCTCAGAGCCAGTGCGATTCCAGTTGTCTGCATCGTTACGTGTCCAAGTTACGCGCCCGCTCATCCTCAGGTTTGCGCCATTCGGCTTACGTGAACTCTCGTAACTTGCATCAAGAGCTCCAGTCTTCGTCTCGCGTTGTCCATTTCCGTTGCCTCGTCCACGTCCTCCACGTCCGCTAAAGTTGCGGTCGTTCACGTTGTTAGCATTTCCCATAAAGGTGTAGCGCATAGCACCGAATGGCTTCATAGCCGTCAGTCGGAAACCATAGCGGTCGTCAGTTCCATAACCCAAATCGGGGTTGGCTTGTATACCGTTGCGTGCGCTTCGCTTAGTTGTGAACTCCAACACGAAGTCATCGTTACCATCGTCAATATTTGTCATGCGGCTCAGGTCGCTCTTCTCATCGTAAGCCTTCACCTTATCAACAACATACGAAGGCAAGTTCTTCATAACGGCATCATTGTTACCCGTCATGAAGTCGCGACCGTCCAACTTGAACCTCTTCACGTCTTTGCCATTGATGCTTATCTTTCCGTCATCATCAATCTTTGCACCAGGCAGCATCTCCACCAAAGCCTCGATGACAGAACCCTCAGGCACACGGAATGCATCAGCATTATAAACAACGGTGTCGTCTTTGATAACCATCTTAGGGATGTTTGCGATAACCACCGCTTCATCAATCTGCAAGGCTTCGGGTTGCAACGCAAGAGTACCAAGTTCCATCGATTGTCTGGTTTTCGAGATACTCTTCTTAAGTTCTTCATAACCAAGGAAAGTGGCTTTCAGCAAGTAGTTGCCTGTTGCCACATTATTAAAACTAAAAGCACCACGTTCATCGGAGAATGTTCCTCCGACAAACGTGGTGTCATTTTTCCCGTTTCTATTCGTTCTTATAGAATAAAGCTGAAGCGTGGCTTTTGCCATCGCTTCACGACTCTGTGAGTCAATAACACGCCCAGAAAGTGAATTCTGTTGGGCGATTGTAGGTAGTATGCTCAAGAAGAGCGTTATCAGAATGGCCGCGAGCCGTCGTAAATGTATCATTCAATCTTTGTGTCTAGTTTTCAAATAGAGTTCTCTATTGTTTTAGACGCGAAGATTGAAAAATGTTTAATGACGAAACGGAAAATTAACATTTGTTTCGACTCACTTCCCCACTATAGCAGCGAGAATGCCACATCCATCATTTGGGTGAATGTTGTCTGACGTGCTTCAGCCGAGGTTGATTCGCCTGTGATAATATGATCGGAAACGGTGCATATACCCAAAGCGCGATTGCCTGAACGAGCTGCGTTCATGTAAAGGGCAGCAATTTCCATCTCAACTGCCAGCACACCCATCTTGATCCAATTCTCGTTGTGGGCGTTCTCCGTATAGAAAGTATCGGAAGACAACACATTACCCACCTTGTAGGTGTATCCCAAACGGTCACAAGTTTCAGCGGCTTTGCGCATCAACGAGAAATCAGCAATAGGCGCATAGGTGCCAGCCATCTCGTATTGGTCAACATAATTGGAGTTGGTGCATGCTCCCATAGCGATTACCAAATCTCCCAGATGGAGGTCAGTTTGAATGGAACCAGCCGAACCCACACGAATAATGGTTTTCACACCATAGAAATTGTAGAGCTCATAGGTGTAAATGCCGATAGAAGGCATTCCCATTCCATGTCCCATCACACTCACTCGTTTGCCTTGATGAGTTCCCGTGAACCCCAACATACCACGAACATTGTTGAACTGAACAGGGGTCTCCAAGAATTTCTCTGCCATGAATTTGGCACGTAGCGGATCGCCCGCCATGATAACGGTTTCGGCAATCTCGCCGAACTTTGCCCCAATGTGAGGCGTAGGTGTCTTTGCCATAATATCTCTGTTATTAAGTTGTACGTTGATTGTCCGCTTTTGCTTACAATCGTTATTTGGTTTTCACTTTTCGGCAAATATACAAAAAAAATGGCAAAACGTGTCAATCGTTGCATATTTTTTTCTAAATTTGCATCAAAATCAATTTATTAACCTTATAAATACTTACTGAATATGATATCATCTAACGACTTCAACAATTTGAATAATATCGCTGCTTATTTCAAGGAAGTGCCTTTTGATGTTACGAGAAAAGGGCTTTATGCCGCCAAAGACCTATATGAAGGATACGATCCAGACAACGATGATACTTTCAAGACTTGTCACGATACAAAGGTTTACGAACATTTCATTTCAAAAGGTAAACAGACTTCTTCCGTAGAAGAATCGCTTGCCCGCACCTTGCACGATCACGGCATTCATGTGGCGCTCGACCAATTCTTCAAAGAGCACGACAATCTGCTTTGCGTGGGAATCATGGGAGGACACGCACAATTGCGTACAGACAAGATGTATCGTGAAATCGTGTTCATCAGCAAACGATTGACTGAAATGGGATTCTATATGCTCAGCGGAGGAGGACCTGGCGCGATGGAGGCCACTCATCTTGGTGCATGGATGGCTGGAAGAACCGATGAGGAGGTTGAAGATGCCATTCAGATGCTCCTTCCCTCCCCTTCTTTCAAAGACAAAGGATGGTTGGCTACGGCATTCAAAGTCATGCGGAAATATCCCCAAGACAAATATGTGAGTCTTGGTATTCCCACATGGCTTTATGGACATGAGCCTTCAACTCCTTTTGCCACCCACATCGCAAAGTTCTTTGAGAACAGCATTCGAGAAGACAGCATCCTAACACTCGCTTATGGCGGTATTATCTACACGCCAGGAAGTGCTGGAACCTTGCAAGAGATATTCCAAGATGCGGTGCAAAACCATTATCTTTCGTTTGGTTTTTCAAGTCCCATGATATTCCTCGGCAAGGAATTCTGGACGAAAGAGATGCCTGTATATTCCTTGCTTGACAGTTTGATGCAGAATGGAAAATACAAGAATCTGCTCTTGAACGTTACTGATGATTCCGATGAGATCATCGCAGAACTGATGAAATTCCGTGAAAAAATGAAGGATGTTCAAAAGTAATTGGTGTTTTATTTCGTTCACAAAAGATTGATAGAATAGACAAAATGGTCATACTGATAACTGGTGCATCACACACGGGTAAAACTCTTTTAGCGCAACGAATGCTAGAAAGATACAAATACCCGTATCTTTCCATCGATCACTTGAAAATGGGATTGATTCGAAGCGGTAATACAGACCTCACACCAGAAGATGATGATGCTTTAACCGAGTATCTTTGGCCGATTGTTCGAGAGATGATAAAAACCGCTATTGAGAATCAGCAGAACCTTATTGTGGAAGGTTGCTACGTTCCTTTTGATTGGCGTAAGGATTTCAATGAGCAGTATTTGTCGTCAATTCGATTTGTTTGTCTTGCAATGACAGATGCTTTTATTGACGCACATATTGATGAAATAAACCATCACGCCTCAGATGTAGAAACGAGATTATGTGAATCTGCCTCTACACCTGAAGGGTTGAAATCGGATAATCATTATTTTATCAACGGATTCACCCAAAGCGGCGAGCAAGTCACATTGATCGATAGAGATTACGAAGAGACAATAGAATCCCTCCTTGATTGACAATCCGCGAATAGATTAGAACGGAATAGGCTCCCAATCTGTTACCTCTGGTATTGCTTCCTCTAAATTCAATTGCTCGACAAGACTCGCCACTAGTGGATCTTGTTGCTTCCAATCGTTGACGCGACTGTTCTTGTATTCTTCAGGCAATAGCTCTGAGGCAGAATCCATCAGCGCGAAGTAAACCTTGATGTTGTATTCATGATCGGACATTCTGGCTGTTTTTGCCTCCTGAAGTTTAGAGATGGCTAGTTTGCTTACTTCTGCGTCCCAACGTTCAAATTCAGCCAGACAGTTCTCTTTCTGCATCATGCGAAGGCAGAACATTCCTTGGTTGATGTTTCTGATGAGGTTTAACGATGGTTCTCCCATCTTACGATGTCGATGGTTCATAATATCGTAAGTAGGATGAAGCAACTCATGAATCACCACACGATAAAGGCTCTGCAAAGCATCTTCATCTGTGATTTCACGATGAGTCATATCCATAACCGTCAGATAATCAACGGGAGCCAGTTTTTCTTTGTCAACAACGAAGTCTTTCTGCTCACCAAATCGCAAACAGATGAAATAATAATTCCGTCCGTTCATGAGTTCGTCAAGGTGTTCCTTCACGTAAGATTCAGGCAGATGGCGCACCACCAACCAAGAGCATCGAGGTTCTTTGTATGTTTCCCATAGTTCCTTGATCTTGTCTTCGAAAGATTCGTCCCACAAACGAAGTAAACGGGGGTAGATCCAATCCCTATCCGTTGCGCATGACTCCAGATGAGCCATAATGATTTTCTTCTGTTGATTCCAATCCAAACAATTAAAACGCCAATGTAGTTCACGTCGTGCTTCCGATACTTTTCCACTCTGTTTGTCACAGTATTGCTTAATCAGCGTAGCCACGGGCTTGTTCTTTTTTCTCATCATTCCTTTCATTTTCCTGATCCCTTTCTTTTTAGTGTGTTTATAAAGATACTATTCGGCTCAAGTGTGTTTGCAAAGATAATCGTTTCTCTTCATATTTCACATAGCAATAAAGTTATTTAATGTGAAACGATGAAAAATCTTTCGGCGTCAAGAAAAAAATATGTATCTTTGCAAAACAACTATAAACTTAGAAAAAACGAAAACCGAAGATGGCCAAAGACAAGATAATGTATGTTTGTTCCAATTGCGGACAAGAGTCGGCAAAGTGGATTGGCAAATGTCCTGCATGTGGGCAATGGAACACATTCAAGGAGTTCAGAGTCGCATCCGATACAGGTACAGCAGCTGCACGTTCGGCTGCCCAGTCAGTTCGTTCGGCAAAAGCGAATGATAAGAACAAACCGCTTCGATTGAGTGAGATTGCCACGAAAGATGAAAAACGAATGAGCATGAACGATGTCGAGCTCGATAGAGTTCTGGGTGGCGGCCTTGTTCCTGGAAGCATTGTCTTGCTGGGTGGAGAACCGGGAATCGGAAAGAGCACGCTCACGCTCCAAACCATTCTCAACATGCCCGAACGGAAAGTGCTCTACGTGAGTGGTGAGGAAAGTGCGCATCAGTTGAAAATGCGAGCCGAACGACTTCTGTCTTCATCAACCAACACTCCTCAGGCTTCCTCCGAAAACATTCTCATCCTTACAGAGACTTCGCTCGAAGCCATTTTCGAACACATCCGCGATGTAAACCCACAACTCGTAGTCATCGACTCCATTCAAACCATCGCCACAGAAGATGTTGACAGCTCTCCTGGAAGTGTGAGTCAGGTGCGCGAATGTGCTGCTGCCCTACTCCGATTCGCAAAATCGAGCGGAGTCCCCGTCATTCTCATCGGACATATTAATAAGGAAGGTACGCTTGCAGGTCCTAAGATTTTGGAGCATATTGTTGACACCGTGATTCAATTCGAGGGCGATCAACACTATATGTACCGCATTCTTCGAAGCATCAAAAACCGATTTGGCTCCACAAGCGAACTCGGTATCTACGAAATGCAACAAAACGGACTTCGCCAGGTGAGCAACCCAAGCGAACTGCTGCTTACTCAAGATCATGAAGGCCTTAGTGGAATAGCCATTTCATCGGCAATTGAAGGCGTTCGGCCCTTCTTGGTGGAAACGCAAGCTTTGGTAAGTAGTGCGGCTTATGGAACCCCTCAACGCTCGGCAACTGGCTTCGATCAACGCCGATTGAACATGCTTCTGGCCGTGCTCGAAAAGCGTGTGGGATTCAAACTCATGCAGAAAGACGTTTTTCTCAATATCGCTGGCGGTTTGCGAGTCACAGATATGGCGATGGACCTTTCAATTATAGCCGCCGTGCTTTCATCGAATGTTGACACGCCCATCGAGAGCGGCTGGTGTATGGCTGGAGAAGTAGGACTTTCAGGTGAAGTTCGACCCGTCAGTCGCATTGAGCAACGCATTGCTGAGGCTGAGAAATTGGGATTCATGAACATCATCATTCCCAAATACAATATGCAAGGACTCGACAAGAAGCGTTTCAATATTGAGATTCATCCCGTCCGCAAAGTGGAAGAGGCATTGCGTGTTCTCTTTGGCTGAACAAGAAAACTCCTTTAGCAGCAAAATCAAACTGTCAGCAAAAGGGCCGTTTTCGCGACAAAATGCAAAGTAAAACGCGTGTTTAAATAACCGATTTGTTGAGATTTTTTATTTATCGTCTGGTTTTCTCATAGCTATGCTTTGAGCGTGTCAAAGATATGCTTTGACCGCCTTAAAGCTATGCTTTGACAAGGTCAAACGATAGCTTACATTTTGTCAAATCAATGCTTTTGTTTTCGTGGTTGTTATGGGTTGAAATGTTTTTTGCATAAATTATCATTTCAAAATGATGTTGTTTCAAAAAAAAGCAGTATCTTTGGGGTGGATTTAATCTCATACTAATAAACTATGGAAATCATAAGGAGTTTTGAAGACATGGTCATTCATCTGGCGCAACGTGGAGTGCGCAAGCGGGTGGCTATTGTTTGGGCGGCTGACAATAATTCGCAAGAATCGATAGCGAGAGCCTTGGAGGTGGGTTTCGTGGAAGCCATCTTTGTGGGTTGCCAGAAAGAGGTGGAGGCAAACGCTCGTTTGATGCACTATGCCGACCACATCAGCTTCATCGAAGCCGAAGACCGCGATGATGCCGCACGTCGTTGTGTGGCGTTGGTTCGCGAAGGAAAGGCCGATATCTTGATGAAAGGACTCATCAATACTGACAGCCTGCTTCATGTGGTGCTGAACAAGGAAACGGGTATTCTGCCGCGTGGTCATGTTTTGACGCATATCACGGCGGCTCGTCTGCCTGAATATGAAAAGCTGCTTTTCTTCACCGATTCGGCTGTCATTCCCTATCCCACACAGGAACAACGCATTCAGCAAGTGCGCTACATCACGGCCATGTGCCACTCGTTTGGCATCAAGCAGCCGAAGATCTCGCTCATTCATTGCACGGAGAAGGTGAACGAAAAGTACTTCCCATTCACCCTTGGCTACAAGGACATCATCAAGATGGGAGAAGCGGGCGAGTTTGGCGATTGTCTCATCGATGGCCCTTTGGATCTGAAGACCTCTGTGAGCCCCGAAAGTCTCCGCATCAAGGGCATTGACTCGCCCATAGGAGGAGAAGCCGATGCGTTGGTATTCCCCGACATCGAAGCCGCCAACGTGTTCTACAAATCGATTACGTTGTTCCTCGGTGTTGAGACGGCAGGCACTCTGCAAGGCACTTTGGCGCCTGTGGTGCTCCCCTCGAGAAGCGATAGTAAGCTCTGCAAGTTCTATAGTTTGGCATTGGCTGCCATCAGTTGCAATTAATTGAATATTCACCTAACACCTGAAAACCATGTATATACTAGTCATCAACCCGGGTTCAACATCCACCAAGATAGCCGTTTACGACGACACAAAGCCCATGTTGCTCAGAAGCATTCAGCACACGCCTGAAGAATTGAGCCAATACGAAGAGATCACCGACCAGTTCGAGTTTCGCAAGCAGATAGTTATCAACGAACTCAAGCGCATGAATGTGCCTTTCGATTTTGCTGCCGTCATAGGACGCGGTGGATTGGCAAAGCCTGTTGCGGGCGGTGTTTATGAGATCAACCAGAAGATGCTCGATGATACGCGGGCGGCCATTCACAAGCATGCGTGCGATTTGGGGTGCATCATCGCCTATGAAATAGCAAAAGATATTCCCGGCTGCCGTAGTTTCATTGCCGATCCGGGTGTGGTTGACGAGTTGAACGATTACGCTCGCATTAGTGGTTCGCCGCTCATGAACCGCATCTGCATCTGGCACGCTTTGAATCAACGCGCCATTGCCCGCCGTTTTGCCAATGAGATAGGTAAAGAGTATGAAGACCTGAATCTCATCATCTGCCATTTGGGTGGAGGCATTTCAATCGCTGCCCACGATCACGGCAGAGCTGTTGATGCCAACAATGCTCTCGATGGCGAGGGTCCTTTCTCGCCCGAACGAGCTGGTTCGTTGCCTGCTGCCGACCTCATTCGCCTTTGCTTTAGCGGCAAGTACACCGAAGCCCAACTTTTGAAACGCATTGCAGGACAAGCTGGGTTGAACGCCCACTTGGGTACGAACGACATGAAGGACTTGGAAAAGCGAATTGAAGAGGGCGATGAGCATACCAAACTGATTGTTGATGCGATGATTTACCATACGGCAAAGAACATTGCCGCTGAGAGTGCGGTGTTGTGCGGCAAAATCGATGCTATCTTGTTGACTGGCGGATTGGCTCGTTCGCAATATGTCATTAAACGACTTCGCGAGCGCATTGATTTCCTTGCACCCACCTATTGCTATCCTGGTGAGGATGAGATGGAGGCTTTGGCAAGCAATGCCTGGGAGGTGTTGCAAGGTCATCGTGAAGCACGAGTATATGATTGATATGAAAACCGATTGAGGATTTAAAATAGGAAATGAACAGGATTAAATATCTCATGTTGGCATTAGGGTTGTTTGGTTTTCAATCCCTATGTGCGCAACGTCATGAAATCATCAGCGACCGCATTGCCTCGTTGCAGGTGATGGTGGGTTCTGATTGGCTTTCACCGCCCATCATGACGTTGAATGGAAACTCGCCCTTGAACATCGATTTTGACGATTTGACCCACGAATATCATCGGTATGTCTATAAAGTGGAGCATTGTGAAGCCGATTGGACTCCCTCTGAGGATTTGTTTGTGAGCGATTTCATCGATGGTTTCAACGATGGAAGGGCTTTGGAGGACATTGAGGAATCGCTCAATACGAATGTGCTTTACACCCATTATCATTTGCAGATTCCCAATCGCGAATGTCGATTGAAGATTAGTGGCAATTATCGTTTGACGATTTACGATGAAAACAACGATGATGAGGAGATGTTGAAAGTGTGTTTCATGGTTGTCGACCCCAAGATGGGCGTTAGAATGAATGTGACCACCAATACCGATATCGATATCAACGGCGCTCATCATCAATTAGCTTTGGATTTGGATTTCGGTTCTTGTCCTGTCACAAATTACGAGCAACAAATCAAGACGGTTGTTATGCAGAATGGCAGATGGGACAATGCGGTCTTCAATCCCAAACCACAATATGTGCGAAGCGATGGATTGCGTTGGGATCACAACAAGGATTTGATATTCCCTGCTGGAAATGAATATCGCAAATTCGAGATGCTCGACATGAATCACACAACGATGGGAATGGAGATGCTTGATTGGGATGGAGATAGTTATCATGCGTATATTTGGCTTGATGAACCGCGTAACAGCTATATCTACGATGAAGATGCCAATGGTGCCTTCCTCATTCGAAATGGCGATAATACCGAAATCAACCGAACATGCGATTATTTGCTGACTCATTTCCGTTTGAAATCGCCACGATTGGATGGTGAAATCTATCTGAACGGCAATTGGACGAACGACACGTTTACCGAGCAGTACAAGATGGATTATGATGAAGAAAAGGAGATTTACGAGGGAATCGTGAGTTTGAAGCAGGGGTATTATTCCTATCAATATTTGTGGTTAAGACCCGATGGAACTACTGCTCCTGTACCATCAGAGGGTTCGTTCTACCAAACTGAGAACAAATATCAGATGTTAGTGTATTATAGGGGGATTGGTCAACGTACCGATCAATTGGTAGGTTATCAGCAAGTCAGCAATAAATGACAAGCACACGCTTTGTTGCGTCTGTAACACGGAATCTGTTATCTGTTCGTTCGTTCGCCACCCATACAATATCGCCATTTGCATCTGTCACAACCAATTGGCAACGTTTCTCATATAGCGATTTCTTGGCATCTGTCAGGAAATCGCTAATCAATTTCGAACCATTCATTCCGAATGGAACAAAACGATCACCCACAACGCAAGGGCGAACCATCAACGGAAACACCACCTTGTCAGCATCAAGACAAGCATAGTTGCGGTCTTTCACTATCTGGAAATCGGTGGTTCGTTCAACAATCTTGACATGAAACTTGATGTTGTCATCATATACATAATTACCCTCAATGGGTAGGCGCATCTGTTTTGTTGGGACAGAATCCGTTCGGTAGATGATGAAACGTCCCCTATCCATCAACAACGTATGATGCTCGCTCAGCCATTCCCTACCCGATTCCAAGCCTTTATTATCGAAAATGTTTTGTACTTGTGCGGGTGAAAAACCGTATGGATTCAATATATTATATAAGGTGTACTCATTCGCAAGAACTTTCAATGCATCATAGACAACCACATCATCGGCCTTCTCAATCATAGCCGTTTTGACTGTATCTGCGAGTGATTGATTAAGCACTTCTTCTGCCGAACGAAGTCTGGCAGCGGTAATCGCGATATTCTCACTTGCTGATGGATTAATCTCATGAAGCAAAGGAATGATATTCAGTCGAATCTTGTTTCTGACCACATCAGCCACCAAATTCGTGCTGTCTGTCACATAATCTTGTTTGATGGAAGCAAGGTACTCAACAATCTCTTCACGACTGACCTCCAATAGCGGACGAAGAATATAATCGTTTCGTGGAGACATTCCAGTCAATCCATGAATTCCAGTTCCTCGAATAAGATTGATGAGAATCGTTTCTACCTGATCATCACGATGATGCGCAACACAAATGCCTTGAACATCAAGGTCATTACGCAATTGTTCGAAATAGCGGTAACGAAGTTCGCGAGCAGCCATTTCGATGCTTACTTTGTGCAACTCAGCATAGGCTTTCGTGTCAAAATGAACGCGATGAAATGGCACATTTAGCCTATTGCACAACATCTCACAAAACATCTCATCACGATTGGATTCTTCATCACGCAAGTGGAAATTGCAATGAATGGCTTCCACTTTGTATTCCAACTCCAATAGCACACGAAGTAAAGCCACGCTATCTGCTCCTCCTGACAATGCCACTAGGTATTTTCCATCGTGTTTCAGCAATTGATGCCGTTCGATGAAATCATGGATTTTATGTTGGAACTGTTTATTCAACGTACAAAACCAAACCTTTTAGATATTCGCCTTCGGGGTGATAAATGTTAATGGGATGATCAGCAGGTTGATGCAATTGATGCAGAATGCGGACCTTGCGCCCTGCTAAAGCAGCTGCCGTAAACACAGCATTACGGAAGTTCTCTTTTGTAACTACCTGACTACAACTGAATGTGAACAGGATTCCACCTGGTTTGATGGATTCAAAACCTTTCACATTCAACCGTGTATAACCTTTCAATGCATTGTGAAGTGCCGCACGATGTTTGGCAAATGCTGGTGGGTCAAGAATGATGAGATCGTATTTGTTCTCGTTCGCATCGAGGAACTTGAATGCATCATCACAGAAAGTCTTGTGACGTTGGTCGGCAGGGAAATTCATCTCCACATTCCTGTTTGTCAAATCAATGGCTTTGGCGCTACTGTCAACGGAATGCACCAACTGGGCACCACCGCGCAAAGCATAAACAGAGAAACCTCCCGTGTAACAGAACATATTCAATACACTACGTCCTTTGGAGTATTTCTCCAGAAGCATACGATTCTCACGTTGATCAACAAAGAATCCAGTCTTTTGTCCGCGAAGCCAATCCACATGGAACCGCAAACCATTCTCAATAGCAGTATTGTCATCACTACCTCCATAAATAAAGCCGTTTTCTTGTCCTAATTCCGCTTTGAAAGGAAGAGTTGTCTCACTTTTATAATAAACATGAAGAATCCGCTCACCCATCACTTTTGTCAAAGATTGACAAATCTCGTGACGGCTTACGTGCATTCCAACACTATGTGCCTGCATAACAGCTGTTTGTCCGTAGCAGTCAATCACCAATCCTGGAAGATTATCACCTTCTCCATGAACCAATCGGTAAGTGTTGTTGTTGGGATTGTCGGCCACACCAATAGCCAAACGAGTGTCTAAGGCTGATTGCAATCTGCTTTCCCAAAAGGCAGCATCAATCGAAACATCATGGAACGATAAGACACGAACGGCAATTGAACCAATTTGGTAATGTCCAATAGCGATGAAATCGCCATTTTCAGCAATCACTCTAACAATCTCGCCCTCCTTCACATCAGCATCTGTGTGATGAATGGCTCCTGAGAACACCCAAGGATGGAAGCGCTTCAATGACTCTTCCTTTCCTCTTTTCAAATATACAGTCTTATAATTCATTCTTCTTTGATTATTATCTCATTCAGGATTGCTGCTCCTTTGTTTCTGTTTCATCTTTTTCTTCAACGACAATCAACTCATAATCACCACTTTCGCGTAATCGTTTGATTTCATCGTAGAGATTGATACAAGCCCACGCATCTGTGGCTGCATATATTTTCTGCTTGTCATTCAGCACATCGGCATTCCAATTCGACAGCCTCTGTCGTTTGCTGATATGCTGGTGGAATATATTGGCATAAAGCTTTTGAAGACTCAAATCTGCAATACCCAAATCACCCACCATATCTTGAATATCAATAAACCGACCTGGTTCAAAATTGGTTCGCCGGCGCAACATTGTCAAGTCATCGTGCCAAGAAAGGCCAATCATCGGCACTTCTTTGTTCTCCAAAAGTCGAATGACAGCAGGGGGCATTCCCATCAAATTCAAACGGAATAGGAAACAGATATCTCTCGATGAAACCTGTAATAATGACACTTGATAGTTCTCGCCTTTGCGAAATGAAGGACGCGTCTCTGTATCTACTCCCAATATGTCTTGTGAGAGAAGATAATTGACGGCTTTTTCCGCTTCATTTGCCGTCATTACGACTATGATTCTTCCAGTAAAATTTACCGATGGAAGCTTTGAAATTTCCTCTTTGTCGAACTTGTTATAAATAGTTTTTTTCATTTTTTATCGATATCGACATGCAAATTTAGAAAAAAAGTGCGAAAATATATGCGAATATGAGTTTTTTACAGTATTTTTGCACTTTGAACAGATAAAACTTGAGATTATGGCAAAGAAAAAAGCTGAACGCAAACCTAAGAACATTGGTGAAGCGGTCGGATTCAAGAATATTTTCAGCAATGAGAAGACGGATTTCGTGTTGGGAGTCTTCTTGTTGTTGGTGGCTGTCTATATCATCATCGCAATGTGTTCATATCTTTCAACTGGTCAAGCCGACCAAAGCATTTTGGAAGACATGCGCCCAGGTGAATGGATGAATAGCGACCATAAATTTGCAAATTATTGCGGTTCCATCGGAGCCATCATATCATATACCCTCATTACTGTTAATTTCGGAATAGCTGCTTTCTTCATCCCCGCTTTTGTCATTCTTGTGGGATTGAGATTGATGGGTGCTTACAAGGTCAACCTTTGGAAGTGGTTCCTAGGAATGGCTTTGGTGATGCTATGGTGCTCTGTCACATTCGCTAAGTTCCTCACTCCCATTATGAGTGATCAGGTTTATAATCCTGGCGGAAATCATGGGCTTTATTGTGTTCAACAACTCGAAAACATCATAGGCCCTCCAGGTTTGATGGTTGTGTTGCTTCTTATTGCTTTAGGTTTTCTGACATACTTGAGTGCTGAAACCATCGAAGTGGTGAGAAAAGCGATGAATCCGCTCAAATACATCACTAGTAAAGTGAAACTAACGGTCACAAACACCCAAGATCCTAATTATCAAAGTGATGAACGTGATCGTATTATTGTAACAGATGCCAATAAGGGCAATACGTCTTCAAATGTTATTGACACTACCAATTACCAGGATGCCCGCAAAGGTAAGAAAGAAGAACAGGCTCCTATTGTGGTGGATTTGACTCCCGATGCTGTAGGGGCACAAACTTCGAAGGGCGGTATACGAAAAGAGAACCCAACAAAGACAGATATAGCTGCACCACTAACGGTGGAAACGGGTAAAAATGAAGATAAGGCTAAAGGGAACACCCTCTCTGTGGAGGAAATCATGAAAACGCCCATCAACCCACGAGAGCCTTTCTTGAACTATAAATTCCCAAGCCTTGACTTGCTCAAGAAATATGACGATGGTGGCAAACCCACTATTGACATGGAGGAGATCAAGACCAACAACACGCGTATTGTTGAGGTCCTCAACTCATTTGGCGTTGCCATCAAGGAAATCCATGCAACCGTAGGACCTACTATCACACTTTACGAGATTACACCTGCTGAGGGAGTGCGTATTTCGAGGATTCAGAATCTGGAAAAGGATATTGCCCTCAATCTGGCAGCTCTCGGCATTCGTATCATCGCTCCTATGCCTGGCAAAGGAACCATTGGTATTGAAGTGCCAAACAAGAAAGCCAACATCGTTTCGATGGAAAGCATCTTGAACTCCAAGAAGTTCCAGGAAACAAAGATGGATCTGCCAATCGCATTAGGAAAAACCATCACGAATGAGGTGTATATGGTTGATTTGGCAAAAATCCCTCATCTGCTTGTGGCTGGTGCTACTGGTATGGGTAAATCTGTGGGATTGAATGCCATCATCACCTCGTTGTTATACAAGAAACATCCCAACGAGCTCAAATTGGTTCTGGTTGACCCGAAGAAAGTAGAGTTCAGCATCTATGCGCCATTAGCCAACCATTTCATGGCCACTTTGCCAGAGAATGTTGAAGAACCCATCATTACCGATGTGACAAAAGTGGTGCGTACATTAAACTCTCTGTGCAAATTGATGGATTCTCGTTATGATTTGTTGAAGATGGCAGGTGCACGTAACGTGAAGGAGTATAATGAGAAGTTCATCAACCACAAACTAGATTTGACCAAAGGCCACGAATACATGCCATACATCGTGGTGCTCATTGATGAGTTTGGAGATTTGATCATGACGGCTGGTAAAGAAATAGAGCTGCCTATCGCTCGTATTGCTCAATTGGCACGTGCCGTAGGAATCCACATGATTATTGCTACACAACGTCCTACCACCAATATCATCACGGGTACAATCAAAGCCAACTTCCCAGGTCGTATTGCATTCCGTGTGATGTCGCAGATTGACTCTCGTACCATTCTTGACCAAAAGGGAGCTGACCAGTTGGTTGGAAGGGGCGATATGCTTGTGCTTATTGGAAGCGAGCCTGTGCGCGTACAATGTGCCTTTGTAGATACTCCTGAAGTTGAACGCATTAACATCTTTGTTGAATCGCAACCAGGTCCTGTTGAACCGCTTGAACTTCCCGAACCAACCGTTGAGGATGATGGTAGTGGTGGTGATAAGGCTGTTGATACCCACAATCTTGATCCTTACTTTGAAGAGGCAGCACGTGCTATTGTGATGACTCAACAAGGTTCGACGAGCATGATACAACGCCGTTTTGCCATTGGATACAATCGTGCAGGTCGATTGATGGATCAGTTGGAAGCTGCTGGAGTCGTTGGAGTCGCACAAGGAAGCAAACCACGCGATGTGCTTATTGTGGATGAGAACTCGCTTAATGAATTGCTCGCTAGACTTAGATGATGCCCCTACCCTGTTTGATGTTATTCACAACTCGAAACAACAACGTTAAATAAACGAAATGCGGTGTGACTTTTCGTGTTCTACAACGTCATATAGGTGTATAACGATTTTAAAACTAGAAAAGGATATGAAAAGAATTATATTTATCTCACTATTGATGGTTGCAGCCATTTGTGCAAATGCACAAAATGCCACACAAGCACGCAAGGTGCTTGATAAGACAGCCTCCATTATTGGCCGCAAAGGTGGTGCGAGCGCTAACTTCAAAATATCAAGTGCCAAGATAGGAGCCACCAACGGCACTATTGCCATTAAAGGTAACAAGTTCCACGCCAGTACTCCTCAAGCCATTGTGTGGTTTGATGGAAAGACGCAATGGAGTTACATGAAATCCACTGATGAAGTGAATGTGACTACTCCAAACGAAGCCCAGCAGATGGCGATGAATCCCTATCAATTCATCAATATCTACAAGAAAGGTTACACGTTGGGTATGACAACAACAGCGAGCGCATACAATGTGCATCTGACCGCGCAAAACACATCTCGTAGTGCCCAGGAACTCTATATCACCATTGATAAGAAGACATATCGGCCAACGCAAGTGAAAATGCGTGAAGGAAAAACTTGGACAACCATTACCATCAGCAATTTCCAAGCGAAAGATCAACCTGACGGGGTGTTCGTTTTCAAATCAAAGGACTTCCCAGATGCGGAGGTGATTGACCTCAGATAAAGACAAATAAAAGCGGAGTGTCTTGATGACGCCCCGCATTTTTACGTTTATACAATAACTTTAAATAAAAATGAATCGCTATCAGATTTTCAAGCAGTTACGTAAACATCGCAAGTTGGCAGAAAAGCGTGCCATCAACTTCCAACAGAACAAAATAGCCAAATGGCTTGTGTGGATTTTGGGATTACTCATGGTGGGTTATCTCATTTTCTTTGCCATTATGTTCGCAATGGTTGCAAACGACAGCACTTCAACAACAGCGTTGGAATTGATTTTCGGAATCATGCCTTTTGTACTGCTCATCGATTTCCTTGTTCGATTCATGGCTCAACAAACGCCTGCACAACTTGTGAAACCATACATATTGCTACCCATACCCAAGAATGTCTGTATCGATTCGTTTGTACTCACATCGCTTTTCAATACGGGCAACCTCATTTGGTTTGCCATGTTGATTCCTTATGCCCTCATGTCCGTACTTTTCAGTTATGGATTCTGGGCAACCATAGGAATGCTGTTGTGTTATTATCTGTTCATTTTGGCCAATAGCCAGTGGTATTCAATCGTCAGAACGTTGATTAACAACACGATGAAATGGTGGTTGCTTCCCATATGCGTATATGCAATTGCGGCTCTTCCCATCATCATCAAGAAGGGAAGTGAACAGGGATTCGAGAATTTCTTCGATTTCTACGCTTCCATCGGAACTGCTATCGAAGAAGGAAGCATTCTCCCCTACCTCATTGCATTGGCATTACTTTTAGTGTTGGCTTACATCAATCGTCATTTGCAAATTGTCAATGTTTGGCGTGAAATATCGCGTGTTGAAAAGACCACTCACTTGAAGAGTGTCAGCCGCTTCTCATTCCTCGATCGATATGGTGAGATCGGACAATACATCCAACTCGAGATCAAGACTATCATGCGCAACAAGAATCCTCGCAAAGGATTCATTTTCGCAACAGCCATTGTGCTCATGTTCAGCCTTCTCATTTCGTTTACAACCGTATATGACAGCCAGTTCATGACCAATTTCTGGTGCATTTACAACTATGTCATTTATGGTTCCATGATGATTTTGAAAGTGATGTGCAACGAAGGCAATTACATCGATTGCTTGATGGTGCGTCGTGAGAACATTCTGAAGTTGCTCCGTGCAAAATACATCTTCTATTGCCTCCTCTTGTTCCTTCCTTTCCTTCTCATGCTTCCTACCGTTTTCAGCGGTAAATGGTCAATTCTTATGCTGATTGCTTATGGTGTTTTCACAGCAGGTTTCCAATATTTCCTGTTCTTCCAGATGGCCGTCTTCAACAAGCAAACAACACCTCTCAACACGAAGTTCCTCAGCAAGAATGGAATGGAAAACAACTACTATCAACTCTTGGTTGAAATGGTGGCATTCTTCCTGCCCCTTCCTTTCATTTCTGTTCTTCAGGCCATGTTGGGTAATACGGCGGCTTACATAACAATGTTGGTCATCGGCCTCGCATTCATCTTCACCTATCCGATTTGGATGCGCAACATCTATCATCGTATGATGAAACGTAAGTATATTTTGCTCGAGGGCTTTAGGGCATCAAGATAAAAGAAACTATCAGATAGAATTCATCGTGCAAAACTATTGACAATATGAGATTCATAGCCATCATCCCCGCACGCTATGCCTCCACTCGTTTTCCAGGCAAACCTCTTGCTATGTTGGGCGGGAAAAGCGTTATTCAAAGGGTATATGAACAAGTATCGAAAGTACTTGAGAATGTATATGTGGCCACAGATGACCAACGCATTTTTGAGGTCGTAGAGTCGTTTGGAGGTAATGTAGTCATGACCTCCACGAATCATAAAAGTGGGACAGATCGAATTCAGGAGGCTATTACAAAGATAGGTGGAAATTGGGATGTGGTTGTCAACGTGCAAGGTGATGAACCTTTCATTCAGGCTTCGCAAATTGAAACCGTTTGTCAATGTTTCGATGATTCGGAAACACAAATTGCCACGCTCGGAAAACCTTTCAATGATATGGATTCGGTGTGCAATCCCAATTCTCCGAAAATAGTGGTCGACAATCGGCAATACGCTATGTATTTCTCGCGGAGTGTCATTCCTTTCGTTCGAGGAAAGGAAAAAGAAACGTGGCTGGAACATTATCCTTTCCTAAAACATATTGGTTTATACGCCTACCGAACCAATGTTCTTTCCGAAGTAACTAAACTTCCTCAATCTTCCCTCGAAATAGCTGAAAGTCTCGAACAATTGCGTTGGTTGCAAAATGGTTATAGAATCAAAGTGGGAATCACCGATGTAGAGACTGTAGGCATTGATACGCCTGAAGATCTTGCTCGTGCAGAAGAGTTTTTGAAAGAACAAAATAATGCGTTTATTTAGCTTTTGTCAATGGCCACAAATGAGCTTGTCAAAGCTATGGAATGAGACGGTCAAAGACCACAAATGACAAGGTCAAAAGCCACAAATGACAAACGTGTTGTTTTTCTTTGATTATTTCACGGGTTCCATGTGAATGGTTACGTGTGTTTGTGCACCAAAACGATCTTTGAGTTTGTGCTCGATAGCGGTAGCTCGCTCGTGAACTTCATGCAAAGACAAATGGCCGTCCATACGCACATGAGTTTCGATTGCAATGTGATTGCCAATACGGCGAGTGCGGAGGTTATGTGGTTGTTGCACATCGGGAAACGATCGGATGATGTTGATAATCTCCTCTTCCATCTCAGCAGAAAGGGAGCCCTCAGTCAGTTCACCAATACTGGTTTTCAACAATTCAACCGCCACTTTGACGAGCATCGCACCAACAACGATAGAAGCCAACGGATCGAGAACTGTCCAACGATTTCCTAACAAAATGGCTCCACCGATACCGATGGCTGCACCAATCGATGAAAGAGCATCGCTTCGATGATGCCAAGCGTTGGCAATCATGGCTTGCGACTCCAATGCTTTTCCGCGAAGAGCCGTATAACGATAGAGCAATTCCTTGATGATAATCGATAATAATGCCGCCCACAACGCCAATGTGCTAGGTGCCTCCAATTGTTCTCCGTTAAACCAAGCCACCAACTTCGAGCAACCTGCAACAATAATGCCAATTGCGGCTCCCATCAAAGCCACTCCTATAAGGAACGAAGCGAATGTCTCAAACTTTCCGTGCCCATAATCGTGTGATTCGTCTTGCGGTTTGGCGCTGATGCGTACGAATACAAGTACCACCAAGTCGGTCAGGAAATCAGACAACGAATGTACAGCATCGGCAATCATAGCCGAACTATGTCCGAGCGTGCCAGCTATGAATTTGAATGCCATTAGGGCAATATTTCCCAAGCTGCCGACAAGTGTTACTTTGTATATTTCTTTCTCGCGAGTCATGAGGTTCAAAATTCGAATGCAAAAATACAAAGAATTGTGGATATTGCATTCATTTTTGGAGATGCTTTTTTCAATTAATAATATTTAACCTTAAATATTTGGCGAAAATCGAAGAATATTCAGAAAATATTTGTACCTTTGCAAGGTTTTAGGGATTATATTCAGTTATTTGCTTGATTTTCAAATAGTTAGTTAGAAGTTAGTAAGAAAAGGAGTAAGGATGAGACAATTAAAAATTCAGAAAAGTATTACTAACCGCTCCAGCGAGGCTCTTGATAAGTACCTCGTGGAGATTGGTCGTGCCCCACTGATTTCGATTGATGAGGAAATTGAATTGGCTCAAAAAATTAAGAAAGGTGGTCCTGAAGGAGAGAGGGCCAAAGACAAACTAGTGACTGCTAATTTACGTTTTGTTGTTTCTGTTGCTAAGCAATACCAGCATCAAGGGCTTACCCTGACCGACCTTATTGATGAGGGAAACATTGGGTTGATCAAGGCTGCACAGAAATTCGATGAAACACGTGGTTTTAAGTTCATCTCCTATGCTGTTTGGTGGATTCGTCAGAGTATTCTGCAAGCAATTGCCGAACAGAGTCGTATTGTGCGTTTGCCGCTGAATCAGGTTGGTTCGTTGAACAAGATCAATCACGAGATAAACAAATTCGAACAAGAGAACCAACGTCAGCCTTCTGTATCGGAATTGTCTGACGCTACAAAACTCGATGAAGAGAAAATTGGACAAAGCTTGATGGCAGATGGTCATCATGTCAGCATTGACGCCCCATTCCAGGATGGTGAAGACAACTGTATGCTTGATGTAATGCCTTCAGGTGATGACAGCCGTACCGACCGTCAAGTGGATCATGAATCAATGGCTCTTGAACTCAATTCAGTGCTCACTAAAGTACTGAAAGAGAGAGAAATAACCATCATTCGTGAATGTTTTGGTATAGGTTGCCACGAGAAAGGATTAGAGGAAATTGGCGACCAGCTTGGACTTACACGTGAGCGTGTTCGTCAGATTCGTGAAAAGAGTATTGCCAAGTTGCGCGATAGTGGAAACGCCAAGATCCTGATGAAATATCTCGGATAAAAAACAATATTTATATTGGGGTGTGAAACGATGAACACCTCCCTATTTGCAAGCATCCTCATCTTATGAAAACAAGGTGAGGATGTTTTCTTTTTATTTTGTCAAAAAAATGTTGGTGAAAAGTTGAATTTTCACTATTATTTCACTATCTTTGCATGTCATGAAAACATACCATCGTATACTAACTATGCTTTTGGCACTTTGTCTGCCATTTGCTGGTGCAACAGCCAAGGTGCGCCCAGACACCATGATGTTGCATCGGATATACGGGTATGCTTCAACGGTGGATACGAGTGAGATTAGTGGTACTTACACCTATGCTTATCATCGTTTTGAGATTTCTGTTCCTAAACGCAACATCACACTGATGGCGGTTCCAACGATGTATGGAATTGCTAATCGTGAGGCTCGCACATTCGTAGGTGAGTTTTACGATCGTGTGGATTTTGAAGCTTATGGTAAATTCAAGAAACATCGCCTTTTGGAAATCAATACCATTCCACATCGGCGAAACACTTTTACAACCATTCAGAAATACTTGGGGCCTGAATTGTATGACATCACGATGGTGAATGGCAATTTGCTCTCCCCTTTTCATAGAAGCAATAAGAAGTTCTATAAAATGAAATTCGCCTTCTTGCTCGATGGAACCGTGAGAATTACATTCAAACCCACCATCAACAACACCCAATTGGTGGAAGGAAGTGCTTTGGTGGATTATGAAACAGGCAGAATCATCCAAACCGAGTTCAAGGGAGAATTCGATATGATTCATTTTCATTTGAGCCTCGATATGGGTGACAAAGGTTTTCATTCATTGCTGCCAGTAAAGTGCCATTTGGAAGGGATTTTCAATTTCATGGGAAGCAAGACCACCTGTAACTACTATGCATTTTACAACCAACACACAGAAATACCCGATTCGTTGAATCGTAGTTATGATCGAGCTTTGATGGAGATGGTACGCCCAGAGCCATTACCTGATAACATCGCCCCTCTCATCGAGGATTATTTGGCCAAGCAAGAGGCAAAAGACCGGGAAAAACAAGAAGACACTATACCCCACCCTAAGAAAAAGAATATAGCCAAAACCATCTTTTGGGATATCTTGGGCGATCATCTGTTGAATCGAACAAAAGCATCATTCGGCGCGAACGATCAAGGACAGTTTCGCATAGGCCCCATATTGAATCCACTCTATTTGGATTATAGCCAAAGAAAAGGAATCACCTACAAGTTTGATTTCAGAGCAAGCTACAATTTCACTCCTAACCGCGACATCACATTCCGTTTCAAATCCGGATACAGATTCAAACTTCATCAGTTATATTTCAACATTCCTATTCGTTTCAATTACAACAAACGACGACACGGGTTTATAGCCATTGACATAAACGATGGTGCTCGAATCTATAGTTCGGAGATTCTCAACGAAGTACAAAGGGAAACTGACACTGACACGATAGAATGGAACAAATTGCAACTCGACTATTTTCGTGACACTTATATGAAAGTGTACAACAATTACGATATTTCCGACTATTGGAGTTTCGAGGTGGGTTTCACATTCCATAATCGCCGTCCTGTCAATCCAGCTGCTTTTGAATTGTTCAACAAACCCAAATACTATCGTTCGGCTGCTCCGCGAATGGAATGGCAATATCGTCCTTGGGGATGGAATGGACCTGTGTTCACGTTGGATTATGAGCGAAGTTTTAATAAGTTTTTGAAGTCGAACACAAGTTACGAACGTTGGGAGATTGACGGATCCTACATTCATCGAATGAAAAGTCTGCAATCTTTATCCATGAGATTGGGTGCGGGATTATATACTGCCAAGGAAGGGCGGCAATATTTTCTCGATTTCACGAATTTCCGCGAGAACAACATTCCTGGCGGATGGAACGATGATTGGAGCGGTGAATTTGAATTGCTTCGTAGTTCGTGGTACAATTCATCAAAATACTACATCAGAAGCAATGCCACCTACGAGTCTCCTCTACTGTTGTCGAGTTGGATACCGTGGGCAGGACATTTCATTGAAATGGAACGAATCTATCTGAGTGTCCTCACTGTCACTAACTTGCACCCATACATCGAATTTGGATATGGATTCACAACCCGATTGGTATCTGTAGGAGCGTTTACATCAAATAAGAACGGTAGATTCGATGGTATCGGTTTTAAATTTGGATTTGAATTGTTTAGAAAATGGTAATGAAAGATAATACGATGAAAGCAATAGAAAAAAGAAAACCACTAGTTGTATATAAAGCGAGTGCTGGTTCGGGTAAAACCTTTAGGTTGGCCGTTGAATACATCAAGTTGCTCGTCAACAATCCGATGGCTTATAAGAACATCTTGGCAGTCACGTTCACAAACAAAGCCACCGAGGAGATGAAAATGCGCATTCTGAGTCAACTTTATGGCATTTGGAAACGGTTGCCTGATTCTAAAGACTATATGGATAAGGTGACTGAAGAATTGGGCGTGACCGAGGAATATGCTTCTCAACGTGCACATGTTGCATTGAGCAACTTGATTCATAATTATAACTATTTCCGTGTGGAAACGATTGACTCGTTCTTCCAAAGCGTACTAAGAAATCTTGCTCGCGAATTGGAATTGACAGCCAATCTGCATATAGGTCTTAATGATCAACAAGTAGAACAACAAGCAGTTGATGAACTCATTGAGGGTCTCGATCACAACAGCAAGGAACTGTCGTGGATTCTTGATTTCATCAATGAGAACATAGATGAAGACAAAACATGGAATGTCATCAGGGAAATCAAGAAGTTTGGTGAGAACATCTTCAAGGACATCTACAAATCGCATTCGAAAGAACTCGATGGCCTTATGGAAGAAAAGGACTTTTTCACTGAATATACTAAATTGTTACGTGAAATTCGTGCAAAAGCCAAACAGAAACTTGATGAAAAAGCTAAATCGTTCTTTAATGTGTTGGATAAAAATGGACTCACCATCGATGATTTTTCCTATGGAAAAGGTGGTGTTTGTGGTTATTTCTTGAAACTCCAGAATGGTGTCTATGACAAGAAAGAGCTAGTGACTAGTCGAGTGGAGAATGCGATGAATGACCCGATGAAATGGTTGTCAAAAGCTAATCAGAATCCCAATTCCCAAGCATATTGCGCCGTTCAATCCGTTTTGTTCAATTTACTTAACGACACTGAGGCAGTTCGCATTCAACAAGCTCATTTGTATAAGTCGGCAGACCTCACATTGAAATACATGAATCAACTGCGTTTGTTGAACAGCATTAGTGATAAGGTGAGAGATTTGAATAAATCCGCCAATCGCTTCCTGTTGAGTGACACTCAATCGTTGCTTCATGAACTGATTCAAGATTCCGATTCGCCATTCATATTCGAAAAGATTGGCACACAACTCGAACATGTGATGATAGATGAATTCCAGGATACAAGTACAGTTCAATGGGAGAATTTCAAGGTGTTGTTGAAAGAATGTCTGAGTCATGAAGGTTCACAAGACCTCATTGTGGGTGATGTGAAACAAAGTATCTATCGTTGGCGTTCAGGTGATTGGCGTTTGTTGAACAACATCGAACAAGAATTCTCGAGTGAACAAATGCAAGCATTGCCTCTTGATATCAATTATCGTTCATGCTCGAACATCATCAAATTCAACAATGCGTTTTTCACAACCGCAAGTAATTTGGAACACAACGGATTAGCAGCTGATAATCCTGATGAAGCACCGCAAGTGAAAAAAGCATACAAGGATGTTGTTCAGAAAGAACGTAAGGGCTTGCCTGATGAAGGATTGGTAAGAATAAAGCTTATCTCTCCTGAGAATTATCATGAGGAAATGCTGAAGATGACCAAAGAACAAATCTCTGAACTCATTGACAACGGTATTCCAGCTAACAAGATCGCGATATTAGTGCGTTCAAACCAAACAATCAAAGACATCGCCGAATACCTGATGCATGAAATGCCCGAACTGAAATTGGTTTCAGATGAAGCGTTCCAACTTGATGCATCACTCTCGGTCAACATTTTGGTGGAAGCATTGCAGATGTTGGTTCATCGTGATAATCCACTCATCAAATCGAACCTGGCTAAAGCATACCAAAAGGTCATCTTAAAGAACAAGGTTGATGACAATCAATTGTTTATTCTCAACGATGATGTGAATACACTCCTTCCACGAGCTTATGTTGACCATATGGATGAACTGCTAACCTTGCCGATGTTTGATCTTGTGGAGAGACTCTACTCTATTTTCGGTCTTGATAATCTAGTTGATGAAAGTGCATATGTGTGTGCATTCTACGATCAGGTCAGCAATTATCTGGTAGATAATGTTGCTGACATCGATTCATTCATCGAGGCTTGGAACGATAACATTCATAAGAAAACCATCCAGAGCGATGAAATCGATGGAATCAGACTTATCACCATTCACAAGAGTAAAGGATTGGAGTTCGATAATGTCATCATGCCGTTCTGTGATTGGAAACTTGAAAAATCATCGCTCATCTGGTGTCATCTCGATGATGAGGATGGTCCATTCAACAAGCTTCCCATCATACCGATTGACTTCAATGCCAAAAGAATGTCGGAAACAGTTTATGAAAACGATTATCAACATGAACATCTGCAAAATGTTGTAGACAACTTAAACTTGCTTTATGTGGGGTTCACTCGTGCAGGAAACAATCTATTTGTGTTTGGAAGAAAAGGAATGAATGGAATACGATCACAAATCATCGAACAATGTCTTCCTGAAATTGCGAACAGTCTTCCAAATGTCCTCTTCAATAAAACTGATGACAAAGATGCCCCCATCTCATTGGAATTTGGTGATTTGAAAACATCCAAGTCGCAAACCAACGAGAAAGAAACATCGAATGTCTTCAAACAACCAGTCAATACTATTCATTTGCAAATCAAGTCTTTCGACAGCCCTGTTGAATTCAAGCAAAGCAAACAAAGCCGAGATTTCATTGAAGGAGATGAAGAAGAGGAAAAGCAGAAGAGTTACATTCGGATGGGAAACATTCTTCATAACCTTTTCTCAACTATTCGAACAAGCAAAGATATTCCACAGGCATTGGGACAATTGGAAGCGCAAGGAGTCTTATATGATGAGAATGTCTCGAAGGACAAACTCATGGAATTGTTGAAAGATAGATTGCAAAACGAAAGAGTAGCAGATTGGTTCTCTGACCGCTGGACACTTTATAACGAATGTAGCATTTTGTCTGTCAACCCAATATCAAACGAAGTTGTTGAACAAAGACCTGACCGCGTGATGATAGATGGGAATGAGGTCGTTGTGGTGGATTTCAAATTTGGCCGCCCACGTACTGAATACCACACTCAAGTCCGTCACTATATGTCCCTGTTATCTGATATGGGTTATCAGAATGTAAAAGGTTATCTTTGGTTTGTATACAGTAATAAAATTGAAGAAGTAAAATGAACACATCTTTTTTGACATACGTCGCACAAGACCTTATTGACAAATTTGGAACGAATCTTTCAAGAGTTGCAGTTGTGTTTCCAAACAAACGAGCATCGTTGTTCATAAACGAGCAATTGGCTCGATTGGTGGACAAACCTATATGGAGTCCCAATTACATCACTATCAGCGACTTGTTTAGAAAACATAGCACTTTGATAGTTGCCGACCCCATCAAACTCATTTGTGATCTCCACAAAGTCTTCACATCAATAACAGGAATCGATGAAACACTCGACCATTTCTATGGATGGGGACAATTGTTGTTGTCCGATTTCGATGATGTTGATAAGAACATGGCAAATCCACATGAGGTATTTGCGAATCTACGTGATATTCACGAAATGGACGATGTTTCTTATCTTACCGATGAACAAAAAGCTCTTTTGGCAAAATTCTTTGGAAACTTTTCTGAAGATCAAAACTCCATTCTCAAAGAAAGATTCCTTAAACTTTGGAATCATTTCAATGACATTTACACTGCATACAACCAACGGTTGGCTGAACAAGGTCTTGCTTATGAGGGGGCTCTCTATCGGCAAGTGGCTGAGAATGAAGACATCGAGTTCAATTATGACACTTACGTTTTTGTTGGATTCAACGTCCTACAAAAAGTGGAGCAGAAATTGTTCATGCGCTTGAAGAATGCTGGCAAGGCTCGTTTCTATTGGGATTTCGATAAATACTACATGAAGGGGAATAATGAAGGTGGTCACTATATCAAACAATATTTGGCGCTTTTCCCCAATGAACTCGATAATAACAATGCCCATATTTACGACAATCTTTCCAAAAAGAAAGACATCACATTCATATCCGCACCTACGGAGAACGTTCAAGCGCGATATGTGAGTCATTGGCTTCGTGAGAATGGACGAATTGAAGCAGGTAAACGAACTGCTATTGTGTTGTGTGATGAAAGTCTGTTACAAACAGTTGTGCATTGTATTCCTCCAGAAGTTGAGAAAGTGAACATTACGACTGGTTATCCTCTCGCACAGTCTCCATTCTCTGCATTGATAAGCACGCTTATTTCAATTCAAACGGAGAATATTGTACGCCAATCTGGTAAATATCGTTTGCGTCAGGTACTCAAGTTGTTGCGTCATCCTTATGCGAAATACATTTCTCCACGATTCCAGGAAATCATTGACGGCCTTAACGAACACAAGCAGTTCTATCCTTCGCGTGAATATTTGTCCATTGATGAAGGAATGTCTCTTCTTTTCAAAGACATTCATGTAGCTGATGAACCACTTCCGTTATCAGTCGCCAAATGGTTGTTGCAGGTATTAAAGCATATTGGTGTGGAATCACGTACAGTTGCCGACCCGTTTTTCCAAGAATCGCTTTTCCGCATGTACACGCTCATCAATCGACTTCACGAGCTCATGAGTAATGGCGATCTTGAAACCGATATGCCAACATTCCAACGATTATTGACGCAACTTATTTCTGCTACATCCATTCCTTTCCACGGAGAACCAGCAGAAGGCATTCAAATCATGGGAGTTCTTGAAACACGTAACCTTGATTTCGATCATGTACTTGTACTTTCATGCAACGAGGGAAATATGCCCAAAGGAGTCAATGATGCCTCCTTCATCCCCTACACCATTCGCAAGGCGTTTAACTTGACAACTATCGACCACAAAGTGGCCATCTATGCATATTATTTCCATCGCCTATTACAACGTGCTACCGATATTAATCTCTTATACAACAATGCGACAGAAGATGGACACACAGGCGAAATGAGTCGATTCATGTTGCAATTGATGGTTGAAAGTCCACACAATATCAAACGTGAAACCTTGCAGACAGGACAAGTTACTCAAGCTCCACATTTCGAGAATATCGAGAAGACGGATGCCGTAATGGATATACTACGAAAGTTGTCGTATCTGTCGCCTACAGCCATCAATCGATACATACGTTGCCAACTGACATTTTATTATAATGTGGTGGTGGGCATCAAAGAACCTATCGATACCGATGGTGATGAAATCGATGACCGCATATTCGGAAACATATTCCATTTGTCTGCCAAAAACATATACCAATACTTGTCTGCTCGTGGAAAAACCATCACAAAGACCGCGATTGAAGACTTCCTGAAGCATCCTACAAAGCTCAAAGAGATTGTTGACGATGCCTTCCGAAAGGAACTGTTCAATATAGAGAACAGCAGATTCCGCCCTGAATATAATGGTCTTCAACTGATTAATCGAGGTGTCATCATCAGATATCTCAAACAATTGCTCAACATTGACATGCGGCTTACTCCTTTTGAAATTATTGACGTTGAGCATACAGTCACAACTCCATTCATCATAAATATGGAGAACGGAGAGGATATTCCTATTAATATAGGTGGAATCATCGACCGATTGGACAAAGTGAAAGACAAAGAAGGAAAAGTGCGAATACGCGTACTTGACTATAAGACAGGCAAAAAGCCGTCTCAGCAAGTCTTGTCCATTGATGATGTATTTAGTGGAGTCAATATGAGTAAGAAGCATAGCGATTATTTCCTACAAGCCATGCTCTATTCTTCCATCGTATGTAATGACAAGAAATTGAATCCCACAGACATCGCCGTGAGTCCTGCTTTGCTATTCATTCAACATGCAGGAGCCGAGGATTATAACCCCATTTTGAAGATAGCGAATAAAGAGATTGATGATATACGTAAGGTGTACAATGAGTACATGCAAGGACTCCGTGAGGTCATAACTGAGATTTTCAACCCTGCTGTTCCATTCTCGCCAACCAACGATCGCGATACATGCACTCATTGTCCATATCGACAAATTTGCAACACGTAACTCTTTCTCAGTAATGCATCATTAAGAATGCCAACTGAAAAATGTCTTCCGTTAATTGGATATATCCAAATAATTATGTATATTTGCAACCGATAAACAAATCACTTTTCTATGGATTGGCTCATCAATTTATTCACGGCTACGGATTCAGTTGCACACATCATGTTGCTCTATGCCATAGTCATCTCGGTAGGTGTACTGCTGGGAAAAATCAAGGTTTGTGGCATCTCGCTCGGTGTGACATTCGTACTTTTTGCAGGTATCTTTGCTGGCCACATTGGTTTTACGGCTCCAACAAGCATCCTCACTTTTGTTCAGGACTTCGGGCTCATTCTCTTTGTATTCTGCATTGGTTTGCAAGTGGGTCCTGGCTTCTTCGAGAGTTTCCGAAAAGGTGGTGTTTCACTCAATCTGCTAGCTACAGCTATGATTCTGTTGAACATCGGGGTGATGTTTGCATGTTATTTTCTCTTCTTCGATACCAGCAATAAAGCCAACCTTCCGATGATGGTGGGAACACTATATGGTGCTGTAACTAACACTCCTGGTCTTGGTGCGGCCAATGAAGCACTCAACTCGTTGGCTTCCCAATTCGATGGCGGGGTTCCACAAATTGCTTCTGGTTATGCTTGTGCCTATCCATTGGGTGTTGTGGGAATCATTGGAGCCACTATCGCCGTTCGCTATATCTGCCGTATCGATCTTAATGCTGAAGAAGAGCAACTTAGTCAAGCTGAGGCTGAGAATCCTCATGAGAAACCACATCAGATGCACCTCAAGGTCAGCAATAAGTACATTGCTGGTCGCACTTTGATGCAGATATCTGAATTCTTGAATCGTGATGTTGTTTGCACCCGAATTCTTCATGATGGGCAAATAATCATTCCTAATCGAGACTCCCTACTCTGTCTTGATGATGAAGTCCTTTTAGTTTGTGCTGAAAGCGATGCTGAAGCCATTCAGGCGTTTATAGGTCCGCTTCTCGAAGGTCCCGTTGAAATAGAAGAGAGCAAGCAACCGATGATTTCCAAGCGCATTATCGTCACAAATCCGAAAATGAATGGAAAAACTCTCGGTAAGATGCACTTTTCGAGCGTTTATGGTGTGAATGTGACTCGTATTACTAGACAAGGTATTGATCTTTTTGCCAGCCGCAACCACCACTTCCACGTGGGTGATAAGATTATGGTTGTAGGACCTGAAGACAATGTGAATCGTGTGGCAGATCTTATGGGTAACTCCATCAAACGCCTTGATCATCCCAACATTGCCACCATCTTCATCGGCATCATCATTGGTATTCTCTTTGGAAGCCTCCCATTTGCTATTCCAGGAATGCCCGTTCCTTTGAAACTTGGTATTGCTGGAGGTCCGCTTATCATTGCTATTCTCATTGGCCGCTTTGGCTATCGAATGAAATTGGTCACATACACCACCACATCAGCTAATATGATGCTTCGAGAAATCGGACTTGTCTTGTTCCTTGCGAGTGTGGGTGTGAAAGCTGGAGCAGACTTCTGGGAGACTGTTGTAGAAGGCGATGGATTGAAATACGTTTATACGGGTTTCCTGATTACGGTCATCCCCATTCTTATCATTGGAACAATAGCTCGATTGCGCTACCATTTCAACTATTTCACCATTATGGGAATGTTGGCAGGAACATGTACCGATCCACCAGCATTGGCTTATGCCAACCAATGTTGTTCGCGTGAAGCTCCTGCAATCGGCTATTCCACCGTATATCCGCTCAGCATGTTCCTCCGCATATTTACTGCACAAATACTAGTGCTATTCTTCTGCGGTTGAATAAACATACAATAATAGCTTCCATTTGTTGTTGAATGGAAGCTATTTCTTTATTATTTTGTTGTACTGTCATTGATGGTCTTTGACCTCCTCATTGCTATGCTTTGACCATGTCATTCCATAGCTTTGACAAGCTCATTTGTGGTCTTTGACAAAACGATTGAGAATCAATTGTTTTATGGAGTTGGGAAGGCTTTATTGATAGACTTCAAACTTGATTTTTCCATCATAGCCAACTAACACATCAACTACATATCCGCTAGGACTATCGGGAATGCAGATGAAAGCATCATAGTGAATGCCATCTTCATCTAACCGATTGTATATCATGTCGCTAAGAACGCTTTGCTTGAGTATATCTTCAGTTAGATACTTCTTGAAATCCTGCTTGTGGAAGTCGCTAGAGAACACCTTCGAAGCACCATTATAAACGGCCAAGTTGATGATGTTGTCGTGATAGATGTTGTCAACAGCCACTCCTTCATCATTATACGTGCGTTTGATGACCTTATAGGTGGTTGGGTTCACTTGCACATAGCAATGATAGCGTTGAGAACCGTGCATCACAATAGTGTCGCGCTTGATAAGCAGGTCTTGATTGATAGCGTGTGGTTGGGGATTCTTAAATGCGTAGTTGTCAATCGGGTCTTCGCTCTTTACAAGTCTTATCTCATCCCCACTCTGGTTTTTGAACACAAAGAGATGCGGTGCTTGCTTCACAATTGCATAATTCATGTCACTGGCTCCGTGCATCACGAGTGTGTCGCCGAAAATCTGGAAGGCAACAGGCAGACTTGTGGAATCGGGATAGAAGATAGAGTCGCCTTTCGCACGGAAAGCAACGCTCTGCTCATCTTCGTTGATCCAAATTCCCTCAAGCATCTGCTTTGCCTTCTTGTCTTCGACAAGAGAAGGTCTCGGCTGCTCGGGGTTGCTTTGTTTGCAACCAACAAGCAACAACACAGACATCAGTGATATGATGATTTTTTTGTTCATTTAATAGTTAGCAACATCTCCGATCTAGTCGAAGAGTTCAGCATCTTTCAATCTGCAAGCGTTCAAATCTTTTTCGCTCGTAATCACCTGTTGTGGATCAATAGGCCATTGAATAGCCAAATCCTCATCGTTCCAACGAATGCCAGCTTCTTGTGTGGGTGCATAAGGGTTGTCAACCTTGTATGTGAAAACTGCCTCTTCGCTCAATACCAAGAATCCGTGGGCGAATCCACGAGGAATGAAGAACTGTCGTTTGTTCTCATCGCTCAACTCCACCATCACATGTTTGCCAAAGGTGGGTGAACTACGGCGAATATCAACTGCTACATCAAGTACACGTCCTTTGATGACACGCACCAACTTCGCTTGTGAGAACTCGCCTTTTTGGTAGTGCAATCCACGCAGAACGCCATATGAGGATTTCGATTCATTGTCTTGGATGAATTCCACTTTCCCTACATGCTCCTCGAATTCAGCTTTTTTCCACGCTTCGAAGAAATAACCACGAGCATCATTGAACACACGCGGCTCGATGATGTACACACCAGGAATCTCTGTCTCTATATAATTCATTTTAGATAATAGCCTCTATTTATTCGGCAAAGATAATACTTTTCGTTCAATCCACAAAACAAAAGTGATTTTTTAATTTTCCTATCATTTTTTTACAATCAATTGTTTGGGTTTTTCGAGGAAAAGAATTAATTTTGCAAGGTGATTGGATTAGAAAGACATATCGAAATACTCTTGTTGAGCAATGACTGTGTCATTGTACCTGATTTTGGTGGGTTTATGACCCATCATGTTGATGCGCGTTTCGATCCTACCGACAACACTTTCCTTCCCCCATTGCGCACATTGGGATTCAATCCACAACTCAAGATGAATGACTCGCTTTTGGCTCAATCGTATGTTGAGGCTTACGACATCAGTTATCCTGAAGCTATCAAACGAATCGAGAGCGATGTTGAAGAACTGAGGCAGCATCTTGAGAACGAAGGCGAATACGAGATGAGCGACATAGGAACCATCTTCAAAAACGAAGACGGTAAATATGAGTTCTCTCCATGTGAAGCGGGTATTCTGACACCAGAGTTTTATGGGCTCAGCTCTTTTGAAATGACGCCTATTGCATTGGGTTCAAGACAAAAGAAGGCTTCCATAGTTGACATTTCCGTTGAGAATAAAGATGTTCATGAGGTGGCGGAAGTGGACACTAAAGAAACGGATAATGTAGAAGGCGCTAAAGTCGTTGCCCTCACAACCGAGGATGACGGTGACCGCAGAATCAGCATCAGTGTAAGTTTGCTCAGGAACATAGCGGCTGCTTGTGTGGCAGTCATCGCGTTCTTGCTTTTCCCATCTACATTGGGTAATAATAAAGCTAATGTTTATCACAGCCATATAGACACTGAACTTCTACAGAAGTTGATGCCGAAAGACATTACCGTTGGCAAACCTGACTTGTCATCGGCTGATCTCTCATTGCCCGCCAATAGCAATGAGCAAAACATGAAGGCCGAAGAAGTGCAGAAGAAAGAACAAGAGGAGGTTGTGGCAGTGCCTCAAACAACGACCTTCTGCATCGTTTTGGCCAGTCATGTAAGCATGAAAAATGCAAATGCGTTTGTTGAACATCTGCATGGAAAAGGTTTTGCAGAGGCTCGTGTACTTATTAGAGAGAAAAGCAGCACCAAAGTCGTATTTGGTTCATATAAATCGGAAACTGATGCTCGACAAGCATTGAACAGTTTGAACACAAAAGACAAGGATTTTGCAGAAGGCTGGGTAATGGAGTTGAAACCATGAGAGTCAGTTGTATAGGTTTATGAAGCGAGTACGTTGTCCCAAATGTGATCAATACATCATCTTCGACGAAACCAACTATCAAGCTGGTCAGTCGTTGGTGTTTCAATGTCAACGATGTGGGAAGCAATTTGGCATCAAGATGGGAACCTCAAAGCTTCACAACACGCAAAAGGAGGAGAACCCAGATGAAGATGCCAATGAAAAAGGGTGTGGCTCGATAGTGGTCATTGAGAATGTTTTCCATTACAAACAGGTGCTTCCGCTTCAGATGGGAGACAACGTTATCGGTAGATACATGAAGGGAAGCGGTGTGAACTGCCCTATTGAAACCGTTGATCCCAGTGTGGATATGAACCACTGCATTATTAACGTTTCGCGCGACAAACATGGGAAACTGAAATATGTGTTGCGCGATGGACCTAGTTATACGGGAACGTTTGTGGACAATGTCATTCTTGGTGATAACGAGAGAAGAGTAATTGAGAATGAAACGTTGTTCACGATAGGTGCGACTAGCATCATTCTGAGAACTAATGAAGAAGATGATTAGCCACCTCAAACAACTAATTGAAAGTATGAACAGATTGATAATCATCATATTCACCTTTATGGCGATGAGCACATGCGGTCTTCATGCACAGAACATGAATGTTCAGTGCGAGGACACATGCCAGCATATTCATGGCATCGACTTGAGTCATTATCAAGGCAATGTGTTCTGGGAAGCTGTTGGACAGAATGCCAAGATGGCTTATGTCTATCTGAAAGCTACTGAAGGTGGAGACAATATTGATGACAAATATGCGAAAAACATTGACCTCGCCCATCGATATGGATTGAAGGTGGGGTCTTATCATTTCTATCGCCCTAAAATCGAACAACAGAAACAACTTCAAAATTTCATGGCGCAATGTCGTCCTAGTGACCAAGATTTGTTGCCCATGATAGACATCGAGACAAGAAGCGGATTGCCAGTTGAAGAATTCCGCGACTCACTCTTCAAATTCCTCAAAATGGTCGAGAAAGCATACAGGCAAAAGCCTCTCATCTACACGGGTGCCAACTTCTACGATCATTATTTGTGTGGATTGCTTGATGAATACAAACTCATGATTGCCCAATACACCGATTATGAGCCACGTTTGCGTGATAACCGCGATATCGACATGTGGCAATATTCGGCAAAAGGGCGAATCAACGGTGTGAACGGTTATGTGGACAAAAGCCGTTTCATGGGAAATCACCGATTAAGGGAAATCAGGTTCAGGCATCAATGACGCCTGTTCTTTGAAGGATATAATTAGCTATATATAGAAATAACACATAAGATTATGGCCATTATCAAATGTCCAGAGTGCGGTCATCAGATTAGTGACAGAGCACCCATGTGCCCCTCATGTGGGGTTGAAATTGCTGGCAAAATCACACGTTGCCCGCAATGTGGAGAGATTTATTTCAACGATCAGGATGTGTGTCCCAATTGCCATCATGCCAATTTGAATGCGCGTGAGAATGTTAGCTCAAGTTACAATCAAAATCAAAATCCGGCAGTTGCCCCCATCCCAGCTACAACTCAACAAGAAGCTGCTCCTACAGGAAATGAATCGCCTGCTCCAAAGAAAAAAGGACACGCTGCCCTTATCATTTCTTTCGTGTTGGCATTGATTATTTGCGCTGTCAGCTTCTATTTCTACAATCAAGCAAAGACCTCGAAGGAAACAGAGGCTTATGAATATGCAATGACAAGTTCAGATCCTTTGGTGTTGCAGAGCTATTTGGATACTTATAAGGATGGTGCACGTATTCACCGCGATTCTATCCAGCATCGTCTCAATTATATCAAGCAGATTGATCGCGATTGGCGTAATGCCGTTGCAAGCAATTCAAAGGCCATGCTCGAGGAGTATATCAAGAAATATCCCGATTCTCATAACAAAATCGTTGCTCAACGGAAAATCGATTCCATCGATTGGGCATTGGCAAAAACGTTGAACACCATCGATGGATTCAATGATTATATGAAGGAGCATCCTTATGGTGAGCATGTCGATGAAGCCAACGATAAGATTCAGGACTTGAACGTCAAGATTGTTCAACCTGAGGAGAAGGAAATGGTTTCAAGTGTGTTCCGCCGTTTCTTCCAAGGTCTCAATTCTCGCAACGAGAGTACTCTTTCTTCAACCGTCAGTGATTACCTTACCAATTTCTTGGGTAAGCAGGATGCTTCGAAATCTGATGTGATTACGTTCATGTACAAGTTATGGAAGGATGATATCTTGAACATGAATTGGCATATCCTGAACGATTACAAGATTGAAAAGAAGCCTGTAGGCGAAGAGATGGAATACATTGTTCAGTTCACTACAACCCAAAAAATCGACCGTTTGGATCCCACAAAAGAAACTGAGGCGAAGTATAGAGTCAGGGCAAAGGTAGGAACTGAACAGAAAATCACTGAATTGAATATGACTAAATTGGCTGAATGATTATATTCGAACTGAGAAAGAAGATTCATTCGTCAAAGACCACAAATGAGCTTGTCAAAGCTATGGAATGGCAAGGTCAAAGCTATGGAATGGCAAGGTCAAAGCTATGGAATGGCAAGGTCAAAGCTATGGAATGACAAGGTCAAAGCATAGCAATGAGGAAATCAAAGACCATCAATGGCGAAACGAGGATATAACTGCGATTTCATTCTAAGTGCGACATAGATTCATAAATAAACCGCCCGAATGTAGTATCCGGGCGGTTTTTATTTGTCTTTGCCAAAAGGAGGATTGGCTGTTATCCACCAAAGTTGTCATACATAATAGACTCGGAATCCACACCAAGTGAATCAAGCATACCTACAACGGCATTCGACATGGGACCAGGTCCGCACATGTAATACTCAACATCCTCTGGAGCCTCGTGGTCTTTCAGATATGTGTTGTACATCACCTGATGAACGAAGCCCGGTGTGTATTTCACTCCTGCTGCATCAGCTGCTGGATCAGGACGGTCGAGTGCGAGATGGAAGTGGAAGTTAGGATATTCCTTCTCCAAGCCGAGGAAGTCGTCAAGGTAGAACACCTCATTCAAAGCACGAGCGCCATAGAAGTAGTGCATCTCGCGGTCAGTTGTATGCAATGTCTTCGTCATGTGCATGATTTGTGCACGCAGCGGAGCCATACCTGCACCACCACCTACCCAAATCATCTCCTTCTTGGAGTCAAAATGGGGATGGAAATCACCGAAAGGACCACTCATGATGACCTTGTCTCCAGGCTTCAAAGAGAAGATGTACGATGAAGCGATACCAGGGTTCACTTCCATGAAGCCGCTCTTGTCGGCTTTGAACGGAGGAGTTGCAATACGAACTGTCAGCATGAACACATCACCTTCAGCAGGATAGTTTGCCATCGAATAGGCACGAATGGTTGGTTCGGGATTCTTACACTTCAGTGGGAACAAGCCAAACTTTTCCCAAGAAGGCAGATACTCGTCGCCAATGAGCGCTTTATCGAAATCCTTGTCATAGTCGATGCAATCGAATGCAGGAATCTTGATTTGGGCGTATGAACCAGGAAGGAAGTCCATGTGAGCACCTGCCGGCAATTGCACTTTGAACTCCTTGATGAAGGTGGCCACGTTCTTGTTGGAAATCACGGTGCACTCATATTCCTTCACACCAAGGATAGACTCATCCACATGAATCTTCAGGTCGCCTTTCACCTTGCATTGACATCCCAGACGCCAATGATTTTTGATCTCCTTGCGACTGAAATGAGGCTTTTCAGAGTCGAGAATCTCCCCTCCTCCTTCGAGCACCTGCACCTTGCATTGTCCGCAAGAAGCCTTACCACCACAAGCAGAAGGCAGGAAGATTCCGTTTTCATTGAGCGTTGCCATCAAGTTGTTTCCTTGAGGAACGTTGATGGTGCGGTCGCCGTTAATTTCAATGTTCACATTTCCGCTGGGTGACAAGTATTTCTTTGCCACAAGCAGAATTACAACCAAGAGGAGTATAAGGGTAAGAAATACTCCTATGCTATATGCTATAAACTGTGCCATACTTCTTTAGATATTAAGTCCACTGAAACACATCATGGCCATTGCCATGAGTCCTACAACAATAAAGGTGATGCCAAGCCCCTGTAGAGGTTTGGGTACATCACAATACTGCATTTTCTCGCGAATGGCTCCGAGTGAAACAATAGCAAGTGTCCAACCAAGTCCACTACCCACAGCGTAAACCATAGCGTCCCATACGGAAGTGATGGCTTGTGTGTTTGACGGGTCGAGCAAAATGCGTTGTTGCATGAAGAGCGATGCACCCATGATGGCACAGTTCACGGCAATCAATGGCAGGAAAATACCAAGAGCAGCATAGAGTGATGGAGAATATTTCTCTACCACCATTTCAACGAGTTGGACAATACCTGCGATGACCGCAATGAAGAGGATGAAACTGAGATAGCTCAAATCAACACCCTCCGCAAGGCAATTTGGACCTAATACTTTGGTTTGCAGCAGATAGTCAACAGGTACTGTCACCAGCAACACAAATGTTACAGCCAAGCCAAGTCCTATAGATGTCTTCACAGTCTTCGAAACGGCAAGATAGGAACACATGCCGAGGAAGAAAGCGAAAATCATATTGTCGACAAATATCGACCTAAAGAATAAACTTATTGCGTGTTCCATATCTTATTTCTCCTTATAAAAATATGCACGATGAACCCAAATAACGCAACCAACAAGAATCAGAGCCATGGCGGGCATGGTCATCATTCCATTGTTCTGATAGCCGAAATCGTAAACAGATTGAGGGATGATTTGGAATCCCAGCAACGAACCACGTCCGAGGAACTCACGAACAGCACCTACAATCACGAGAATCATTGCATATCCCAAACCATTTCCTACACCATCGAGGAACGAAGGCCAAGGCTTGTTTTGCATAGCAAAAGCCTCCAGACGACCCATCAGAATACAGTTGGTGATGATAAGACCGACATAAACAGAAAGTTGAACGCTCACATCGTAGGCAAAAGCTTTCAGTATTTGCGAAACGATAGTTACAAGCGTGGCCACCACAACCAATTGCACCACGATACGGATGCGGTTAGGGATTGTGTTGCGTATCAAAGAAATGATTACATTGGCAAAAGCCGTAATCACAGTCACAGCAAGTCCCATCACGATAGCAGGCTTCAACTGCGATGTGACAGCGAGTGCCGAGCAGATACCCAATACTTGGATAAGAATCGGGTGATCGAGGTTCAACGGATTGGTGAGAGCCTCTTTATTTTCTTTGCTTAATAATGCCATGGTTTACTCCTCCTTTGCTTTAGTTTCAGTTTCTGAACAGCAATCCTTGCCTTTGTCGTCAACGCAGCAAGAGTCTGCCTTACCCTCAGCACAGCATGATGCTGACGGCGCTTTGACATTCTTCAGACAGTCTTTCAGCATGGCGTCCACACCGTTCGAAGTCAGTGTAGCACCCGTCACGCAATCTACCTGCGTCTCTTGATCTTCCACCTTCTTCACCACGGAAAGCACGACTTTGCCATCGCTATCCCAGATTTTCTTACCAATAAACTTTTCCTGCCAAGCCTGAGAATCCTTGATTTCAGCACCAAGTCCGGCAGTCTCACTCTCATGGTTGAAGTAGGCGCCATAGACAGTACCATCTTCTTTGATGGCCACATAGCCGCTAATGCCCCCCCAAAGGCCCATACCTTTCAGGCTGGCAACGGTAATCTTCTCGCCATTGACTTCGCACTCATAAAGTTTTTGACCATCAGCATCCGCCTCGCTCTTCACCACTTCAGCATACTTGGCTTCGGCTTCAGAACCATCCAAACCGCGGATGTTGAGCGAATAAAGAATCTGTTTCTTCACATCGAGTGCCACATTGGCATCTTGCATCGGTTTGAGAGCTTGGAAGATGAATGCCAACAAGAAGGCAACTATGACCACGAGAATCGCACTATATATAATAATGTACGAATTCGAATTTGTATTTAATTTACTCATTTTGTACCTCCTCTCTTCAAACGTTTTGAAATATTACGTTCCACGATACAATGGTCGATGATAGGTGCAAACATATTGCCAAAGAAGATGGCGAGCATCATACCCTCTGGATAACCGGGGTTCATCACACGGATGATGACAGCCATGGCACCAATCAGGAAACCATAGATGTATTTTCCGCATTCCGTGCGGGCAGATGTCACAGGGTCAGTAGCCATAAACACGGCACCGAAACAGAAGCCACCTAAAACAATGTGCTCATACCAAGAAATGGGAGTCATGTCGAGCGCAGAGAACAGCAATGCCATCAAAATACCACCAGCAAAAACGCTGCCCATAGTTTTCCAAGAGGCGATGCCTGTCCAAAGCAGCAGGATAGCACCCAAAGCGATAGCGATAACGCTGGTTTCCCCGATAGAACCAGGAATGAATCCCGTAATCATGTCGTTCAGAGAGTATGTCACATCCATGCCCTGTCCAATCTGTCCAAGTGGTGAGGCAGATGTGAAACCATCAGGAAGCGTGTTCCCAAGTCCACAAATGGATTCGTTGGCCACCCAAATGGTGTCACCAGTCATCTTCGAAGGATAAGAGAAGAACAAGAACATACGAGCGGCAACTGCCACATTGAAGATGTTCATACCTGTGCCACCGAAAATCTCTTTTGCGAAGATAACAGCAAAAGCGCAAGCCAAAGCCAGCATCCAAAGCGGACATCCGATGGGAATGATGAGCGGAATGATGATTCCACTGACAAGATAACCTTCCTGAATCTCCTCGCCTTTCCATTGTGCCCAGATGAACTCAATGCCAAGACCTACGATGTAGCTGACAAGAATCTTAGGCAATACAGCCAGGAATCCATAGAAGAAGATACTCCAGAAACTAGCCGTTGCAAGTGTTCCTGCGGCAGCATAGTTCTGATAGCCCACATTGTACATACCAAAGAGCAGAGCAGGCATAAGAGCAATGACCACCATGCTCATGATGCGCTTCGAGTCGATGGCATCATGGATGTGACTTCCACTCTTCGCTGTCGTGTTAGGTACGAACAGGAAAGTCTCGAAACCATCGAACACGCTACGAAAAGCATGAAGCTTGCCGCCCTCCTCAAAGTTGGGCTTTATTTTATCGATATAATTTCTTAAACTCATAATCGTAATCTATAAAGGGTTTATGCGTTTTCTTTACGAAGCATGTCAAGTCCTTGTCTCACAATGCGCTGCAACTCCAATTTGGAGGAGTCAACAAACTCTGCCAAAGCGAAATCCTCAGGACTCACCTCGTAGATGCCCAATTGCTCCATCTTGTCAATGTCACCAGTGATGATGGCCTTGATGAGGTATTCGCCATAGATATCCATTGGCAACACACTATCATATTCACCGCTCATGATCATGTGGCGTTCACCGCCTTTCACACGTGCGTCAATCGTATATTCCTTCTTCTTGCCCATTAGCCAAGAGAAATAGCTGCGGTTGGCAGAGAACTCCTTGAAACGTGGGAGAATCCATCCCAGCATCTCGTCGGCGTGGTCGCCTTCAGGAATCACGGAAATCGTTGAAGTGTGAGCGCCCAGATAATCGTCGAGCGTTGCTTTTGTTCCAGAAAGAGGATTACCATTGATGATACGCACACCTTCAGTCTTGTCCAGTTTGCCATCGAGGATGGCGCTAATGGGAGTGCCCACCACAGCATCCACGTAAGCGGGATCGTTGACCTCGCTACCAGCAACGGCAACAGTGCGAGTCAAATCAACCTTGCCCTCATCAAACAAACGACCGAAGAAGATCACGGCTGTAGGCTCCACAATCCACACCACCTCGCCTTTATTGACGGGAGAAATGTGATTCACCTGAACACCAACATTACCAGCAGGACAAGGACCGTCAAACACGTTCACCTCAACATCCTTGGCCGATGTCAATGCAGAAGCAGTTTGCTTCGCACCAATACCCAAATAGGTCTTGGCAATCTTCGACAAGGCAGTCAATCCTGTTTGGAAAGCCTGTTCGTTGCCTTTCAACTCAAACTCGAAATCGCCAGCCAATGGTTTGTCGCGCAATGCGGAGACGAAAATCGCCTTCGGTGTAGTGTCGGGAGTGGTTGACACTGCATAAGGCAACTGACTGATGTAGCCGAAAAGACCAGCTTCCAGAAGGGCGGCTTTTACTTGTTCTCCATCGAGGGCAGCCACATCCTTCTTTCCGAAATCGGCATATTGCCATTCGGCATCGGCTTTCACTTTCACGCATAGCACCTTGCGCCGTTCACCTCGCACGACAGCACTCACCGTGCCACCAACAGGCGAGGCAAACCTCACTTCGGGACAATTCTTGTTTACGAACAAGGCATCCCCAGCTTTGACGGCATCACCTTCACGAACAACCACCTTTGGAACAATCCCCGTAAAATCGTCAGGAACCAGTGCATATTCATCGCACTTCCCTATGCTTACTTTCTGCTCCTTGGCTTTGCCTTTCAGGTTTACGTCTAAGCCTTTACGTAACTTGATTACATTTGCCATAAATAGAAAAATATTAGAATTTAATTGATGCAAGCTCTAAAACGATGCAAAATTAATGAAAAATTAGGAAAATCGGGACAAAAAATCCCGTTTTATTTCGAGGTAAGACAAAATTCATGTAAATTTGTGCCTGAATTGAAAAATATCAAGAATATCGTCAACGGCGTGATATGGGCTTTGGTGGGTCTTGTTGTCGCGTTGTTTGTACTGCTGCGCTTGCCTGCGGTACAGGGTTTCATTGGCTCTACCGTTGGCAATGCCCTGTCTGAAAAGTTAGGAACAGAGGTGCATGTAAGCCGCGTTGACCTTGGTTTTTTCAATCGTGTGATAGTTGATGACATCAGTATGCTCGACCAAGACGGCAAACGGATGCTAACGGCTTCACGCGCTTCAGCCAAACTGGACGTCCTGGCTCTTTCAAAAGGAAAAATCGTTGTCAAATCAGCCCAATTGTTTGGTTTGAAGGCTTCGTTGTATCAGAAAAATGCCGATGAGAAGCCTAATTTCGCATTTGTGTTAGACTCGCTTGCATCGAAAGACTCCACCAAACACACCCCACTCGACTTGAAAATCAATTCGTTGATCATTCGTCATGGAGCCGTCAGCTACAACCGATGGGACATTCCCACAACTCCCCATCAGTTTTCTCCCCATCACATCGATGCCAACGACATCAGCGCCCACATCATCCTGAACGCCCTGAAAGACGACTCGCTGAATGTGAACATAAAGCGCTTGGCATTCAAGGAAAATTCGGGGCTTGATGTCCAAACACTATCGTGCAAGTTGTTGGCTAACAAGGAAAAAGCAACGCTGGAAGACCTTCAGTTGAAGCTCCCCCACTCCGAATTGCTCATTGACCGCACGTGGGCCACCTACCAATATGCCGATGGCAAACTGGACCCGAAATCGTTGGATTTCTTCGGCAGCATCAATTATTCGAAGATAGCCACCAAGGACCTTGCGAGCCTGATGCCCATGTTGCGCGACTATCCACAGACGGTCTACGTGAAGTCCACCTATGCCGGTAACGCCAACCATCTGAGAGTTGACGATCTGCTTTTGTATACCGATGATGACCAACTCTATCTACATGCCCAAGGAGATGCCTCGAAGCGTTCGAATCAATTGAAATGGAACGCTGACATCAACGATTTGCGAGTGAGCGAGGCAGGAATGGAATCGTTGGCACATTGTCTGAAATCCAATTCCATCGACATCCCCAACGAGGTGATGCGCCTTGAGTCTATTCGTTTCAAAGGCGATTTGTCGGGTGAAGGCAACTCGCTCGGAGTGAAAGGCGCCATGCAGACAGGCGCGGGCGATTTGAACATGGTGGCTACCTTGAGCAACAAAAATTTCTCGGGCACCATCAAGACCGAAAAGTTCAATCTACGTCAGGTTTTGGACAATGACAAGTTTGGAGAAATAGGCACCGACATTCAGGTGGATGGCGCATTCCCAGCACATTCGAAGCCCAATTTCTACGTTCAAGGAAAGATTCCATATTTCGATTATAACTCCTATTCATTCAAGAATATACAAGTGGATGGGACAATGAAGGATGGATTGCTCGACGGCTATTTTGAGATTGACGACCCGAATGTCAACATCGAGGCCAAAGGCGAGATGAGACTGGCAGGCAAGACGCCGACAGCCAACCTTGTGGCAACCGTCAGGCACATCTCCCCATCTGCCATCAACCTGCTCGACAAATGGCCAGGAACGACCTTCAGTTTCAATGTCGATGCAAATGTGGTGGGTAGGGATATCAATACCGCCAACGGCAAAATATCGCTCAACACGTTCACCATGCAGTCGCCCGACCGCACCTTCCTGCTCGACAATCTGCTGATTGAGGGTGAGAACGATGCCGAAGGCCACCACCTCTCGATGACCAGCGATTTCGGAAACATGGAGATCAAGGGCGAATACGATTACAATACCATCGTGCAAAGCATCATGAACCTGGTAGGCAGCAAACTTCCCACCCTGCCCGGACTTCCACGTCAGACGCAACAGCGCGACAACAACTTCACGATGACCGCCGACATCCACAGTTCCGATTGGCTGCAAGAACTCTTCGACATCCCGCTCGATATCCAGCAGTCCATGCACATCGAGGGCTCCATGAACGACAAAAACCGCCAGTTGGATCTGCGTGCGAGCCTCCCCAGCTTCGTCTATGATGACAAACCCTACGAGAATGCCCAGTTGGTGGTCAACACGCCCAACGATACGCTTCAGGCACACCTCAAAATCAACAAGATCATGGAGCGTGGAAGCAAGCTCGCACTCAATCTGGACGCCAATGCCATCGACAACCACCTCTCCACGAACCTCCGTTTCGCCAATCGGTCGCGCCATCCCTTCAAAGGCCAGATCATTGCCGATGCCGAGTTCTTCAAGGCTGCTGACGGACACGATGCAGCCCATGTGAACATCAATCCTTCGGATGTGGTTATAGGCGACACCATCTGGAACGTACTGCCAGGCGACATCACCTATAGCAAGAATCATCTGGCGGTGAACAATGTGACCATCAAGCACGACAACCAGCACATCATCGTCAACGGAATGGCCACCAAGAGCCCTTCCGATTCCATTATCGTCGACCTGAAAGACGTGGATGTCAACTACATCCTCAACCTCGTCAATTTCCATTCGGTGGAGTTCGGAGGACTTGCCACAGGAAAGGCGTGGGTGTCGAATGTGTTCAACAAACCTGACGCCTCTGCCCATCTCACCGTGAACAAATTCACCTTCGAGGAAGGCCGTATGGGCGTGCTCACTGCCGATGCCGAACTGAACCACGAAGACGAGCAGATAGACATTCATGCTGTTGCCAACGATGGTCCTGGACAACAGACCTACATCGATGGATATGTATCTCCACAACGCAGCTACATCGACCTTTCCATCGCCGCCCAGAACTCGAATGCAGAGTTCCTGCGTAGTTTCTGCGGCAGTTTCATGCACGACATCGATGTGAGGGTGAATGCCGATTTGCGCCTTTCTGGACCTTTGAGCAACATGAATCTTGTCGGCGAGGGTGTTGCTGACGGCTTTGTGACCATCACACCGCTCAACACCACCTATGCGTTGAAGAACGACACCATCCGCTTGATTCCCGACGAGATCATCTTCGAACGCGATACCATCTACGACATCTATGGCAGCATCGGCATCGTGAACGGCAGCCTGTACCACGAACATCTGACCAATCTCAGTTATGGCATCGGAGTGGTCGCCGAGAACCTGTTGGCCTACGATTTCAAGAACTTTGGCAACGACACCTTCTGTGGAACCGTCTTCGCGACCGGAGAATGCGCCATCAAGGGACGAAGCGGCGAGGTGACCATCGATGTGGATGTGACGCCCGAGAAGAACTCGCAGATTCTCTACAACGTCTCGTCGCCCGATGCCATCGGCAACAACGAGTTCATCAAGTGGGTCAACCGCGATACTGCCAACGTGGCGCTCAACGTCAACAATGCCGATGAAATGGAGGTCGTCGAGGAGAAAGTGGACATTCCCACCGATATCCGCATGAACTTCCTCATCAACGCCAATCCCGATGCGACCCTCAAGCTCATCATGGACGAGAAGAGCGGCGACTATATCGCCCTTAATGGCAATGGCGTCATCCGTGCCACCTATTATAACAAGGGCTCGTTCGACATGTTTGGCAACTACCTCATCGATCATGGTGTCTACAAGCTCACCATCCAGAACGTCATCAAGAAGGACTTTCAGTTCCAGCAGGGTGGCTCCATCGTCTTTGGTGGCGACCCCTATAACGCCACGCTCAACCTGAAGGCGCTCTACCCCGTCAATGGCGTTCCGCTCTCCGATCTCAACATCGGACGCTCGTTCACCAGCAACAACATCCGCGTGAACTGTCTGATGAACATCACCGGCACCCCCTATCAGCCGCGTGTGGAGTTCGATCTTGACCTGCCCACCATCGGCACCGACGCCAAGCAGATGATTTTCAGCCTTATCAACTCCGAGGAGGAGATGAACCAGCAAGTGCTCTATCTGTTGGCCATTGGACGTTTCTACAACCAAGGAACCAACAATGCCGGCTCTGAGGGTATGGCGCAGCAGAGTCAGACTTCTCTCGCCATGCAGAGTCTCCTGAGCGGTACCATCAGCCAGCAGCTCAACTCGGTGCTGTCGAGCGTTGTCAACAACAACAACTGGAACTTCGGTGCCAACATCTCAACGGGCGACCAGGGCTTCTACAATGCCGAATACGAAGGACTCCTCTCGGGACGACTGCTCAACAATCGCCTGCAGATCAATGGTCAGTTCGGCTATCGTGACAACCCCAATGCCACCAGCTCGTTCATCGGCGACTTCGATATCCGTTATCTCCTCCTGCCCAACGGAAACGTCGCCATCAAGGTCTACAACCAAACCAACGACCGCTATTTCACCCGCAACTCGCTCAACACGCAGGGCGTCGGCCTTATCCTCAAGAAGGATTTCAATGGTCTGGGCGACTTCATTGGAAGCAAACCGAAGAAGCAAACCGTCACCGCCCCAGCCGACTCCACAGCCAACAAATTGACAGGTTCGAACTCCTCCAAATACACCCGATCGTCCTTCGTCAAATTCACGGGTTCCGCCGCTACCAAGTAATCAGTTCACGCTCACGCGCGAGCAAGATTGATTGCCCCGTTTCTTTCTTTTATTCCCCTTTTTTGTTCTCTGCTATTGCCCTTTTCATAGTATTTAGCCCCTTTTCATTTCGCGCGAAGTAATTTCCCAATTACTATTGCAAAGATACAAAAAATATCGCAAACCTCCAAATCTGAGTCCCGCTGTAGCGCAAAAATTTGTTAATATGGGCAATCTTTCTAGTGAATAACATAAAGTCCACAAAATCAAGGGAAAACACCAAAATGCAACATTGCAACATTGCAACATTGTTACATTAAGGTGGTTTCAACTTTCCGAGATAAAAATTTGGTTATAGATTGATGGATTTGATAGGGTAAAAATTAATGGAGTGTAATAATAGTGATTTTATTATAATATATAATATAATTA
>JAFYYV010000026.1 GCA_017557405.1 Prevotella sp.
TAACCTATAGGTAGAGGGACGCTTTTGCATATGTGGAAGGTGCTAAATGTTACATGTTACAATTGTTACAAATGTTACAAAATTCGCCAAAGGCCACCAATGATGCTGTTAAAGCTATGCAATGAGACGGTCAAAAGCCACAAATGGGAGGGGCAAAGACCACAAATGACCAACTCAATAACCGCCTTTTCTTGGAATCTTCCACTCAGCCCCCCCCTTGCGGAAAAAACGTCCCGCGTCCCAACGTCCCATCGTCCCATTAACGGGTGAGGGGATGTGCAGGGTATGAGGGTATAGTAGTTTACTACTATATATAAATATATAATAATGTAATATATTATATAATATTATATAACTTTAACATACCACTTCCGCTATTTTTCAGTTTTCCAATTCAAATGTCTGGCTGACGCTTAATGGGACGTTGGGACGATGGGACGATGCAACGCTTTTCTTCGGATTTGTTTTTCAAGCAATTACACAAAAAACAGGCTGATTGTTTGGAAGTTTCAAGTGTCAATGACACAAAATTGCAGGTCAATCTGACAAAAAGTGAGGGGTGGCACGTAGGTTTTCGTGTTTTTTTCTTATTTTTGTAGAGTTTATTTGACATTATGGAAGAGATAGCACTGTCGGTGTTTTTGAGTGGTTTCGCCACGGCCTACTTTGCCCTGCACGCCTACCAGTTGTTTCGCCGCGAAGACTGTTTGCGGATGCAACGGGTGATGGCCTGGATCTTCGTGCAGTGGGCGCTATTCAACCTGAAGGACTTCCTACTGACCATCCACGATTACAACGACCCGAATATACAGAACATCCTCGTCTTGATTGACGGGACTTCGCTCATTGGATACACCTGCCTGGTGTATGAGCTGATAAGTCCTGGATGGGCTACGCTGCGCAAGGTGATGTGGATGCTGGCGGCGTATGTCCCCTTCTTTGCCGCTTACGCCCTGTGGCGCAACGAGGTGGTGATACATTGTTATATGGTGTGTTTGTTCTTGGCTGGCGCCATCATCTTCATCGTGTGGTTGCGCAGGGCGAGATATTACGCTCGATACATTCGTGAGAGTTTCTCGAATATCGATGAGATAGACATCTCGTGGCTGCGTGTAGTGGCTTGGTTGTTCGTCATCTGCCAGTTGCTGTGGGTGGGCATTTCCATCGTGCGCCACCCGCTCACGGATTGCCTCTACTATGTGATGTCCATCGTGTTGTGGCAGATAACGCTGGAGCACGTGATGCGCCAGAAACCGATAACGGTGGAGGATGCAGAGCCTGTGACCTCGCGCGAATATGGATTCGCCCAACTGTTACCCTCGGTCATCGAAGGCGAGGAACTCTATCTGAACCCCACGCTTTCCATCAAGGATCTGGCTTTGCGCATCGGTACCAACCGCACATATCTGAGCGACTACTTCGTGAACGTGCTCCACACCACCTTCTACGATTACATTAATGGCCTGCGTATCGTGAAGAAAAGCATCCCTCTCTTGGAGGAACACCCTGAGTACACACTCGAACGCATTGCCAACGAGAGTGGTTTCCAGTCGATTTCCACCTTCCGACGCGCATTTCAGAAAATCAAGGGTTTCACGCCCAGTGAATATCGAAAACGACATAATATTGAAAAATTTTAAAATCAAGAAATTATAAAATTAAATTATCAACTCACAAACTTTTAAACTATGACGATCGGAAATTTGTACATCAGACCTATGGGGGTGCTTGTGATGCTTGTGCCCTTTGTTCTTGCCATCGTGGCTATATGGCTTCGTTCTGTGAAGCCGAATGCTCGCACGGCTGGCTATGTCTCGAATGCAAGTCGCTTTGCCTACTGGCTGCTGATCATCACCGTGCTGAGCTTGGTGGTGACCGTCATTGCGGGAAAGTTCGACTCTCATCTGAGTTTCTTCGGCAATAATGGGCCGTGGTTCTTGGTGGTGCTTTCGTTCTTGTTCTTCCTTTGCTACTACGTGATTGCCTTCAAACCTGTGGACGCCGACCAGTTGGAGGAGGCGAGAGATGAGGGTGCTGTTCTCTTCGAGACGGCGGGTCTTGCGGCTGCTGGCATCGGAAGTGGATTGTCGGCTACCATCAGCTGGACGATGAAGATGCTGGCGAGGGCTCCGATAGACATCGTGCGCCGTTCGGGCAATACCATCTGGTACAGAAACGCGAACGTGGGCGGCTTTCTGGGAAGCGTAGGGGGCACCCTGCTCATTCTGGTCGCTGCTTCGGTCATCTTGGCATTCGCCGCCATGTATTTTCTACTCTTCGTGGTCGTGATTGCGTGGTTTCTGGTGGTGTATAAGTTTGTGAAGAACTTAATTTATTTAAACGGTCCAAGGAAATAAACAAGCCTCCCCAAGCCCCTCCCGTAGAGGGGATGTTTAGAAACCCAAATAAAATGGAGGCCTCACCCTTCTGGGGGAGGATGGAGGGGGCTCCTGATAACTCAAAAACTTAAACCTTATGAAAAAGAATCTATTCAAATCGATTGCCTTTTTGGCAGTAGGAGCCCTCTCGGGCATGGTGTTTAACAGTTGCAAAGGCGGTTCGGGCAGCGGAATCGTGGAGGATGCCATCAAACAGGCTGAGCAGACAATAGCTACTGAGGAGGCGCCCGTGTTCGGCAATCTGCCTTCGTTGTTCGAGCAGAAGCTGGAGGCTGGTACCATCGTGGGCAAGTTCTTCAGGGAACTGAAGACTGAGGACATGGATGCGGCTGTGAAGAACAAGTCGTTGCGCGACGAGGCCGAGAAACAGTTGGCGGAATACTACAAAGCGAAGATTGCCGAGGCCACTACAGCCCTCGAAGGGAAGGACATCAAGGTGGAGTTCGACAAGAACCAGATTTCGGATGCCAACGTGAAGCTGAAGGTGGAAGATGCTGAACGCGGCAATTTCTTCTTGGTCTTCGATGTGACTATGGCAAAGCCTGTCAACAAGGAGGTTGAATTCAAGTGGTTGTTCATGGACGCCGAGGGCAACGAACTGGAGCAATACAGCGACTACATCACGCCTGGTGAGAAGATCAGTATGGAAAGGATGGTGTCGCCTGACAAGCACTTCGGTAAGAAGTTTGAGCACCTGTATTTAAAATTCTAACGGCCCCCTCCAACCTCCCCCAAAAGGGTGAGGCTACCGAAGGCACTCCGAAAGTTGAGGTTTTTTTTAATCTCCCCTCCCTACTTGGGGAGGGGCGAGGGTGAGGCTTCTATAAAAAGGATCATCGCAAAATGCGATGGTCCTTTTTGTGTATATATTCATCTTTTATTACGAAAAGTTCGTAATTAAGTGGTTGACAGCGGAAAAATTTAAACGATTAAGATTGTTTAACACAAATTGTTTGGAATGTCTACGAAAGTTTCGTAGATTTGCAACGGAAAGGGGAAAAATTCAAAAATTATAAAATTATAAAATTATAAAAGACATAATATATATAATGATGAGAACAATAACGGTATATGTTTGGATGGCATGGATGGTCGCCTGCTTAATGGGGCTCACCTCGTGTGGGAGTGGAGAGAAGAAGGAGGCGATAGAGCACTCTTTCTTCGGCGTTGAACTCGGAGCCTCGAACGAGGAGGTGACCGATGGTTTCACGAAGCATGGGATGAGTCTCGATGAGGTGGGGAGCACCGATGACATGTTGGATTTCCTCCCCGGCGAGGGCGATTCCATCATGTTTGCCGACATGAAGTGGCATCAGGTGCATGCGGGTTTCTTCAAAGGAAAATTCTTGGTGATCAACTTGTACACCATCCACGATAATGATTCTACAGCCGAGCAGGATTACAATCGAATCAGGTCGGTTTTGGAAACGAAGTGCAAGATGAATGATATTCCTTTGGAGAACATGCCCGACACGATGACTTTGAAGTGCTGCGGCTACACGAATGGGCGTGCGATGTCGCTCACGCTGCGCAAAGGACTTTCGAAGGAGGGTGAACCGCGGTGGTTCTGCTCGCTGCAATACTGCGACCCGAGGATTGCTGACGAAAGACCGCAAGCTGCGAGGGTGATAGATAAGTTTAGGCAAATGACGAACAAACGATAAAGTTAATTGACGATTGGACAATTTACGATTTCACAATTGATTTTTCACGATTGGACGATTTCACGATATACGATTTGACGATTGATTTCACAATTTTATAATTTTATAATATTTTAATTTTTTAATTTTACTGCTGTGGAGAAACTGACGAAACAGGAAGAAGAGGTGATGCGGCACATCTGGTCGTTAGATGGCTGCACGGTGAAGGAGATGATGGGGCAGATGGAGGAGCCTCGTCCGCCTTACACCACGGTGGCTTCGGTGGCGCAGAACCTGAAGCGGAAGGGCTACGTGAGCCAGCGGCAGCGTGGCAACACGTATGTCTATGTGCCGCAGATAGGGCAGAGCGAGTATAAGCGGCAGTTCATGGCGGGGTTCGTGAAGGATTATTTCCGCGGCTCGTTCCGCGAGATGGTTTCTTTCTTTGCCAAGGAAGAGGAGCTGTCGCCTGAGGATTTGCAAGACATTATTAACGAAATAGAAGGGAGATAGGACTATGTTGCTGTTGAAGACCAATCTGTTGCTGATGCTGTTCTACGGCTTTTACAGGCTGTTGTTTGTGCGCGACACGTTTTTCAAACTCCGCCGTGTGACGTTGATGGCGATGCTGGCTGCTGCCTTCGTGGTGCCGCTGGTGGACATCGGTTGGTGGGTTGAGGAGCACGCTTCGACCGTGAACCTGGTGGAGGCCTACCAAGAGGTGATGCTTCCCACGGTGGTGGTGACGGGCGACATGGGAAGGTTCCCCTGGATGCGTTTGTGCTCGGCCATCTATATGATAGGTGTGGCGGTGCTGCTGACCCGCGTGTTGGTGCAGTTGCTGGCCATCTTCCGCAGGGTGCGCACCTCGGAGCGGATGGAGCTGATGGACAGCGAGGTGTGCAGGATGGACGATGATACGAGTCCGTTCTCGTTCTTCAAGTGGATTTTCGTGAATCCCAATGCTCAAAACGAATCGCAGCTGCGCGAGATCATGGTTCACGAGCAGACGCACGTGCGCCAATGGCATTCGGTGGACATCCTGCTCATGGAGCTTTGCTCGATATTGTGCTGGTGGAACCCGTTTGTGTGGCTGATGCGCCGCGAGGTGAGGCTCAACCTCGAGTTCCTTGCTGACGACCATGTGGTGACAATGGGAAGCGAGCGCAAGAGTTACCAATACCACTTGTTGGGATTGGCTTATGGAAAGAATGTAGCTACAATTTCTAATAATTTCAATGTTTTACCTTTAAAATTAAGAATCAAGATGATGAACAAGAAACGTACAAACGGGTTGGGGCGTACGAAGTATGTGCTCGTCCCGGCTGTGGCAGTCGCCTTGTTGGTGGCCAGCAACATTGAAAGTGTAGCCCGCACGTGGAATGGCGCCAAGGCGTCGGTAGTGACGGAGAACATGAACGAGGTTGTTTGGACAACGCCTGCCGATACGATTCCCGATGGCGTGTTCGATGTGGTGGAGAAGATGCCTGAGTTCCCAGGTGGAATGCCAGCCATGATGCAGTTCCTGCAGCAGAACATGAAATATCCCGAGGAAGCCGCAAAGAAAGGCATCCAAGGCCGCGTGATGGTGAAATTCGTGGTGGATGCGAGTGGCAAGGTGAGGGATGTGGAGCTGGCGCGTGGCGTAGATCCGCTGTTGGACGCCGAGGCTCTGCGTGTGATCAAGATGATGCCCGACTGGATACCTGGCATGCAGAAAGGCCACAAGGTGCACGTGAAGTATACGGTGCCTATCGCATTCAGATTGCCCGATGACAAACCTGCAGGACAGAAATAACAACCTGGGATGATACTCAGACTCTCTCTCATACTATTGATGGCGCTCGCCAGCTTGGCTCGATCGTACGCTGCTGGCAGCGCCTTTTATCGCTCCACATCTTCGAGGGATGACTCCACTCACATAGCACTGCTGGTAGCGCGTGGCGACAGTTGTATGGCTCAATACGACTATTTCCATGCGATGGGATACTACGAGCAGGCGTTGGAAAATTTGAAAATTAAAAAATTAAAAAATGAAGAGGAGGGGGGAACTGGGCAATTAACAATTGACAATTCACAATTAAGGATTAATGAAGAGGGATTGAAGATGAAGCTGGCGGAGTGCCGCTATCTTCGTGCCGACTATGGTGGTTGCATTGCTTTGTTGGAGTCGTTGCCCGAGGATTCGTTGACGCACGATGCTTTGCGCGAGTTGTTCTATGGTTACAAGCTGATGGAGCGGCGTGGGCAGCAGATGCGATGGGGCGAGCGACTCGTGAAGCGATACCCGATGGATTCGGAGGTGGTGGCCGACTTGGCGTTGGCTTATAATTTGAGCGACAACCCCGTTGATGCACTGGCATTGACGGGGCGCTACGAAGCTGTTGACTCGATGAACATCCTGGTGAAACGGCAGACGGCGGACGCTTTTTTCTTCATGAAGGAATACCCTAATGCCACACGCAACTACGAACGGTTGTTGGCGTTGGGCGATACGACGTTCAACACGCATTATTCGCTGGGTATGTGCTACGAGCAGTTGGAGAACATCCCGCTGGCCATCGAGCATTATGGCAAGGCGGTGGCGTTGAACGATTCGCTGAAGGCGTGGCCGCTCTACCATCTGGGTGCAGCGTTGGTGAAGGACAAGCAGTACAAGGAGGGCATCCACGCGTTGTTGATGGCGCTCTCGAAGATGCAACCCGACGATTCGGCGATGTTCAACTTGCACTGGGCGCTGGCGGATGGCTATTATGGCAACGAGGAGTATTATTCGGCCATCTACGATTGGAAGAACTGCCTGAAATACAATCCGCAGTCGTTGGCGTCGCTCTATAACATTGCGCAGACCTACGAGCTGATTGAGGAGAACGGCAAGCATGCGGAAGATGCGTATATCGAATTCCTGAACCTCGCGAATTATGTGGATGAGCCGACTCCCACCCTCCAGGAGTGGATGGACCACGCGAGGAACTTCAAGGATGTCCACGCCCGCATGGAACGCCACCGCATTGAGGTGGAGAAACGGGTAAAAAGCCTCACCCCCGACCCCTCTCCAAAGGGCGAGGGGAGTAAGAAGTGAAGGGATTTTTAATTTTTTAATTCTATAATTTTTTAATTATTAAATTTTCCCTACGGTTTAATAACGCATTCCACAACCTTCTCTCTCCCCATAGTGTCGAGCATGCGGAAGCGGTGGGATTCGCCTTTCACGAATCGGAATTGGGTGAAATCGCGGAAGGTGAGAATGGGACGCTGATCGATTTGCAGGATGACATCTCCTTGTCGCATTCCTGCCTTATACACTTCGGATTTTTCCCAGATGAGCCCTACTGCCACCGCTCCGCGCGAGTTGTTTGAGGGCACGAAGGCCACTTGGAAGGGCTTGTTCCCCACAAGCACATGATCAGCGTTGTCGTAGGGTAGGAACGTGAGCTGCCGCTGGAAGGGATTGATGATCACGGAGCCATAGTTAAGGATCTCCGCTCCGATGCGCGAGGCACCTTGTGTGGTAATGGCGCGGAGGTCGTTGAATGCGAAATTGCCAAATTTCAACCGATCAAGACGAAGAAAAGCCACTTCGTCTTTTTTTTCAGCCCCATGTCCACCGATGGCCAATTGTCCGTAAGCACGTCCTTCTGTCTGCCGCTGGATATCGGCACCCAGGTTCTTGCTCAGTCGCGAGAGGTCGTCTTCGAGATGTTGGTTGTAGCTCTCTTTGTTCATCGTGTAGAGCTGTGGCGAACCTAGATCGAAGAGTGCTTCATCAGTGTGGCGCACGAAGGGACTGACAAACAGATAGGGAACAAACCATTTGAGTTTGTATTTCACCGTGTAGCCCTCGTTTTCTTCATCGCGGAAAGCGCGACGGTTGTTGGTGAGCACCATGATACTCTGTTGTGCATCGATTTTGGCGCATAAGCCTCGGTTGAAGAGGTCGAAACCGATAATGGCATCGTATTTATCGTTGAACGACGGACGCGGCATGAGAGAGGCCACATAGTGGGAGATTTCGAGTTGCTGGGTGTTGGGTGTTGGGTGTTGGGTGTTATTGAGAAGGGGGAGTCGGAAAGGAGGGAGTTGCACCACGCGGACAGTATCGAGATGATAGTTGGCATCGCGGGACACGATGTTTCCGAGCGTCTTGGACGAAGGATGGAGGATGATGGACGAATTGGGAAACACCATACCCTGACTGCTTCCTGTATCGATGTTGAAACGGTAGGATTCGTTGCCTACGAGGACACGCACATATACTTGATCATCCTCAATCTCAATGGGGATGGTATCGCAGAAGTAGGTGATCTCTCCTCCCAACTTCTCCCAAATAGAGAAGAGGGTGTTGTTTTTGGGAGGTTGGGTGATGTTGAAAGGTTGTTGGTTGTTGGAGCCGATGTGTCGTATTTGGAAATTGGGATTATACCGTAGCATCTGCGCAAACACGCAGATGCAACAGATGTTGGCAAATAGACAGATAAGGGCTCGCTTCATGGAGAATTAAACTTCGTTTGAATATTTTTCCATTTAGAGATTAGGATTTGGGGAGCGTCATAGCTCCTTGTTCCTCGGTCAGTACACCCTGGTCGATGAGGTTGGCGATGGCGAGTTCGATGGTGAGATCAACCTTTGCGATGTTCCTATTGAACCCGAGCATGCGAGCCGTTTGACGTTTGAGGTCATCGAGCGGAATGGATATTTGCTCTTCAACCGCATAACGGGCAGCATTAGCAATCTCGATGGACGGGATTTCGCTGATATCGCGCCCGCTGTTGTCTCGATAGTAAATGTAGCCTTCAGCATCTGCTGCGCTTCGCCAATAGGTGGGATTGTCGACTGGAGAAGCAGGATCGCGCCAAGCATTGGACAGCAACGGAGCTATGAAGTCCTGCACCTTCTGTGTGATGCGCGGCAATCCATAAATCTCGACGATTCGCCTTTGGATAAGGTTCAGCGTGACTGGTTGCTCGGTGTCGATAATCTTCTGAATGTCGTTGGCCACAGACTTCTGCGAACGCAGGAGATGTTCAACCGTTCCATCGTGGTTGCCGCGAATCTCAGCGCGATTGTAAGGCCGTACGCGCTCGTTGACAATGTTCACCACCTCGTCTTCATCAACCGAGAACCCTAGATTGAGTTTTTGGGGCTCGGGACTTTTGGGCTTCTGAGGTTGGTTGGTGCCAGTGGGCGCCTCACTCACTTTTTTTTTATTCGTCAGCTTATCCAGGATGCGTTTCATAACGGCATCTTTGTTCATAAACCAGTCGACAGACCATACGCGCATGAGGTTCCAACTGAGTCCTTGGAGCACACCAGGTTGGCAGATTTCGCGGTCGCGTTCGGTCTTGGTCTCATAGTAGTTTTTGCCATCGCACATGATGCCCAACACATACTTGTCGGGTGATTCGGGATCGAGTACAGCGATATCAACCTTGAACTCCGAACGTCCGACGGATGTATCGACTTCGTAGCCTTGCTTGCGGATTTCGGTAGCCACAGACTCAACGATATCGGATGTCTCTTCCTTGCTCTTGATTTGTCCGGCAGCCACAGCCATACGTCCATTTCGTGCGAATTCGAGGAAGTGTTTGAGGCCTTCCACACCTCGTGCATTGGAGCGGCGCAAATCGATCTGCTCGGGTTGCAGAGTAGAGAACACCATCATCTCGTAGCGGGCACGGCTGACAGCCACATTGAGGCGGCGTTCACCACCTGTGTTGTTCAACGGTCCGAAGTTCATGGAAACCTTTCCGCGTTTGTCAGGACCATATCCCACACTGAAGAGAATCACATCGCGCTCATCACCTTGCACGTTCTCTAGGTTCTTCATGAAGATGGGCTCTTCGCCATCGTAGGCAATCTTCTCGAGGTCGGGATGCTTGGCGAGCTCTTCGGTGAGAAGGTCTTCGATGAGGTTCTGTTGCACCTTGCTGAACGAGACGATACCGATGCTTCGTTTCGAGAGCTCGGGGTCTTTGAGACGACGGATGGTCTCTTTTACAATGGCTTCAGCTTCAGCGCGGTTGGAGCGTGTCTTTCCGAAGTCGTAGGTACCATCCACAGGAATCAATTGCACTTTCGACACACGGTCGTCAACCGATGGGAAGGTGAAGAGTTTTCCATCGTAGTATTGTGCGTTGCTGAAGGCGATGAGGCTTTCATGACGCGAACGATAGTGCCACATGAGGTAGCGGGCAGGCAACGAGAGCGTGATGCAGTCGTCGAGGATGCTCTCCATATCGTCGATGTCAGCTTCGGCTTCATCCACAGCATTGGTGGCAAAGAAACTGGTAGGTGGCATCTGTTTCGGGTCGCCCACGCAGATAAGGGCTTTTCCTCGAGCAATGGCTCCAACGGCCTCGCTGGTGGGCATCTGGGATGCCTCGTCGAAGCAAACGATGTCGAAGGGTGGCTGGTCGAGGTCGATGAATTGTGCTACGGAGATAGGACTCATGAGCATCACAGGACAGAGTTTCGGCAACAGGGTCGGAATCTGATCCATGATATGGCGTATAGTGGCGCCACGTCCGCCTGATGCGATGTAGCGTTTCAGGATGCCGAGCTCGGACGATGCAGATGGCTCCAATGCCTGCGATGGAACGTTGGCGGCGAGCTTGCAATAGAGCATCTTCTTGGTGAGCTCTTGGAACTGTTTGGCCAGATCGCGATATTTCAAAATGGCATCTTCGAAGATGAGTCCATTGAACATCTGCAACTCCTTGTCGTTGTCGATGGTGCGTGCTGCCAAAGCCTTGTAGATGCCTTTCAATGTGGCGTGGGCGGCTTCGGTGGCTGTGTGTCCGTTGTCGGAGAGGATATAATCTACGGTGGGTTGCATGTGTGCATCGGCAAGTTCTTTGCGGCGTTGGCACCATTGTGCCCAGTCGCGGCTCATGCCGATGTTGCTCTGCCAAGTGTTGATTTTCTCTCGTACGGAAGCCAGTGGAATGTCATCGATGGAGCAAAGGTGAGCCATGTCTTTTTGTATGCGGTTGAAGTTGCGCATGGCGTTCATACCTTCGGTGTTGGTTTGCAACTCATCCTTGTCGATGCTGATGCCATCAACGGTCATCGCATATTGTTTCAACAGGGCGACAATAGCGGGTGCTTTCTCCAACGTCTGTTTGATATCGGTCCATTTTTCTTGTCCGTTGCGCCCCAAAGCGCCAAACACATTTTGTATCTTTTCGGAGTCCTCGCCGACGCTCTTAGCCAATTGCTGATAGCCTTGCAGTTGGTTGATGAGTGGTTCGATGTCGCTTTTCTTCACGTTCTTGTTCATCGATTTGATGCCCGAGACGATGGAACGCTTGGCGAAGAACTTGGGCAAGAACCATTTCTGCTGTGCCTGCTCCCATGCTGATTTCAGTTGGGCGACATTGTAATCCAAGATGCCTTCGGTGTAGTTCTGCAACAACGAGGCTTTTTGTGCATCACGCTGCTGACCGGTGTTGATGGTATCTTTCCAAGCTTCGAGATTCGTCGGGTTGTCGGCAATCTTCAGAATGTCGTTGTTCACCATCGGGATTTGGTTCAAGAGCTCGATGAGTTGCTCCACCCACCCCACGCTCTTCACGTTGGCAGGGATGCTCATCCGCAACTTCGATGCCACTTCACCAACGAGCGACATGGCTTGTGCCACTTGTGGTTGCAGTTCGCTGAGTTTCTGACTAATAGCGTCTTGCGCCGTCATCGATGGATCGGTGATGCAAAGTCCGTTCAACGGGTGCTGGGAGGGTTGTCCTGTGATAGCAAATACGGTGTCAATTACAGCAATGTCATCGGCCATCTTGCGGAGCTTCTCCACCGTGATGTTGTCCACCAGTTTGTTGGTGGGCTTGATGGCTTCTTCGGTGAACGATTCATATTGCGTGATGCAATCGTAGAGCGATAATCCGTTTTCCTGCTTTTTGTGCAATAGGTTCATGTAGCCAATTAGCTTCTGGCGTTGTTCGAACAGGTCTTTCGAAGCCCTCTCATACTGCTCGGGCTCTTTGATGCGAGTCAAATCGAGTGTCGTACCCAATTGTTTGAGCAGATGACTCTTTGTCACCTTGTTCGAGTGCATCTCCAGACAGAACGGGTCGAGGCCAATCTTTGCCAATCGATTCTGCACCACTTGCAGAGCAGCCATCTTCTCGGCCACAAAGAGTACGCGGCGTCCGTGATAGAGTGCGTTGGCTATCATGTTGGTGATAGTTTGGCTCTTTCCGGTTCCCGGAGGGCCATAAAGAATAAAGCTGCGTCCTTCACCCGATTCCACAACTGCTTCCATCTGTGACGAGTCAACATCAACGGGGATGGCAAATGCACTGGGTTCCACGTTCAAATCAATTTCGCGGGCATCGGCAGCCTTGCCATCGCTTCCATCGCCCACCCAATGCTTTTGCAACAGGCTCTCGATGATGGGCGAACGGCGCATCTTCTCGGCGTTGTTGTGGATGTCGTTCCACATCACGAACTTGTTGAACGAGAACAATCCAAGCAACGACTCTTCAACGATATCCCACTTGGGATGATCCACCAGATGGCTGCGGACGATGGCAAACACTTTCTTCACATCAATGCCATGCTCGTCTTCAGGAAGGGGGGAGAGACCAGTCAGGTTCACATCGTATTGCTGTTTCAACATCTCCATCAGGGTAGTGTTGAATGTGATGTCTTCATCGCGAGTGCGGATGACATAGTTGTTGCCACTGCGGCGGACAATGTCAACAGGCATCAGCAGCAACGGAGCGAAACGTGGACGAACACTCTTGTCGTTCTCGAACCATTTCAGCAAGCCCAAAACGAGGAACAGTGAGTTGGCACCGTTCTCCTCCAATGCTGTTCGCGAAGCACGGAAAAGTCCCTTCAGGGCATCCCGCAATTCATCTTCACTGAGATACGAACATATCTTGTCATGCTTCAAATCTTCCAGCACCACCGTCTCCAGCTCTTCCTGATACAACCGCGAATCGTAGATGCCGAACTCGTTGGGGGTGATTTTCTTTTTCGCAGGGCTGGGCAGAATCTGGTAGTCGCTACCATCGTGCAGGTTGTCTTCGAGACTATCGATTTGATAGGAGATGAACGGCACCACCTTCTTGCCCACGCGGATGTTAACGAGGTTGTTGCGCAACGAGAAATCGAGTAGTTTGCGCTCCCATATCTGTTGACGGGTGAGGTTCTTCTCATCCTCCTTTATAGTGATGTCAGCCACATTCATGGTCTTCACGCCTTCAGTGGCATTCTGATGCTCAATGCCGTCTGTCTGCCATACACCGTTGATGCGTACGGGGAGAGGCCTGATGCCCTCCAAACGGCAGCGGTAGATGTCGCAGAAAAGTACAAATCGGTCTTCATCGGCCACGATGTGGTTCTCGGCATGTCGAACAGCATCTTCAAAAGCCACATTGCCCGAAGCTGTCAGGTCGGTGGATTCAACGAGCACCATCTCGCTGATGCCATCGCTGATGGATTTCGATATCAACGACACATCGTCGCCTGTGGTTTGATAGTGGTATTTGTCCACCAGCCAGCAACCTACGTAGGCGTGTCCCTGCTGGATCATCAGCAACGGATGAAGTCCGCAAGCCTCTAAAGCTGAGCAGAAAAGCAACGACAAATCGAGGCATGTGCCCAGTTTCTCGCTCAACACCTTGTCCACCAACCTCACCCGTTGACCCGTTTTCTCATACGAAGCGGGTGGAGCCGAATAAACCAGACTCTCACTGCGGAAGGCTTCATATACGGCAGCCACTTGTGCACGAACGCGGTTGGGATCTTGCGTCTGATATTCATCGAGAGCCGACGAACCTGTCAGTCGCTCTAGGAATTGTGCGGCAGTAACCTTCACTTGTGCTAACTCTGGTGCATTTGGTGTTACAAAAGCCGCCAACAGCTCGGGCATCACACCCACGCCTGGCCACTCATCGAAGGCCAATAGTCGCACATCGTAGTCTTTTTCAAACACCGCAACTCCGCCTGTTTCTATTTTCAGCGAGAACTTCGTGTCGATGCTCTCGGTGCGTTCACGTAGTTTATCAATGTCGGGCATCACTTTTAGGTCGTTCACACGAACCGTCTGCCCCACAGGGATGCTGTCTACGACGGCTTCGGATGCTGAAATCAGCTCACCGCTGATTGTCAGCCGCAACCCTCGCCAGTCTTCAGTGGTGTCGTTGGTAAGTTCGAGATACTCCAGGCATTTGCGCCCGTTGATGGCCATAGCATAGTTTAGGCAAGGAAGATATTCAATCTTCAGGCATTTAGCGTCGATTTTGTCGATCATGGTTTTATAGTTTTGGAATTTCGACAAAGATACGAATTATTTCTAATAACTTCAAAGTTTTCGGGAGAAAAACAATGTTTCTGTAATGTTTTTCTCTTTCATGCTTCTTCTTCGATGTAAAAATCGGCAACGATGTATATAATTTATTCGTTTCCTTTTGTCATTCCATAATATATTTGTACTTTTGTACAGACATACGAATAATAGTGAGCATTATGAAAGAATTCAACGCAAAGGAAGTGAAAGACCAGGTGGTCCAGTGGATTCGCGACTGGTTTGAGGAGAATGGTAAAGGTTGTAACGCTGTATTAGGCGTATCGGGTGGAAAAGACAGCAGCGTCGTAGCTGCATTGTGTGCGGAAGCTTTGGGTAAGGATCGTGTTATCGGTGTGACGATGCCCAATGGAGTGCAGAAGGATATCTCTGACAGTATGTTACTTATCAATCATCTCGGCATACGTTATTGCAACGTGAACATTGGTGATACCTACCAAACGCTGATGGCAGCTGTGGAAGAACAACTGAAGACATTGGATGCCGATGTTTCGAACCAGACAGTTATCAATATGCCACCACGTCTTCGTATGACAACCGTTTATGCTATTTCTCAGTCAATGAATGGACGCGTGGCAAACACTTGCAACCTTTCGGAAGATTGGGTGGGTTATTCCACACGCTATGGCGACGCCGCTGGTGACTTTGCCCCACTGGGTGGACTCACCGTTGCTGAGGTCATTGCTGTTGGCAAGGAACTCGGATTGCCCATCGAATTGGTGGAGAAAACTCCTTCCGACGGTCTTTGTGGAAAAAGCGATGAAGACAACCTTGGTTTCACCTATGCCGTCCTCGATCGATATATCCGTACAGGCATCTGTGAAGACCCGAAAACAAAGGCTCTCATCGACGACAAACATGTGAAGAACCTCTTCAAACTGAAGCCCATCCCGCATTTCGAGTGGACGAAATAAAAAACGTCATTTTTCTTTGACGTTTCATTTCTTTTTAATATATTTGCACCTGACATACTGATGTCAGTTAATAATCTATTGCTAAAAACCAAGAATAATAATCTAAAAGACACGAATATGACATTGTTGAAAACGCTGAAATTATGGGTGTTCACGGCATTGCTGCTGTGCGCCCTTCCCGTCGATGCCCGACGGGAGGCAACTCCACTTTTGAATGTTGCCAATGAGACGTCGCTGACGCTCTCCACTTATTCACTAGATTTGTATCCGAACACTAATGGCGTCTCATCGCCATCCATTACTTTCGCCGATCCTGAGGTGGAGCGTATCTGTGTGGCACAATGGGATACAGATGGAGATGGCCAGCTGAGTCAGGCAGAGGCTGCTGCCGTGACGAGTATAGCGAATGTGTTCCAAGGAAACTCGTCCATCACGTCGTTTGATGAGTTACGTTTTTTCACAGGTTTGACAACAATAGACGATTTCGCCTTCTACAACTGTGCGAGTCTCACGAGTGTAAAGTTCCCAACGGGAGTGACGGAGATTGGCGAGAGTGCTTTCGCCGAAGATGCGAACTTGAAAGAAGCTTTGCTGCCAAGTGGTGTGCGCACCATCAGCAAGATGGCGTTCTTCCGTTGCAGGAACCTTGCGAATGTGACACTCCCCAATGGACTGGCCACTATCGGGGCCAATGCCTTCTTCTATTGTGATAACCTGAAGAGTGTGACTATACCCGCTTCGGTGACCTCCATAGGTGAAGGTGCCTTTGCAATGTTGGCCACAAGACCCGACGTCTATTGCCGTGCTACCACCCCGCCCACGGCAGCCGCAGATGCCTTCAACTATTCAACGGCTCGTGGCACCCTCCATGTGCCTATGGGTTGCGCAGATTCCTATCACAATGCTGAGGGCTGGAAGGCGTTCGAAAACATTGTGGAGATGGAGGACGGTGTGTGGTGTCCGACCATCATCGTGACAACCCTCGATGGTGCAACCGTGGAGTATCTGATAGACAAGAACACGAAAGTGAAGATAGCTAAACCCGACCTCGTGATTGAAACAGACGGCATGGTACTGACCTATGAATTGGAGAATATGAGCCAGGTGCGTTACGGCAAGAAGTTCGTGTCCATGGGCATCCCTGTAGTGAGTATTGCCAAAGACGAACCATTCAAGATGGAGAACGAGACGCTCTTCCTCAGTGGATTGTCCGAGAACACACTAGTTGGTATCTATAATGTTGAAGGAAAGACAGTGATGAGCCGCCGATACAGTGGCAAAGCACAAGTATCCCTCAAGGGACTTCCCTCTGGAGTCTACTTTGTGAAATTCAACAACGAAACCTATAAAATCTTGAAGAAATGAAAAAGAGCGCATATCTACTTATTGTATTATTCCTTGTTGCTGGTTCATTACCATTATGTGCTCAGGATAAACATCAACGAGCATTATACAATTATCGTAATGATGGCGAATTCAATGCTTTCCTCGACATTGATGTGGATAGCATCACATATAGTTGTATAGATACGCTTGGCGTGGAACATGATGAGGTCGTTGTGCAGGAAGTTTGGACGTCAGATAGCTTGTATCGCATCCCATTAGAGGCTATTGACAGTATCGGTTTCTGGGCTCCTAAACCAGAAATGTCATCTAATATATTTTATCTTCGAGATTATCATGCCTCTTTTACTACATCAATCGATGGATTGACACTCCGGCTTGCAAATACAATTAATCGTGATAGTATTCCAAACATTGGACAAGTCGTTTTGAGTGCAACTGACAAATCCCCTTATGAAGAAGGATTTGCAGGTAAAGTGGCGGATGTTCAACATGATTCAAAGGGAATCACCATTCTTTGTGAGGGTCTTTCTATTGCTGATATTTATAAACGATTGGTTGTGGTCGGCAAGGTGTCGAATGATGTTGAGAGATATCCATCTCATATTAGGAAAAAAGGAAGAGCTTCGGAACCATGGGTGAATATTGAGGACGATGACGTCATTCCAATCGACTTGGATCCGATAGAATTTCCGATAGGGGACTTGGTTAAAATCACATCACCGACTCCCAAACTTACTTGCACTTACTATGTATACATTAGTGAACTCTACTATGAAGGAAGTGTGAAGTTAGATCTGCACCATCCTGATTTGACATACAATTTCACTTTTTCGATAGCCCAGTTAAGTAAGTATCTTGAGTTCGGAAAGTTGTTTGCAGCAACATTCTCGACTGATGAAGAACTACATAAATGGTTGGAAGAATACAAAGAGAAGAAGGTAAAAGAATATCTAAAAGAAGAGGACGAATATGAAAAGGATTTATCGAAGAAGTGGTTTGAGAGGAGTAAGATAAAGATACCTATACCTACTCCGACTTCTAGTGTTCTGAATTTGGAATTGGAAATATCCCCACTTGTAAAGACTAGAGGAAATCTTGAGGTGAGTTCTGAATTCAAGACAGATGCTTGGCAATCAATGAGCATGAAATGGAAAGGATTTACCCCATTGAAAATAATAACACTTGGGAAAGGTCTCCCTGATATTCCTGAGGTAAATGTCTCAGCTCATCAGGATCCTTTTAAGAGTGCCAAATTGGATCTCAAGGCAAAAGGAACATTGGCTATCGGATTCAAGACTCTTCTGAATGTGAACCTTATTCACAAAAGTCTTCTTTATCTTGGTCTTGCATGCGATGCGGCTATAGAAGCAGGTGGTACAATTGATGTCACGGTCATTGATACAGAGAGACCAGAGATGAATCTTTACGATCGGCTAAGGGATACAAATATCAAAGTGTCGACTTATGCAAGAGGATATGGTGAAGCGGGTTTAACCCCATATAAATGGCTCAGTGCAAGCACTCCAAAAGCAAATCTTTTCATTGATGAAAAAGTATACAATATATTACCTTACTTTACGGAACCCGAATTACCAAAATTCGGACATAATACTTGGTTGAACAAAAATCCTCTTAGTTTTTATACAAATCCTTCCAAAGATATTTTTATACCTTGTAAAATTGGAATGAGGATTACGGATACAGATGGAAATCCTTTGAAAGAATATATTAATACTAATAGATATCTTGATGAACAGGATTGGGTGAATACACCTTTGGATATTGATATATCTGATCTTCCAAGAGGAGCGTCTTATAAATGCTATCCGATAATTAGTTTCTTTGGTTGGAAACCATTCAATGCGGGTCCTGTCCATAATTTCACAGTTCCATTGCCTTTAGTCGCTTCTCCATCTGAATTAACTTTGCCCGTCGGCGGTTCTGCCTTTGTGGACTTTTTTGGAGGATGGGACACTTTTGCCGTTGTTATTTCTGGAGACGACGAGGTAGCTTCCATAGTCAATGACGATGAAACGGATGCTCGGCATATCAAAATCAAAGGGGAAAAGGAAGGAACGTCAGAACTGAAAATTGAGGATAGGAGAACTGGCGAGATAGTCAAAGTCCCCATCACCGTCACCAACGAACCTGTCTCACATAATTCTATTAAGGTTATGCAAGAGAGTATCAACTTTGGTGAAGTAGTGGTAGAGGCATCTGAAAGACGTTATCTTACTATTGTCAATAACGGGACAGAGCTGGAAGACGTGAATGTGAAAATAGGGGATCCATATCTATTGTCTAATTATGCTGGTGAATATGGGGGCGGTGGTAGATGGAATAATAGTTTAAGTTTTTCTTTGGATCCCAATTCACAAAAAGTAGTTGTGGTTCATTTTAATCCAACAGCTGTTGGTAGTTACAATTCTGCAATCACAGTGACTTCAAATGGCATTGCTGGCGGGAAAATGGTAATCCCTGTTTATGCTAGTGTAATAGTGGCTCAGGAAGACCCATCATTCCATCTCTCCACCAATTCCATAGATGTATATGTCAATGATTTTGAAATAGTCGAAATATATAATGGAAGTGGAGAATATGACATCATCAACAACTATTCTGATATTGTTGAATCCGATATTAATGTTCCTCATGTGGCGCATATACCCCCAAAGCATGAGCCAGGCGAAAGCGGTCGCCCAAACAAACACGATTTGTGGAATATCACAGGCAAGAAGGTTGGCAAAGCAGTGTTGAAAGTGAAAGACAAGCAGACAAACGAGGTGCTTACTCTCAATGTGGAGGTGAAACGTGCCCCGTCGCTTTCGTTAAGTGCACATATAGTTGAGGTGGCTGTTGATGAATATGATTCGAGCATCGAGATAAATGCGGGTAGCGGGTGGTATAACATAACAAGCGAAAATCCCGAAATAGCAACCGCTGAAAGATACGATAAGAACGTTTCTTGGGTGGATGAAAACGGTGAGGCTCATGGAGGTACATTCGTCGAGATTAAAGGCCTGAAAAGCGGCAGTACCAAAGTGATAGTGAAGGACATGTCTTCTGGAGAAACCGCAACAATCAATGTCACTGTGACAGGAGAAAATGTCCCCGTTCAAACCGAGACCATCACCATTCCTGGCACTAACGTGTCGTTCAAGATGGTTGCTGTCGAGGGTGGCACGTTCTGGATGGGATTACCAGATGATGATCCTCATGCGCAAGATGAAGAAAAACCACGACACCAGGTGACGCTCTCTAGTTTCTCCATCGGCCAGACAGAGGTGACTCAGGCGCTGTGGGAGGCTGTGATGGGCAGCAATCCATCAAAATTCAAGGGCATGAATCGTCCTGTGGAGGAAGTGTCTTGGGACGACTGCCAGGAGTTCATCACGAAGTTGAATCAGCTGACGGGCCGCAAGTTCCGACTACCCACGGAGGCGGAGTGGGAATACGCGGCACGGGGTGGTAACTATTCGCATGGTTATATTTATGCAGGCAGTGATGATATTGATGCCGTTGCTTGGTATGGGGGTAACATTCCGTCACAGTATAGCGGTGGTGCCGGATATGGCACGCAAACTGTGGCCACGAAGCAGCCTAATGAGTTGGGACTTTACGACATGAGCGGCAATGTGTATGAATGGTGCCTAGACTGGTACAGCGATAATTACTACGCCAATTCGCCATCAGTTAATCCTTGCAACACTACATCGTCTTACAAACGCGTAGACCGTGGTGGCAGTTGGATGAGCAGCCGTGACAGGAACTGCGGAGTGGCATATCGCCATATTGGCTGGTGGGGCAATTATGACTACTCCATCGGCCTCCGCCTCGCCCTGTCAGATGGTGGTGACACTCCTGTGGCTTATCTCTCTTGTCCTGATGGCAACCATCCGCACCTCATCGATCTCGGGCTTCCCTCGGGCACAAAATGGGCGTGCTGCAATGTGGGGGCCGACAAACCAGAGGCGTATGGCGACTACTTTGCATGGGGGGAAACGCAAACTAAAAATGTGTATAATCAGAATTCATCAACAGCTAATATCATCAATTGCAATAATGAAGACTTAAACATTTCAGGAACAGGTTATGATGCAGCTAGAGTCAATTGGGGAACCCCTTGGCAGATGCCAACTCTAGATGTATTTAAGGAACTGCAAAACAATACCACCTGTGAATGGACAACTTTAAATGGAGTTAATGGCACAAGAATAACTGGCTCGAACGGAGGATTTATATTTCTTCCTGCATCAGGCTATAAGACAGGAGAGGAATCAAAATCGATGGGAACTTGGGGGGCGTATTGGGTTTCATCGATTAACTGGTGGATAATAGCGCAATGTGACTGTTTTCATTTCTCATCATCGATAGAGTTGGAACCAAGCATCAATTTTGGTTACGACGGCTTACCTATCCGTCCTGTCATATGTCCCAATGGTAAACCAAACAATGATGTCGGCGGTAGACCGAGCGATGGAGATGGTACTCAAGGAGGCTCAGGTCCTACTGATAATGAGTATAACGATTTTTGACATCAAGTATGTTTAGGTTGTAATGTTGTCTGCTCCGTCTTCATAACGATAGACGGAGCAGATTCTTCGTTAAACATACACTATAATACTTGAAAACACGTTAAAACAGAATAGATTCCATCGTTTCTAACATACACTAAACCTACACTTTTTCTACATTTATCATACACATCTCATACACTAAAAATGACACTCCCATACCATACATCTGACAAGCTTAAAGGATGCATCTGACGCGCTCAAAGCATACATATGACAAACTTTTATATTAATGTATGTTTGGTGTATGTAAAATGTATGTATAATGTATAGTTAGTGTATGTGCAATTTATATGTAAATATATGTATATCAATTAAATATGTCATTATTAGTGTATGTTGAAATTGATTTTGTAAATTATCAGTCAAATTTGCCTCGTCTTTTGATATTATATTATCCATTAATTTGAATTCGCGAAGGTGAATTTCATAATCCATGTGGCATAAAGAAATGAAACAAATTGAAAAAAGACATAAGGATTTGGAAATGTTGCAAGAGTTTGTTATCTTTGTAGGCAATAAAGGGTTTGAACTATGCCGCATACCATCACATATACTGAAGAAATAGAAGAACATGGATACTGCCAGCAGCGTCCAGAGTTGCATACTGGCGACAAATATCTGCATGAGGTGGAAGGGAAGAAGCGCTTGCGCATAGTGCAATCCGTCCATTTTGACAAGTATGTCTGGGAGAATGTAGCGCAGTGGACGACCATCATCGAGGAATTCTTCGAGGAGGAATATACGCTCACCACGGTCTTGATGAATTTTGGGCAGCCTTGCCAGTCGGAGGTTCCCGTGTTTGTGGCGAATGGGATGATGGGTGTGCTTACTTGTGACAAGGAGAAAGTTAACGGCGAGTTGATCATCCCGTCAAAGAGGTTCAATGTTCCGGTAAAGGGCGTGGCTCCATTCGGTTTCTACGATTGTGAGAAGTTGACGAAAGTCATCTTCGATGCGAGGGTGGTGATAGCATATGAATACGCTTTTGCAAAGAGTGGCATCACGGAAATGGTGTTCAACGAAATCGTGCCTGTGTTTGTTCATACTACGGCGATTGACCATTGTGACAGTTTGCCGAAGTTCGACAGGTTATTCGACCGCCCATTCCCAGGCAAATATATGATATGCGGCGGTGAATTGTTCCACAAAGAGGAAGAGGAATTACGACGATTGCATTTCATTTTTTGATAAAAAGAAATTGTGCCCGACACATCGTGAAGAGTATAATGTATATGAGTCTAAATACGAGGAAAAAATATTAAGAGTTAACAGTAATCAGCAGGAAAATATGAATGATTTGGAACAATTAGGATATATCCAGCTATATGAAAATGACTGGGATTATAGCTGTGGCATTGAAATGGAAATAGTTAATGGCGTTGTATCTTTGTATGAGCATGATAATAAAGGTAAAGAACCTGACTGTCTAAGGCGAATTCTAAAGGTCGATTTGCAATTACTTCTGGAAATCATAGATGTTGACCAATTCATAGAGGAGATGAGAAAAAGGTTCGGATGTTACAATGGGGTAGTAATCCTTCGTAATACTCTGGAAGAGAAAGGCATAAAGTATAAGTTTCAGGAGTATTACAACATGTTTATCTTTTGGGAACATCTATCGATTCGGCATCATGCACAACTCAATACATCTGCTGAGGTTTTTAATAAGGCTATACTTGACTGGTATGGTTATAGTCTTTGCAATAAGGATGAAAGAAGAATGACCTACGAAGGTGAATTACCTGTATTTGGGCCATGTTACATACATGTGGATATTCCCAAAGAAGCCCCTATATGTCATGTTAGAATTGTTACACAACGAAAGATAGATGAGGAGGGGACGTTTCCTATGTTAGAATACATGAAAAAGAGTATGCCCATAGAGCCTTATTATGACGATGGAGGCTATGGAGTGTTGCCCAAGCCGCATGAAATAAGACTTTGTTGGGAACTGCCTCAAGGGAATGTGATTCTCAAGTGGGATGGCTTCAACTATACAAGAGGTGACGGGGCGAATCATCCGCAGAGTGACGGCCTTGACTATGTGGAAGTAGAGCTTTGGGATTGTTCTTGTATACAGAGATCCAGAGACGAAGAGTATTGGCGGTCAGAAGTAGATTAAAGCGTGTAGAAAAAAGGTGGACCAAAATAGAAATGATTACAAGACAATGAAACTTTATTTCACCTGTGAATACGGAACAAAAGAGGCCTCGACAAATTCTTTGTATGCGTGTACTAAAAACGGAAAATGTTGTTTACCTAGAAAGAAAGGAGAAAGAAAATGAAACTAAGTTTGTTTTTCGTGGGAGTGCTGCTTGTTGCGATGTTTTCTTTGGAGAGTTGCAAGAGCAATGAAACGGTGGGTATTCAGCCGTTGGTGGTGGAGCGACAAGAGTGTTTCTTGAAAAACTACACTCACCTGACGGAAGTATTGCCCTTGACTATTGATATTGATCTTCCCGTAGAAGGGCCACAGCTGTTGGTGGACAGTGTGACGACTTTTCTGAACGAGGCTTTGTATGAGTTTTTCGACAATGGAGAGGAATGCCATTTGCCTTACGACAGTGTCTTTTCGAAGGATGTCAAGCGGTTGGCTGAGCATTATCGCGATGCCTATAAACCTTTCTTTCTTGCCGATGGCGTAAACGAGCATGAGTTCGGCGCCGACTGCCTAGAACTGAATCTAGTGGCCCAAACCGATACTTATGTGACTTATGAAGTTGACAACGTGTTTTTCGGAGAAGGCGTTGAGACGTCCACCGAATGGGTCACTTTCGTCAAAAACGATGGCCATCGTCTAGGTGAAGTTATTAGTGAGGATGGTTTGCTGCGTTTTTATCGCGAGCATCCTAACCTGAGGAGTGAGGATGTTTGGTCCAATGTCCAGTTCCATTTGTCGGATAGCAGTGGAGTGGGGCTGGTTTGTGAGGTGGGGTTGCTGAACGACTCTGTGGCTCATCAATATGTTTACGCTACAGGCATTTTCGAGGATCTCAAATATCCTTTGGATTCAATCGCCCCTTATCTCTCCAAGGAAGCACGAGAATTGATTGGCGGGAAATGAGTATTAATATAATAATAATGTGTAAAAATTGTTTTAAGTACACTATTTGTTAATAAAATAAAATTTATTCATTTCTCATTCATTTTCCTTTATAAAAATTTGGTGGTAAGTGTAAAAAGTAGTACCTTTGCATCCGCTTTCGAGGGGGGTGTCCCTTTGTAAGCGGTTGACAAGAGTTCTTTGAAAGGATTACATAAGACAGAGAAGTAGTACAAGAAGCGGCTCGGCTTCTCCGGGGTTTAGGCCTTGGAAGTATGACCGAGTCAGGGCGGCGTCCCTGAGGCCCCTTGCGGGGTGTTAGTGGATGCCGGCCGTCTATTCCAAGACCGTTTAGACGAGGAAGGATGAACGCACACGAGGCGTCCTGTTCAGTGACAGACGTCCGCCCTTAGGGGTGGATTAAGATACATTTTATACAATGGAGAGTTTGATCCTGGCTCAGGATGA
>JAFYYV010000027.1 GCA_017557405.1 Prevotella sp.
AATATATTATATAATATTAACATACCACTGCCACTTTTTGCTTGTTTTCCTATATCTGGCAGACTCTTAATGTAACAATGTAACAAAAGTAACAATGTAACTTTTACTTCACAACGTGTTTCTTGCCGGCGGTGATGTAGATGCCGGGGTGCAACGGCTGTTTTTCTGCCACACGACGGCCTTGCAGGTCATAGGTGGCTGGAGGGTCGGAGGGCGATAGCGTGATGGCGGAGACGGAGCTGGAGGAGGGGTCGGTGTAGTCGATGGCTGAGAGATGGCTGTGGGCCGACACGCCCGTCTGGAAGGTGATGTTGAAGACGAGATAGGCGGTGGCGATGTTGCCGTTGCTGTCTACATAGCGCAGGGCCTCGCGGATGGTGCGTCGGGTTCCGTTGCTGTTGGCATTGGGATATTGGCCCACGACGGCACTCTTGGTGCTCTTGGTGAACTCGGCATAGACCACGCAACCGCTGCCGAAGGTGATGGCGGTGCCGTTGGCGTTGAACCAATGTCCGAAGTCGCCATTGGTGGTTTTTCCTACTGTCTGCAGGCTTCCATCGCGTTTGACGGCATAGTTCATGATGGTGCCGCTGCGCTGCCCGCTGCTATAGGTGAGGATGTTGTTGAAGATGGCGTTGCCTTCCTTCTGGAATGCCGTACAGAGGGCGTTGAGACCGCTGCCAGAGAAGTTGACGGCGGCTCCGGTGTAATCGGATGTGGGTGGCAGGACGACATCGTAGGTGAGGGTGAGATCGCTGATGGCGCGGCCATCGATGGCCTTCTCGAAATCGGGCTCTTTGACATAGGGGATGACGTTGGTGGCGGTGGTGTTGACGAGCTCGAACTGATATGGCCACTGGTCGTCGTTCTTGATGTTGTCGTCCCACTTGTGTTGGATATAGCTGGAGAGGGCGGGGGAGACGACGAGGAACATGCGTTTCACGCCGGATGGAACGGCGGTGGTGATGTCTTCGGTCAGCTCTTCGGTGCCTTTGCAATGAATGGTGTGGTCGTTGTAATAGACGCGCGAGCCATCGGTTTTCAGGAATACATAGCCCACCCGGAAACCTCGATAGGATGGGCTGACGCGGTTGTAGCTCTTCACGCCTGCGCTGACCAATGCGTTATCGGTGCCGTTGTTGTATTCGCCTGGGTCGGCCTCGTGGAGGGCACAACCGGGAGTGAGGGCGGTGAACTTGGTGGTGACGGAGGTGCCTGCGGAGGGAACGGAGAGTTCGATGACGTTGAATCCCGTGCCTTGGGGTGCGCTGGCATAGGCCACCTGATATTTGTTGTCGTCGAGTTGCACGGCATGATAGTCGAATCGGCCGATATAGGCATCGCGGTAGGGTGCTGCGGCTTCGAAGTCGAAGGTGGCGCAATGGAGGGCGTAGTCGAAATAGAGCTCGTAGAACTCCTCGACAGAGAGGCCTTTCAACGCCATGAGCGCCTGGTTGAAGTCTTTGGCGCCCGTCATGGGTTGCTTCCACACCTGGGCGATGGTGGTGATGTCGTCGTAGTGCTGGCAGAGGTAGTAGTGGAACCAATAGCTCTGATAGCGCATCCACTCGTGGGAGAAGGCGTAGTTGGCATTGTTTCCGAAGAGCGGGTAGCTCTGGCTGAACATGTAGGAGGGATAGGCTTGGTTGGCCTGCCACTGGGCGGTCTGCTCCCAGATGGCTTGTCCGCTTCCCACAGGCAGATGGAAGCCTGTGCCGATGGTGGAGGACGAGGTGTGGTTGTATTTGGCAGCCTCGGCGTAGCACATGTAGTGGAAGGAATGTCCGACCTCGTGGGCGAGGGAGTGTCCGGCAGGTTTCACGGTGGCGGGGTTGAGCCACAGGGCGCTGCACTCGAAGTCGTAGCCAGCACCATAGCAGGTCCACGTGGTGGTGTAGTTCATCAGGATGATGATCTTGTACTTGTTGAGCATGTTATCGCATGCGAAGCCGAGCTTCGAGACATTGAGGTCGTAGCAGGTCTCGGCCACTTTGAGGACAGCATCGGCATCGAAGGTCATCGAGGTGCCGTTGAGCGAGGGTGCATGGCTGGGGTCGGAGCCGAATCCTTTCTGCCAGAAGATGATGCAGTTGTCGGACTCGCGGCTGCGGTTGAACGACCATTGGAGGTCGGTGTTGCCACCCTCGGTGTATTCCTGGGTGTTGGCGTTGTAGCTCCAGCTGTCGGGGATATACACCTTCTTTTGTGCATGTGCGCCCAGCACGAAGCCCAGCAGGAGCATCGTGGCGGCGAAGTTTTTGAAGAATCGTTTCATCATCCGTTCGTGTGTGTGTGTTATTTCGCTAGTTTCTTGGCAGGCCAGCCGAAGTCCTGATACAGGGTGACGGGGAGGTTGTGCTGTTTGACATAGGTGGCCAGCACATCGGCTCTCAACTGCTCACGGCGCTGCTCATCGCTGTTGATGGCTTGGAAGGCATCGTATTTGTCGCCGAAGATTTTTTTGGCCGAGGGCAAGTTGTTGGAGCCATCCTCCACTTGCTCGAAAGCCGTCACCTCGTAACCGCCATCGGTCAGACGGAGGTGCATCAATCCGGGGTGGCTGCCGCCTGAGACGCATTTGAGCGTGTCGCCCACCTGATTGTAGTTGAACACCCAGAAGTCGCCCCAGACGAGGATGTCGTCATCGTTGCGTTCGTCGACTGCCACAATGCTATGGAAGGGTACGCAGTGCTCGCCTTTGGCGTATTGGCTCCCAATCTGGCTCGTCAGATAGCGGTCGATGGCGGGGAAGTAGGTGGTTTCGCGTCCGTTCACGAGTACGACGGTCTTGTCTTCATACTGCTTGTCGAGGATGATGATGGAGAGGGGTTGGATGTTGTAGGATTGTATTTCGCCCGTCGTGACATCGTAGGTGTAGAAGAGCGAATCGCCCCGCGCCTCGACCTTCACGGGATTGATTTCGGTGGCCAGATTGGTCACAGGCAGCACGACGGCCAGCACAAACTGCTTGGTGAAGTCGATGGCTGTAGGTTTGCCGTCTTCGCCCATCGTGGTGGCCATTCCGAAGAGTTGGTTGAACGCCTCGGCGGAGGTGATTTTCGGACTTGCAGGAATCTGCTGATTGTTCTTGAAGAAATAGTTCCTGGCGACCTCGAAGGCCACTACACTTGTCTCGTCGCCGTCGGGGGCGGAGGTGGCGGTAGATGGTTTGTTTCCACATGCTGCCAGCATGATGAGGGCAGCCAATGCGAATAATGTTTTTTTCATGTGCTATTGTTTTTTGGTCTTGTTCTTGTTTCTCAAACGTGCGAAGAGGGATGGATGCTTGTCATCTTCATCGTCTTGTCGGTTTGCGAGGGCTTGCAAGGTCTTCTGGTGGCCGACGGCGATGATTTTCTCAGACTTGTCGTAGTCGAACCCTCCGTAGCGGCTCATCTGGATATCGACGAGGATGTCGGGCTTTGTCAGCTTGGTCATGAGGATGGAGTTCTGCCGGATCATCAGCGAGCTGACACGCGAGAGCAGGGTGTAGTGGTTGAACTCGAGGCTCTCAGGAACCAACTTGTCGAGGATTTTCGTCTTCCACGACTTGTTTTTCTCTTGAGGGTCGTGCACCCGATGCGCCTCTTCCCATTGCAGTTTGTAGTTGTGGCCGCTGACATCAACGCCCACGAGGAGGTCACCCGGATTGCGTTTCACCCGATTGAGGGGGAGGGGGTTGAGGATACCCCCATCGATGAGCAGCATGTCATCGCGCTGCACGGGTTTGTAGAACGAGGGCAAGGAAATGCTGGCACGGATGGCCTCGAACAGGCTTCCCTTGTTGAACACAACCTCTTTTCCGGCAATCAAGTCGGTGGCTACGGCGCAGTAGGGGATGGGCAGGTCTTCGATGGGGATGTCGGGCACGAACTCCATGATGGCCTCGATGATTCGGGTGCCCTTGACAATGTGATTGAGGCTGAGCGAGAAATCGGTCAGTTCCAACATCTTCTTGCGGTCGACCGTTTTCATCCACTCGCGAAACTCCTCCAGTTTGCCAGCCGCATAGACGCCCCCAACAAGGGCTCCCATCGAACAGCCGGCGATGGAGGTGATGTGGTAGCCTTGTGCCTCTAGTTCCTTAATGGCGCCGATGTGGGCAAGTCCTCTTGCTCCACCGCTCGACAACACCAATGCCACGTTTTTTGCCATATCCTCGAATGAGTTGTTTTGTTTCACTATACTTGTGCAAAAATATAACTTTTTCTCTATTTTATACCCAATTGGTGTGACAAAAAAGACAATCGTGGGATTTATTAACATTTAGCTTTCCTGAAAGCGCAGATTTTTGGAGGCAAAGATGTGGATATTTGGGGAATTCTCGTTATATTTGTAGCCGATATCTGATAACGTTTTTTCGACAATAATATGAAAGTCCTATTGATTAACGGAAGTCCTCGTGATAATGGCAACACATTCACGGCGCTGAACGAGGTGGCAAAGACGCTGAACAGCGAGGGTATAGACACTGAAATCATCGGCATCGGCAAGCAAGCCGTGCAGGGTTGTATAGCGTGTGGCATGTGTGGAAGGAATGGCGCAAGATGCACCTTCCACGACGACCTATACTATAAGGTGTGGAGGGCCGTGAAGGATGGCATCGATGGATTGGTGGTTGGCTCGCCTGTCTATTACGGTGGCCCGAATGGTTCACTTTGTGCCTTGCTCGACCGTGTGTTCTACTCTTTGAGTAGTGAGTTGCGTTTCAAGCCTGCTGCCAGCGTGGTGGTTTGCCGCAGAGGTGGTGCATCGGCAGCCTTCGACCGGTTGAACAAATATTTCACAATGTCCAATATGCCGCTGGTGAGTTCACAGTATTGGAACATGGCCTATGGTCAGACTCCAGGACAGGCAGCACTGGACGAGGAGGGTATGCAGACGATGCGCACGCTGGGAAGAAACATGGCTTGGATGATTCGGAAACTCAATGTCGAGAAGGATGGGCATCCGGAGTTGGAGAGCCCTCTGAGGACCAACTTCATCAGGTGATGAATCGAATGTTGGAATAGGAATTTTATTAACATTGCACTCTATATGAAGAAATCTTTATTGTTAGCCATCTGCGTGATGGCGGTCGTGATTAGTTGTAAGCCAGGCACTGGCCAATCGGAGGTTGGTTCTGCTTCAGGTGACTCGACAAAGGTGAATACCACAGTTGCGGGGGCGAACGCTGATGCTGGTATCGATTCGTTGAAGACGGATACCGTTTCTTATGACAAGGAGGAAGACATCTTCAAGTTGGGCCTTTCAGCCGAGTATCCTGTGGCTGGTGGCGATAGCGTGGTTAAGGCTGTTCGTGCGTTCATCAACGATTTCCTGGGTGGTGCCTACGATGGTCCGTTGGCCGACGGGAAGAAGATGATCAAGAGAAACGGCGAACATATGTGGGGCATCTTCATGGAGAGGTGTGGCGATGCCGATACGGAGGACGCCAACGAGCTGTTCCTCTATATGACGGTGGGCAAGGTCTACGAGACGAAGTCGTTTGTCTCTTTCCTGGCATCGACGAGCCAGTACACGGGTGGTTTGCACGGCATTGGTTTCGATGAAGGTCACACCTTCAGCAAGGTCACTGGCGAGAGTTTTGGCTACGACATGATGAAGGACACCGATACTCCTGCGTTCAAACGACTTATAAAGGAGGGGCTGAGGAAGTATTTCAGCAACGAAGAAGAGAAGAAGGTGTTGAGCGATGAGGAACTTCTTGAAGAACTCGTAGGGTTCGACGGTAGCATCGATGAGTTGCCTCTGCCCGACTCAGAGCCGTATATCTCGGAAAAGGGTGTCACGTTCATCTATCAGCCCTACGAGATTTCATACTACGCAGCAGGAAAGCCCGAGTTCACGATTCCCCTTGATGCAGTGAAACCCTATCTGAAAGCGCAGGCCATAGAGTTGTTTTTAAGCAAATGATTTTATGAAGGGGAGATTGGAGTGTTTATCTCTAACTTGTTGAAAAAGAGGTTAGAAGACAACCTTTTTCCTTTCCTTTTGAAAGTGAATCTAATCTTAACTAATTAGTCAACAATTAGTCAACATTTGGGAGAAATCGATGTTTTTGGGGCGAAATATGTCAAAAAACCAAAGAATAATTTACTAAAATAAAACCCTGCAAGCACTTGACTTACAGGGTTTTATGAAGGGTGCCCGGTGGGACTCGGACGTTTTTGGTGGTTTTTAATAATTCCATATATGAGCATTATTTATTGAATATCAGTTAGTTATAGAATTTCTCAAATTCGTTAAGATTTACAAAATGTCATAAAAACTCAAAAATGTTCCATCAATGTTCCATCAATTTGAATTTTTATTCCTATCTTTGCACCGTTGATTTTAAACGGAAAGATTATGGCTAAGAAATTCTTTTTGCGGACAAAAGAAACGAAAGGCCGTGCGAGCCTATATATAGAGGTACGCAAGCGTACTCCTAATATACGTGCGTTAGTCTGTACCAATATTCCTGTAGATATTCAGACGTGGACTCGTGTTAACAAATCGCCTAAGGTGTGGGAAACCTTTCGCCAAACTAAAGACGGGAAAGCTCTTTCTGATAAACTTGACCTAATAGAAGCCGCTATCAATGATACAATTGCCAACGGTATTGATATTGATGGGATACATTATGACATCGAGGATGGCAACTCTTCTCTCAACTCAATGGTTCTTAATACTGCCGTTGATAAGATTGTCATGAAGGACATCATTGAAATGAGACAGCAGGAAGAGGCGGAGAGGAAAGAGCGAAAAAAGCGAGCCATGCAATCTATTGTGGGTTTCTATGAGTATTTCTTGGAGGGTATTCGGAACAGGGACATCCTTCATCATAGCGGTGAACACTACGAGAAATCCACAATTGCGATTTGGGTCGGATTTGGAAAGTACCTGAAGGAATACACACCAACCGGTATGACATTCGACGAAATTACCAAACCGTTTGCTGACAGGTTTTATACGTTCTTGGAGAAAAAGGGTATGATGCCTAAGACCATAACTAAAAATATCATTTGCTTCCGAAAGCTCTGCAATCTTGCAGCAGAAGAAGGCATCAATACCAATGCTGTTTCCCTTAAAGTTTGGAAAGAGCGTAGTGTGAAGGCTAACGAGAAACGTGCGGAATTGTACCTTACTGATGAAGAAGTCGATGCTTTATATGAAATGCCCTTGGCAGGAAAAGATGCAGAAGTCCGGGATATCTTCTTGCTTGGCATATTCTCTTGTCAGCGTTTTTCTGATTACGGTTGTTTTACACGCGATAACTTCAAGACGACTGATCGTGGAACACCTATCATAAGTCTGTTCCAGCAAAAGACGGGCACATATATTGAGGTCCCGATACTCGATGACAGGATGTTTAGGATCTGTGACAAATACGATTATCGATTTCCTACTGTCGATAAACGCACCATGAACCACCATTTGAAACAGATATTAAAGCAGTTGTCTGAGGATGTTCCCTCATTGGCTGAGAAATACGTCACCCAGATTGACATGCGCCAAAAGCAGAGTGAAGACAACTTTGTGAAATGGGGAAAGAAAGTTGAAAAGGGCATGAAATTAAATGATAGTGAACGTAGCCAGTATGGCAAATTGAAAAAGTATGCTCAGGAGCACAATGGTTCTCCATTGTTTGAGCGTAATAGTCATGGAGAAGTCATCATGCCAAAGTACGACTTGATATCAACCCACACCGCACGTCGTAGTGGTATTACTAATCTTTATAAGCAAGGGATTTTCAATACTCGTGAGATGATGGCCATGAGCGGGCATCAGAGCGAAAAGGTGTTTGAGAACTATATCAAGGTGGGTGTGAGTGAGCAGGCTGACCGTATAGCAGAGAAAGCCCGTATGGCTAAGGAAAAGATTATTAAATCTAAAAAAGAAGCATAACATGAAGAAGAAGGACGTTACTGCTGCTAAGAGAATAATCAAGCAATGGCATGACACCCATTTGAGTGAATATAATGAGTTCTTAAAATTGGTTGACACAGCCATGGAACATGGTGATGTCACCATGTTTGAGAAGAACTTCAATATCCTTGAGAAAGCTTTGCCACAAGGTGTAACAGATTATTTTTCAGTCAAGGAAAACAACCCTTTGCTATGGGATTCAAAAGAAATAACACCAGGAAAACTGTGGGATGCAGGAATCAAAATGCGAGAGGATATGCTACAATACTCCCCAGGATTCATAAATAACCTAAAAGAACAAAGAATCGAAACGAACGACCCTCAGATGTTCAGTATGTATTACTGGTTGTATTTTGAGGAAGGGGCTAAGAAGATAAAGACCATATACACAAAGTATCTGGTTCCAGAAGGATGCGGAGCTCTCAAAAAGTATCTCTATGAAATATGGATAGGATTAGTTGTTTCTTCAAGTGTACAGTATTATATTAACACGAAGAAAGATTGGATTAACGAAAACAAAACTGAAACGGATGAGGATGCAAAGGCTGTTGTGAGAGAAAAACTGAGTCAGGTCGAGGGCGTGAGTCGGGGTAAGAGTGATGTTGATGTGGATTTAGATCAAATGCTTATTGGTAATACAGAAAAGCTTATTGATGCCATTGGTTACTTCGTGAAGAATAGAAAAAAGAATTCTCATTTAGGATATATATTCCATTTTTTACAGAAGGCTGAGTGTATGGAGAAGAACAAGTATAACTACACGACTTTCCACAGGGCTATCATTCGACAATTCCCTGATGCGGGTATATCAGGGGTTGATAGTGCACAAGAATTATATGGAAAAATCCTGGTTCTGAAAGATGCATCTACAAGACTTCTCAATGAATACGATAGAATGAAAGAAAAGATGTTTGTTAAGTTCATAGAAGCCAAGCAATAGTTAACAAATAGTTAAGATCTTTATTTATCTGCCGGTTTAATTCTCAAACAGGATTAAGCCGGCACTTCTTTTTGCCTGTATTATAGGTATTTGTGAAATTTGCAGTTGCATTCGAGTTCGAACAGATGCAAGTGAGTTGTTAACGTCATTCGGCTGATGCTGTATGACACAGTATAAATTCTATAGCAGGTTAAATATGATAAATAAAAGAAATATGTGTAAGAGGGAAGATGTCAACACCTCTATGTATGAGGCCGTCGGCAAGATGCTCCTCGGCAATGCTATCGCAGGACGCAACATAAATCCAGCAGCCCTTAGTCTCATTACCAAGGCTGTTAGTAAGGAGCAGGACCCGGAGTATGAGGAACTGTTAGAGAAACCTCTTTGGCAGTTCACCGGTAAAGACCATGAGTATATGCTAAAACATGTCCTTATGGAAAGCCTCTCAGTCGATGGCAATAGCCAGCCCTCCAATAAGAAATATGTTCAGGGAATCAATGGTATTGCTAATCTCTTTGGGTGCAGTAAGTCCACAGCCCAACGCATCAAGAATAGTGGTGTTATCAATGATGCCATTACACAGGTGCAACGTAAGATCCTTGTGGATGCAGATCTCGCATTGCAGTTAGTTAAAGAAAGTGGATATAAAGTTAGCGAATGATGGGTATATATGACTACATGAACCATTTTTGGTTTGAGAATGAGAACGATCCATGCTCATTGAGCGAGACCTCTCTCTATTTCTATCTGCTCTATGAAGCCAACCGTCAGCATTGGGTAATGCCTTTCAAGGTCAGTACCCAGATGCTGGTGGCACGGCTGAACACCTCTAAGCAGAACGTGATGAAGGCAAGGGAAGGACTTAAGAAGAGAGGACTGATTGATTTGTCCAAAGGGGAAGGCAGAGGCAAGCCTGCTCTTTACACACTCCATTTTTCGGAGGTACTATCGCAATCGTTGTCCCTAATGACGACTCAGCAGTTGCCCGAAACGTTGACATCTAAGTTGTCCCAATCGTTGCCCCTTTCCAATATAAAAGAAGATAATAATAAAAAAGAAGTAAGGGAAGAAAAGAAATCTCCATTGCCTAATTCAAATAATGTGTTGTCTCTTTCTGAACTCAGGGTAAAACTGCTGAATGACAGTTCTTGGCATCATGACTTATCATCACAACTTGCCCAAAATGGGATTAATCTCAATGCAGAAGCAGTGCGAAAGGAGCTCTCTGGTTTCTTTGACATGTTGGAGCAAAAGGGCTGTAAGGGAAAAGAAGAGTCGGATTGCCGTCAATATGCATTCAATTGGATCAATTATAATCATAAAAACAAGAATCATGGAAAAGAATCAAAGTGTTATGGAAAGGCTGGCTCAGCTGAAATCTCAGCTAACCGTCCGGAAGACTACAATGGGATATGTTAAGTTCCCAATGTCGGTAGATAATGCTGCCCTATATATTGAGGCTGCCTTGCGAGTCGAGGTTGAAAAACGTGGCAATACTTTTGACGATAGTGACGAACTTCAAGGCCACATAGCCAAAATTGCCAGACTGTTCACTGAGCCTACGACGAAATTCGGCATTCTGTTGTGTGGCGGTGTGGGCAATGGTAAGAGTTCTATGATGTATGCCTTGCAGAATCTCATAAGGGGCCTTGTAATCCCCCTCAATGGTAATACCACATTTGACACCTGGGGAATGAGAGTTGAGAGTGCTAAGTTCATCTATAACCAAGTTAAAGTTGACTCTCAAGAATATCGACAAATCCAAAATACCAACATGCTTGGCATAGATGACCTTGGTGAAGAGGAAACTACGTTGATTAACTATGGAAATCGTGTCACTCCAGTAATTGACCTGATTTCATACCGCTATTGCAGAATGCTTTTCACGATGGTGACCACCAATCTGACACCGGCACAGATTAGGGCAACTTATGGCGACAGAATAGCAGACCGTTTCAATGAGATGATGCTTATTCTTCCCTATAAGAATCCATCGTTCAGAACACCGCAACCCAATGCATGTTTGAATCAATAAGGTAATGGTCGTTATGGGGGCTATGCTGCCCCCTATACCCCCTTCCGACGCAACAGAGTTGCGATTGCCTATCGCGTAGCGAGGTTTCTACCCTTATTCCGTTTCTACAGTCGTTCTGCGCCTTACACTGTGCGCAGTCCGACTGTTCCCAACGGAAATCAGGTAGCACACTAAGGGTTATATCAACCCTTGTGTGCCAGAGTGACCTCTCTGGACTCCGCTCAGGCTCTGCCTAAGTACCGCGAGGGGAGTGGCTTCTCCCCTTCGAGCCCTACCGCTGGAGTGACCCTCCCCAGACCCCCGCTTAGGACTTTCAGCCCTAAGAACCCGACCATGGAGAAACCCTCTCCCTGGACTCTCTCGTCAGAAGAAATGCTTAATAAAGCTTCTGTTGAATACAATATTTCATAAATACAGAAATACATAATTTCATAAAATTAGGATTGCATAAATGCATAAATGTATATTTTCAAGATTATAGAAATATGGCAAAAAAGACATCGATTCATATTTGCGCCGCCAAGTATGGTGCCGAGAAACACAATAGGCGCGAAAAAGAAATGAAACATGTTCATTCCGAGTATTCACATCTCAACAAGACCTGGGAAGCAGAGGACTTCAAGTCAGTAGCCGATGAGATCCGTAAGGCGAAGGAACGCTATTCCTGCCATCACTTTTGCCGTAAGGCAAAGCTTGATGAAAATGGAAAACAATTGACAATGCCTTCTTACGACAAAAAGAGTGGAAACCCAGTCGTTGACCCTACATCTGGACTTCCAAAGCTTGTCCCTGTATGGGAACAGGATTTGTCGAAGCCTAAGAAGATGCCAAAGAACGCTGAGCCTATCCGTGAAGGTGTAGCCGTCATCACAGAGACTACGACAATGGACCAGATGAAAACACTCGCAGAACAAATAGAGCAGCGTTGGGGTATCAAAACCAAAGCCATCTATGCTCATCTTGATGAAGGACATGAGCATCTGGTTACGGATAAGGATCATCAGCAGGGCAAGTATCTTGATTCTGCAGAAGGTTCGACTATCTTTCTTTGGAATCACCATGCTCACTATGTTTTTGATTGGACTGACCATAAGTCAGGACAGTGCATCAATCTAAACCGTCATGATATGTCGGAACTACAGGACATGTTGGCAAATACTCTCAAGATGGAGCGTGGCAAGAAAAGTGACAAGAAATGGCGCGATGCTCATTCATAT